>JBKOWS010000055.1:0-100199 GCA_046724565.1 Actinomycetota bacterium | reverse complement strand
GGGACTCACATCGCGATGGCGATCGTGGCGGCGCTCTTCTTCTTCCTCTCCATCCTCCTGCACGAGTTCGGCCACGCCCTCCAGGCTCGGCGCGAAGGGATCGAGATCGACGGAATCACGCTCTGGCTCTTCGGCGGCGTGGCCAGGTTCAAGGGATCGTTCCGGAGCGCCGGTGCCGAATTCCGGGTCGCGATCGCGGGCCCACTCGTCTCGCTCGCGCTCGGTGGGCTGTTCGTCCTCATCGCGCTCATCAACGGGCTTCCGTCGGCCGTCGACGGCGTGGCCTCGTGGCTGGGCTACATCAACATCACGCTGCTCGTCTTCAACCTGATTCCTGCGCAGCCGCTCGACGGCGGGCGGGTGCTCCACGCTGCGCTCTGGCGCGCGCGGGGCGACTTCGCATGGGCGACCCGGATCGCCGCTAATGTCGGGCGCGGTTTTGGCTATCTGCTCATCGCCGGAGGGATCGCGATGTTTATCTTCCAGAGCTCGTTCAGCGGTGCCTGGCTCGCGTTCCTTGGCTGGTTCCTACTCAATGCCGCAACTGCCGAGGCACGTTATCTCTTGACACAGCAGGCGCTGATGGGATTGCGCGTGGGCGACGTGATGACACCGAACCCGGTGGTCGTCAGCGCCGACACGACGCTCGGCGAGCTCATGGACAGCATCATGATCTCACAGCGACATACGACGTATCCCGTTGTCGACGACGGCAAGACCGTCGGTCTACTGCCCCTCCGTTGCGTCACCAGCGTGCCTCGGCGTGAGTGGGACGTGCGGCGCGTGCGCGACTGCCTGGTCTCGCTCGACAAGGTGCCGGTGCTCCGCGAGGACGAGGACGCGGTCGACGCCCTCGCGGAGCTGAGCCAGTCCGCCGGCGGCCACGGCCTCGTTCTCTCGAACGGCGGACTCGCAGGGATCGTCTCGTCGAGCGACCTGGCGCGCGCGCTCGAAGCGAGGCCGCGCCGGGGGGCGCCTGCTCGCGTCTAGTTGTCGGCTCGGGCTCGACGACCTCGACTTTGTGAAGCTCATCTGGCGGACCGCCTCACCGAAGTCGAACTTCGACGACGCGACGATCGATTGCAGCGCAGCGTCCTTCGACAAGCCCGATCGCGTCCCGATCGTCATCCACAACTATCGCTGGCGGCCGGGGGCTGAAGGCGAGGCTGAATATGACGAACTGCAGAAACGGCTCGCCGAAGGTCCGCTCATCACCGTGCCTGCCCTGACGCTCGAGGATGACGCCAACGGTGCGCCCCATCCAGACCCGAGTGCCTACGCCAAGTTATTCTCGGGCGAGTATTCGCACCGGACAATCGAGGGCGGCATCGGACACAATCTTCCCCAGGAAGCCCCGGAGGCGTTCGCCGACGCCGTCCTGGCAGTCGGCGGCATGAGATGAGCCTGTTCCGCCACGTCGGGCCGGCTCCGTTGTCCACCGAGGGGCACCTGCCCGGTTTCGACGGCGCGACCGGTTGGCTCAACTCGCCGCCACTCACGGCCGCGGATTTGCGCGGCAAGGTCGTCCTCGTCGATTTCTGGACGTACACCTGCATCAACTGGCTCCGGACGCTCGCTTATGTGCGCGCCTGGGCCGACAGGTACCAGGAGGACGGCCTCGTGGTGGTCGGCGTCCACACGCCTGAGTTCCCATTCGAGCGCGACGTCGACAACGTGCGCCAGGCCGCGGAGGACATGAACGTCGGATATCCCATCGCACTCGACAGCGACTACATGGTCTGGCGTGCTTTCAGCAACCAGTACTGGCCGGCGGTGTACATCGCCGACGCGCAGGGACGAATCCGCCACCACCAGTTCGGCGAGGGTGGATACGCAGAGTGCGAGATGGTCATTCAAAGGCTGCTGCGCGACGCAGGACGGGACTCAGTCGGTGACGAGCTCGTCTCGGTCGCTCCCGAGGGCTTCGAGGTGCAAGCTGATTGGGCCAATCTGAAGTCGCCCGAAACGTATCTCGGCTACGAGCAGGGCCAGAACTTTGCGTCTCCCGGTGGCGTAGCGTTCGACGAGCCTCGCACCTACGCCGTGCCGGACTCCTTGAGGCTCAATCATTGGGCTCTGGCTGGGGACTGGACGGCGGCAAGAGGGGCAAGCGTGCTGAATCAAGCCGATGGACGGGTTGTGTTCCGCTTCCATGCCCGGGACGTCCATCTCGTCATGGGACCGCGTACGCGAGGCGCGTCGGTGCCGTTCCGCGTGTCCGTCGACGGAGAACCTCCCGGTGACGGGCACGGGCTCGACGTCGACGAACAGGGCAACGGAACGGTGGCCCAGCAGCGGCTCTACCAGTTGATCCGCGAGCGAGGATCGATCACCGATCGCCTCTTCGAGATCACCTTCCTCGCTCCAGGCGTCGAGGCCTACTGCTTCACGTTCGGCTAGGGCCGCTCACCGACTTCGTCGGCAGACAGATGCCAGCACCCAGACGCCACCCGCGCGCGTCAACCCACCGTGCGCGTGCCGCCGTGATCTCTCAGCCCATCCGCCCTGCGGCGGCGACGACCTAGCCGGCGGCAGCCTTGGCCCGCTGCGGAAGGACCCAATCCGGCCGCGGGAAGTGGCAGGTGTACCCGTACGGATACCGCTCGAGGTAGTCCTGATGCTCGGGCTCGGCCTCCCAGAACGGACCTGCCGGAGTGACCTCGGTCACGACCTTTCCCGGCCAGAGGCCCGACGCCTCGACGTCGGCGATCGTCTCCTCGGCGACGCGGCGCTGTTCGTCGTCGAGGTAGAAGATCGCGGACCTATAGCTCGTCCCGATGTCGTTGCCCTGACGGTTCAGCGTTGTCGGATCGTGGATCTGGAAGAAGAGCTCGAGCAGTTCCCGGTACGAGGTCTGCTCGGGGTCGAAGAGGATCTCGATCGCCTCCGCGTGCGTCCCGTGGTTCCGGTAGGTCGCGTTCGGAACGTCGCCGCCGGTGTACCCCACTCTCGTCGACAGAACGCCAGGTCGCTTCCGGATCAGATCCTGCATCCCCCAGAAACATCCTCCGGCAAGGATCGCCTTCTCGACCGCGCCATTCACCTAACGCCACCTCCCGATTGAGTGAGCCACCGCACTCACTCTAGCCACGGCCTGTCAACCTACGGTCGCCCGCGCACATCTGTCTCTGAGATGCGGCTACGCCGGACGAAGGAACAGCTGCTCCCATCGGCGAGACGCAAAGCGCCAACCCTGCTCGGTGCGCACGAACCGGTCGTGATCCTCGCCCACAGTCCACGGCACCGCGGTGCCGAGCTCGTCGCGCTCGTGCATGAAGGCGGTGACGAGTGTTGTTCCCTCGGCGGCATCGTCGGCGTCAACAGAGAAGCGCATGTTCGAGATGACATGCCGGATGCGCCAGCCTGCCTCGTCGATGGTCTGCCCCCACTCCGTGATCGCTTCGCGTCCGCGCACGACTTCCTCCGGACCCAGGACGAGCTCGCCGTCGTCGACGAACAGCTCGTGGACGGTCGCGGCTCTTCCGTGATCGATGCGCCAGGTGAGCTCGGTGATCAAACGAACGAGCTCAAATTGATCGGCATCGTTCACAGATTCTCTTGCTGTTCAGTCACGGCCTCCAGCCGCCGGAGAGCGGCTCGCCCATCCGTAGCTGGAAGCGCTCGAGCAGTTCGGGAACCGTCTCCGGCTGCATCTCGAGACCGTAACGCTCCCTGAGCTGTGCGAACACGTCCGGGTCCGCTTCGGCGACGCCGCCCATGTCGACGAGTTCCTGGAAGAAGCGCTCGAAGCCGGCCGGCGAGATGATCTCGAGGATCCGGCACGGCTCATCGCCGGCGTTCCAGAACGTGTGCCACTGGTTGCGCGGCTTGAAAACGAGGTCGCCCGGCCCGGCCTCCACGGCGTCATCGCCCAGCAGTGCGCCCATTCGCCCCTGGAGTACGAAGCTGTACTCGTCCTCGCGCGTGTGCAGGTGCAGCGGCGCGGCCAGCGCGCGCGGCGACATCGGGTGCTCGACCAGCGAGAAGCGCTCCCCGGCCCCAGCCCCGTCGATCATGAAGCGCACGCCGATGCTTCCCAGGAACCCCTCCTTGCCGTCGTCCGAACCCACGATCGTCACGCCTGATGCTGTCGCCTCCACGGCTGCTCCTTTTATTAGACAGTGTTGTCGCGCGAATATAGGTCGCATCATCGCATCTGTCAATATTCGCAGGACGGATATGTCCGATCAAAAGCGCCCATACCGGATGCAGCGGCGTGCCGAGCTCGAAGAGGAGACCCGCAGGCGGATCACCGAGAGTGCCGTCGCCCTTCATAAGGAGCTCGGGCCTGCGCGCACCTCTATCAGTGCCATCGCCGAGCGCGCAGGCGTGCGGCGCTCAACGGTGTACCGCCACTTTCCGGACGAAAACGCACTGTTCGCCGCCTGCTCGTCACACTGGCGCGCCGCGAATCCGAGACCCGACCCCCGCGCGTGGGCCGCGATCGAGGACCCGGCAGAGCGCACTGAGACTGCGCTCCGCGACCTGTACGCGTTCTACGCACGCACCCAGACGATGTACGTCAGCCTGCTCCGCGACGAGCCCGTCGTGCCGATCGTCCAGCACCTTCTTCGCAACTTCTACGACTACCTCAACGCGATCCAGGACACGCTGATGACGGGCCGCCGCCTGCGAGGTCGCGGGGCGCGCCGGACACGCGCGGCAATCGGCCACGCACTCGCATTCCCGACCTGGCGCTCGCTGACCAGCGACCAGGGATTGTCGAGCGACGATGCAGTCGTTCTGATGTGCCTGCTTGTCGAGGACACTGCCCACGCCCGCGCCGCGTAGTAACAACGCCGCGCCGGGCGTCGTTTTACGTTCGCTTTACACAGACCACACCCCGCGCTGACGCGGGTCGACCAGGATCCTGGTGATGCGACGGCTCTGGCTGGTGCTGCTCTGCGCCGCCGTCCTCCCGGCGCGCCTGGCCATGGCTGCCCACGCGAGCGATGACCGTGGCATCGTCGTGCGTGTCCAACCACCACGAATCGCGATCCGGGAGCTCGACGGGAGCCGCGTGACGTTCAGGATCGACCGGGCGACTGTCGTCACACTGAACGGACGCCGCGTGCGCCTGCGACGGCTCCGGCTTGGTGACGTGGCGACCATCGAGCACGCAGGCAGGCTGGCAACTGTGATCCGGGCGACCCGGCCATGAGCGGCGTCGCGGTTGTCATCGAAGACGACGAAGCGATCAGCGCACTCGTAGGTACGTACCTCGAGCAGGCCGGCTTCGAGGTTGTACGTGAATGCACCGGCGAGGGCGGCCTCGAGGCGGTGGATCGGCGACGGCCGCGCTTCGTCGTGCTCGATCTCGGGCTACCGGACGTCGACGGCTTCGAGCTCTGCCGGCAGCTCCGCGGGGACGGTGACGTCCCGATTCTCATCCTGACAGCCCGTGACGAGGAAGCGGATCGCGTCATCGGTCTCGAGCTCGGCGCTGACGACTATCTGACCAAGCCGTTCTCGCCGCGCGAGCTCGTCGCGCGAGTGCGCGCCGTCCTCCGACGAGCTGAGCCCGCACCGTCGGACTCGCGTGTCCTCGAGGTCGGGGAGCTCCGGATTGACCTTCGCATGCGTCGCGCGACATTCGCAGGCTCGCAGCTCGCGCTCCGAACGCTCGAGTTCGAACTGCTCGCGGAGCTCGCTCGCAACGCCGGCCAGGTCGTGAGGCGCGACCAGCTCCTCGACCGTGTCTGGGGTCTCACGTTCGCTGGTGGGACACGCACAGTGGACGTCCACGTTGCCCAGTTGCGCAAGAAGCTCGGACGTCCGGACGTGATCCACACCGTACGCGGCGTCGGTTACCGCCTGCTGGACGGCCGTACGTGAGCTCACTGCAAGCACGGCTGCGACTTGCGATTGGCGCCGCCGTTCTCGGTGCCGTCTCGCTCTCGCTCCTCGTCGGCGCGTATCTCGTTCGCCGGTCGCTCGAGCACAGCGCCTACGACGGTCTCCAGCGCCAGGTGGCACTGCTCGCAGACGAGCAGGTGCATCCTCCGGCCGGCTCCTTCGGGCGGTTCCTCGCAACCCAGGACGAGCGCCTCTCGGTACTGCCGAGGAAACAGGCGTCGCTCCTCCTCCCCGCCCGTTCGACCGGCCGAATCACGATCAACGGACATGACTACCTCTACGCGACCAAGGACAGCGGCAGCGACGTGGTCGTGCTCCTGCGCACTGCAAGCTCGGTGCGGGCCGAGAGTAAGCCCTTCTGGATCGCGTTCGCAGCTGCCGGCCTGCTCGGCTGCATCGTCGCTGCGGCTGTCGCGGCCATCCTCGCTCGCAGCATCGCGCGTCCGGTTCGACGCGTCGCGCGCGCGAGCAGCCGACTGGCGCAGGGAGAGGAGCCAGATCACCTTCCGGTGGGCGGTTCGCGCGAGCTTCGCGACCTCGCGGAATCGTTCAACACGATGGCGACGCAGCTGACGCATGCTCGAAGCGCCGAGCGCTCGTTCCTGTTGTCGGTGAGTCACGAGCTGAAGACTCCACTGACGGCGATCCGTGGCTATTCGGAAGCGCTCGATGAGGGCGTCATGACGCCCGAGCGGGCGGTGAAGGTTATCCGCGCCGAGGCGACACGACTCGAACGGCTGATCATGGATCTGATCAATCTGGCCCGGCTGGACCAGAGACGGTTCGACATCCAAGTCGAGCCGGTCGATCTCGCGGAGATCGCGCGTGAGAGCGCGACACGTCATGACGCACGGGCACGCGAGCTCGGCGTGCGGCTACAAGTCGAAGGGCACGAGCATGCTCCAGCGCTGGCCGATCGCGACCGTCTGTTGCAGGCGGCGTCAAACCTCGTCGAGAACGCCTTGCGTTGCACTCCGCCCGGCGGCACAATCACGCTCGCCGCGGCTGCAGGGCGGCTGAACGTGAAGGACACGGGCCCGGGCATCGCACCGGAAGAGGTGCCGCGCGCGTTCGACCGGTTTTTTCTCTTCCGGCGTTACAACGGTCACCGTCCAGTCGGCACCGGTCTCGGGCTCGCAATCGTGCGCGAGCTCGCTCGCGCCATGGGCGGCGATGTCGCTGTCGCGAGCTCGTCGATCGGAACCGAGTTCAGCATTCGCCTCCCTGTCCCGGAGCGTCCCAGCGACCGCCACGTTTTACACGCCTTGACAGACGCGTGACGCGCGTTTACCGAGCGCTCACGAGATCCCCATACGCGATTGGGATAACGAGCGGGTCAAGCGACCTTCGAGACGCGGAGGTTCATGGTGAAAGCCAAGTTCATCGTTTCGGCCGTTGCGGCAGCGCTCTTGCTCGCCGCCACGGCGTCGGCGACGAGCCTCGATCTCATCCGGGGCACCGACGGTCCCGACAATCTCAACGGGACGCCCGGCTCGGACATCATCTATGCAAGGGGAGGCAACGACGTCATCCGGGCGCATGACGGCAACGACGTCGTGTACGCAGGGCGTGGCAATGACGTCGCGCGCGGCGGTCCGGGCAACGACGTCATCTACGGCGGGGCGGGCAACGACGTGCTGTGGGTCGGTGCGGGAGCCGACGTCCAGTACGGCGGCAGGGGGAACGACATCCTCCACGCGTTGGCCAACGACAACCAGCCCGACATCATCGACTGCGGGCCTGGCTACGACGTCGCGTACGTGGTTGTGCACGACCCGGTGCGGTTGCACGGGTGCGAGCAGGTCATCCGGCTCAGCCCCGAGGAGGCCGCCGCCACAGCGGTCGCCAACGACGACAACGGGTAGAGGGAAGTCGAGGTCCCGCGCGGCGCGCCGCCTCGCGGGACCTCTTTACGGGCGTCGAGGGCTCAAGGAAGATGGTGCAAGTTAGCTCGGCTGGCGAGCCGGCTCATCTTCGCCGTTCGGACGTCGACCAGGAGTAGACCGGAATACAAATCCGATTCGCACGACACACGGACCGACTCACGGCCGTCATCCGCTTCTACCGAGACGGACTCGGACTGCCAGAGATCGGCCGCTTCGAGGACCACGACGGCTATGACGGTGTCTTCCTCGAATTGCCGGGCTCCGACGCCCACCTCGAGTTCACGAGCGGCGGGCAGCACAACGCACCATCACCACATCCGGAGACGCTGCTCGTTCTTTACCTTGGCAGCGCTGACGCGGTCGACGAGATACTGGAGCGCCTCGTTGGGCTCTCTGTCGAGCCGACAAATCCTTACTGGAAGCAACACGGTGTAACGCTCGTCGACCCCGACGGTTTTCAGGTCGTCCTTGTCGCGGAATCCTGGACCGCGGATTAGGAGACGCCCGCGATTCGCTTCGGAGTGCCGGAGGAGAGAGCGTCTGACCTGCTTATTGCTCAGTTCAGTAGAACCTCGACGGCTCGTGGTCGCCTGGCGGTCTTCAAGTGTGCACGCCATCGGATCTGGGCAGGATCGGAGCCGTTGCTCAGCTTCGGGCTCGGGCGTGAGCCATGAGCCGCGTGGCGATCGTTGGATCGACGACGCACTCGCCCTCGGCGACACGCCGAATCGCATCACCCAGGACTGCCACATCGCAGACTCGATCCTTGAGTAGATAGCCGACCCGCTCCGGGTATTCGTCGAGCAGCCGCTGGGCGTAGGCCGTGTCGAGGTACTGCGACAGGACGAGTACCCCCACTGTCGGGTGCAGCCTGCGAATCTCCAGTGCCGCGACGATCCCCTCGTCGATGTGGGACGGCGGCATCTTGATGTCGGTGAGCACGACATCGGGTTGTGTGCTTCCGACGCGGCGCAGAAGCTCGTCGGCATCTGCCGCCTTCGTGACCACATCGAAGCCAACCTCGGCCAGCAAGCGCGAGATGCCTTCCCGGAGAAGAACGGAATCGTCCGCGACCACGACTCGCACGCCGGGCTTTCTGGCGGCTGGAGGGGTGGCGGGCTGGGTACGCGGGAGAGCCTCCGAGGCGAGTGTCCGCAGCGGCGGGAAACGACGCGGCAAGTCGGGGACGAGAAGCTGGTAGATGCGCTCCCCGTGATCGAGGTCCTTCAGGCCATGCCGACCGAGGTCCTGGAAGGTGATGTCCGGGAGGACGTCGTCGGCGAGGATCGCGTGAGTCGCCCGAGACAGAAGGATCTGACCGCCGTGGCCGGCAGCGCAAATCCGCGCGGCGCGATGTAACGACAGTCCGATGTACCGATCGCGCGTCGCAGCCGGCTCGCCCGTGTGGAGCCCCATTCGCACTCGTACGCACACGTCGGCCGGCCACGAGTGGCTTGCGAGCGACCGTTGGGCTGCGAGTGCCGCTTTGACCGCGTCCTTCGCGCGCGGGAAGACGGCAAGGAAGGCATCGCCCTGGGTGTCGATCTCGCGTCCGCCGGCGCCGGCGAAGGCATCGCGCAGGAGCTGCTGATGGTCGGAAAGCACCTCGCCGTAGCGATCGCCAAGCCGGGCGAGAAGCCGCGTCGACCCTTCTATGTCCGTAAAGAGGAACGTGAGGGTGCCGCTTGGTAGCTCCGCGACCGTGCTCAACAGCTCCTCCTCGCGGTCGAGCTCGCGTGCGCGAAGCTCCGATGGCCAACTGCCATGCCATGCTCGTACACGTTCGTGGACGTCTGAACCGCGGCCGGGCACGTCTCGGACTCGGTGCGCGACGGGAAGCCGAGAGCGGCCACAGAAGCGGCGACCAACGCGGCGATGAAGAGTGCGATGTGTCCGATCATTGGTCTCTCTCCTCCTTCCAACTACGAGATATCGAGGCGACACTAGGAAGCCGGAGACGGGCCGTCGTCGGTCCTTTCCCTGAGATCGCGGAAGTTCAGGGAAATCCAGGACGATCAACGGGTTGAGCTGTGGGACGATGATGTCGTGCCAACGACGGCGCTCATCGTCGACGACCATCCGAGCTTCCGGCGGTTGGCGCGGAAGCTGCTCGAGTCCGCCGGCTACCTCGTCGTCGGCGATGCCGAAGATGGAGCGTCCGCCATCGCCGCCGTCCAATCGCTCCGGCCCGACCTCGTCCTGCTGGATGTGCTCCTGCCCGACATGACCGGGTTTGCAGTCGCGAAAGAGCTCGCGGCCCAGCCCGAACGACCCCTGGTCGTCCTCACCTCGAGCCGCAGCGCCTCGGACCTCGGCTCGCTCGTCCGCACCGAGGACGCCAAGGGATTCATCTCCAAGCGAGATCTGACGGTCGCAGCACTCGCGGCACTTGTGAGCGACGCGGCATGAAGATCATTCGTCTTCTGATCTGGACAACGGGAGGGGCACTGTGCGCAGCGATGGCGCTGGCCCTCGGGCCCGTCGACCAGCCCGAGATCGTCAAGCACAGGGCGATCATCTATCTCACCCTGTCGTTCGTCGCGCTCACGATCGGTGTGCTCGTATGGCAGCGCCGCCCCGAGACGCGCACCGGGCTACTCCTGACGGCGTTTCCCTTGGTGGACGTCCTCTCAAACGCGAAGTGGATCTTCTGGAACCACGCGTTTCCGGTCACCGTCGGGTTCGCGTTGTCCTATTTCTATGCGCCGCTGTTCGGCCATCTGATCCTCTCGTATCCGACTGGTCGGCTCGCGACACGCCTCGACCGTTTATTCGTCGGGCTCCTTTACGTCCTCGCAGCGCTCTACGCGCTTCCCTATCTTCTCTTCTTCGACCCCCGCTATCCGCATAGCCGGTATCTCCTCGAGTGCTTTACGGGATGCGCGCTGCCGGTCACGCATGTCGCGTGGTACGACATCAGCGGATTCAAGGACGCCATCGACTGGCTTCTGCTGCCTCTGGCGCTGATCTTCCTCGCGCTGCTCGTCCGCAAGCTCGTGCGCGCGAGTCCGGGCGGTCGACGGATCGTCCTTCCGCTGTCGATCGTGGCCTTCTTCGCCGCAGCGCAGTTCGTTACACGTATTGCGCTGAACGGCACGCCGGATACCTCCTCGACGGACACCACGTGGTTCTGGATCAACGAGCTCACAGAGATTGCAATCCCCGTGTCTCTCGGACTCGGCTTGCTTCTGGGTCGCGGCGCGCGATCGGCCGTCGCCGACCTGGTCGTCGAGCTCGAGCGAACCCCGCCCGGGCGCGTGCGAGAAGCGTTGGCGCGGACGCTCGGCGACCCGTCGCTCGAGCTCGCGCTGTGGCTGCCCGAGCGGAAGTCGTACGTCGACAGCCAGGGACAAACGCTCAACTTGCCGCCGTCCAGGCCGGACCGTGCCGTGACGGTGCTCGGACCAGCGCACTCGCCGGTCGCGGCGCTCTTGCACGACCCGGCCCTCCTCGAGCGACGAGGCCTGCTCGAAGCCGCGGGCGCGGCGGCACGGCTCGCGCTCGAAAACGAGCGATTGCAGGCGGAGCTCCGGGCACAGCTGGTCGAGCTCCGCGCTTCGCGGACGCGAATCGTGCGGGCCGGCGACGAAGAGCGTCGGCGTCTCGAGCGAAACCTTCACGACGGCGCGCAACAGCGTCTGCTCAGTATGGGGCTCGCGCTCCAGCTTGTACGCGCACAACTCGGGCCGGAGACGAACGGTGCGGTCGAGCTCCTCTCCGAGGCGGAGGGCGAGCTTCGCGCTGCGCTCGACGAACTCCGAGAGCTCGCGCACGGCATCCACCCTGCAATTCTCACCGACCAAGGTCTCCCCGCAGCCTTGAGATCGTTGGCCGAGCGCTCGAAGGCTCCGGTGACGATCGCCGCCTTACCCGAGGAGCGGCTCGGGGAGTCGATCGAAGCGGCCGCGTACTTCCTCGTCTCCGAGTCACTCGCGAACTGCACGAAGTACGCCCGTGCCTCGAGCGTCCGCGTCAGCATCACGCGACGCGCTGGAAACGCCGTCATCGACATCGACGACAACGGCGTCGGCGGCGCGGATCCAGCGGACGGAACCGGGCTGCGCGGGCTCTCCGACCGCGTCCAGGCGCTCGACGGCACCCTTCGAGTCGCGAGCCCTCTCGGCGGCGGGACGCACATCCACGCCGAGATTCCATGCGCGTCGTAATCGCCGACGACTCGGTCCTGCTTCGAGAAGGCATCGGGCGCTTGCTCACAGACGAGGACTTCGAGATCGCAGCAAAGGTCGGGTCCGCGGAGGAGCTCTTGAAAACCCTGGAGGAGGAGCCCGCGGACGTCGCAGTCGTCGACATTCGCATGCCGCCGACGCACACGGACGAAGGCCTCGTCGCGGCCAAGACGATCCGCCGGCGCTGGCCCGGCGTCGGCGTCCTCGTCCTCTCTCAATACACAGACACGGAGTACGCACTCCAACTGCTCGAGGGAGGTGAGGACCGGTGCGGTTACCTGTTGAAGGACCGTGTCCTCGACGCCGGTCAGCTGGCCGAGGCCGTCCGTCGCATCGGCGAGGGGGGAGTCGTCATCGATCCGGAGCTCGTCGCGCGACTCGTCGGCCGCTCGCGTCCCGATTCGCCCCTGGATGAGCTCACACGCCGAGAGCACGAAGTCCTCGCGCTCATGGCCGAAGGACTCACAGACCGGGGCATCGGAGAGCGTCTGTTCGTGACGCCAAAGACCGTCGAGACGCACATCCGCCACATCTTTTCCAAGCTCCAACTACCCGAGACGGCCGCGGACAACAAGCGTGTGCACGCGGTCCTGACGTACCTCCGCAGCTGACGGCTCAGCGAAGTTGCTTTGGAACGACGTACGCCTCGAGCGTTGCGTCGCCTGGCGCCAGCCGACTCCAGCTGTTCGCGACGGCGAGCGTTGCGAGTGCAGCCGTCGGAAACTTGGCCGCGAGCTGCTCCAACTCGTCGCCGGCCGAGGCCAGGGCAAGGGCAAGCTGCTCGAGGCCCGGGTTGTGTCCGATCAGCATCACCGACGCGACCGAGTCGGGCACGAGGCGTATTCGGGCGAGCAGTTCGTCGGACGATGCGCCGTACAGGTCCTCCTCGACGATGACCTCCGAAGCACCCACCGCCGGTCGCAGGAGCTCGAGCGTTTCGCGAGTACGCGCTGCGGAGGAGCAAAGGATGAGCTCGGGCTCGTGGCCGAGGCGACGAAGATGTTTCGCGATCCGCTTGGCGTCGCGGCGGCCGCGTGGCGCCAGCGGCCGCTCGTGGTCTGGCAGCGTAGGGTCGTCCCAGCTGGACTTCGCGTGCCGCAGCAGATAGAGCGTCTGCATCGGTCAGCCCCCGGACGCCTTACCCGAGTCCTTGCGAGCGCGGCTTGGAGCGACACGCGGCGGCTCGTCCGGCTGTTTCGGATAGACGGGCGGCCAGGGTGCGTCCATAAGACCGGCGGCCCGGTCGCGCTCGTGAAGCTCGAGCAGCGGCTCGAGCGACTGCGGCTGCTCGTTCACCCCCTCCCACGGATCACCCTTCGTCGACAGCCTCTCGGGCACGCTCGCGATCGTCAGCTCGTCGGGGTGAAGCGCGTCGACCTCTTCCCAGGTCAGGGGCGCCGATACCTGAGCACCGGGACGGGCGCGCACCGACCATGCGCCGAAGACGGTCTTGTGCGGAGCGTTCTGGTTGTAGTCGACGAAGACTCGTGCGCCACGCTCCTCCTTCCACCAGGCGGAGGTGATCAGCTCGGGTCGGCGGCGTTCCAGCTCGCGCGCGGCGGCGACCGCTGCTGCTCGCACCTGATACGAGTCCCAACGCGGTTCCAGCCGGACGTAGACATGGAGGCCACGGTTTCCGGTGGTCTTCGGGTAGCCGACCA
Organism: Actinomycetota bacterium; assembly: GCA_046724565.1. GTDB lineage: Bacteria > Actinomycetota > Thermoleophilia > Gaiellales > Gaiellaceae > 3-1-20CM-4-69-9. Next base: position 86,609 of record JBKOWS010000055.1, on the reverse strand, counting down.
TCCCGAGCTCGTCGAGCAGACGGCGAAGTTCAGCTGCGGCCGTCCGCACGTCGTCGAACTCGATGCCGGGCTGCGGATCGAGGTCGAGGCGAAGCTCGTCCGCGACCTCGGCGCGATCACGAGTGTACGGCCAGAGATGAAAGCCGAGGCAGGCCAGGTTTACGGCCCAGATCACGTGGGCCAGGTCGGCGAGGACAAGCGCACGGGAGGTGGTTCCGTTCGGCGTGGTGACGATCGTCGTCTGTAGCCACTCGGGTGCGGTGTCAGGGACACGCTTCTGGAAGAACGAGTTGCCCTCGGCACCGTGAGGGAACCGCTGCATGAGGGTGGGCCGCTCGCCCGCAGTGTGCATGAGCGGCTCCGCGACGGCGAGGTAATACCGCACCAGGTCCAGCTTCGTCTCCCCGCGCTCCGAGAAGAAGAGCTTGTGCGGGCTCGAGACGGTGATCTCGCGCCCCGCGACTGCGAGAAGGTACTCCTCTGCCACTGAGCCAACCGTATCCCGAGCGAGGGGGCGCGGCGGCGGGGCATCGTCGGGTGCTAGCCGCCGCTTGCGCAGCTAGTTCGAGACCGTCGAATCTGCCGTGACGTGCGCGCTGATCTCTACGCAGGGGCGTACCGGATATGAGTCACTCCGGGCGCTTCGACCGCCTAAACCTGGCGAAGACTAGGCCTCGAATCGCCGAGGTTGTCGAACAGCCGCGCGCCACCGCCCAGAAGGATCGGCATCAGGGAGACGACGATCTCGTCAAGGAGGCCGGCGGCGAGATACTGCTGCACGACGTTTGCCCCGCCGCCGAGCGAGACGTCCTTTCCACCGGCCGCGGTTCTGGCCTGCTCCAGCGCCGACTCGATGCCCTCGGTGACGAAGTAGAACGTCGTTCCGCCCTGGAGCTCGAGCGGCTCGCGGGGGAAGCGGGTCAGGACGAAGACCGGATGGTGAAACGGGGGATCGTCGCCCCAGAAGCCCTTCCAGGGGTGCTCTCCCCAGGGCCCCGGTCCGCCGCCGAACATGTTCCGACCCATGATGGTCGCGCCGGCGTCGCCGAGGATCTCCTCTGCGAACGGCGTGCTCGCATTGACGTCGCCGCCTTCTTCGCCGTGCGTCTCACGGAACGCCTCCAGCGAAACGAGCCATTCGTGCAGCTGCATTCCCCAACGCCGAGCGGTCACTTTCGCTCTGGTTTCGGACCCGCGACGAACCCGTCGAGCGACATCGTGATGTTCACCTTCAACCTGCTCATTCCACCCCTCCTTCCTCGAGATGACGACGAACGAGCTTCTAGCGGTCTCCTTAGCCGTGTTGCCGCGTTATTCCGGCGACGATGCCCGTAGGTGCCGGCGTGCGTCGATTACGTGAGAGGTAATACGGTAAAGACTGCCGCTAGTCGGTCGGGGCTTCGCCAACGCCAATGGTGAGCGCAACCGCGGTTTCCGGATCGGCCGGGTAAAACGCCGCGATGGTGAGCTCGGCGAGTGTGAGGTCGCGCGCGGTTCCGAAGGTGGTGAAGGTGCAAAAGAGCGCGAGGTCTTCGTCATCGACCCGGAGCTCGTGCTTGAGCATGATCTCGTTTGGCGTCGGCGCGTCCGCGCGCTCGGCCATTTTGGCCACTCCCGGGTAGGCGGCCAGCTCCTCGTAGAGGGATTCGAGACCCGGATCGCCTGTCGCTTCGATCTCCCGGTGGAGCCGCGCGAGCAGGTAACCGCTCCAGTCGGCGAGATTGGAGATCCGGGACCCGAGGCCGTCCGGGTGTAAGGCGATCCGGAGCGCGTTCGCAGGCGGCCCGCGAAGCTCGGCGGCTACGCCGCGCATGAGGTAGGCGACGCCGCGGTTCGAGGCGACGACGTTCCAGTGACGGTCCACAACCACAGCCGGATAGGGCTCGTGCGCGGCCAGGAAGCGCTCGAGCGCCTCACGTACCGGTGCCATCTCGCCCTCGTCGAGTGAGCGCTCGCCGAAAACCGGGGCGAAGCCGGCCGCGAGGAGCAAGCGGTTGCGGTCACGCAGAGGAACGTCGAGGCGCTCGGCCAGATGGAGGACCATCTCGCGACTCGGCTGCGCCCGCCCGGTCTCGATGAAACTGAGATGCCGCGCCGATACCGCCGATCGCAACGCAAGCTCGAGCTGGCTGAGTTTGCGCCGCTGCCGCCATTCTCGTAGCAGCGTGCCCGCAGATGGTGCACCCTCGCGGAGGGCCATGCTCGGACCCTAAACGCCGCCTGTTGCGTTGGCGACCAGCGCGGCCCGTAGATCCGTCTTACCCCAGAGGTAATCGACTCGCGCACAGGGCGCGGGCAGCATTGGCATTCGTCGGCAAGTTGAGCGCCATGCGCGGAAAGGAGAGCACATGGGTAACCCGGTAATCCATTTCGAAGTAATGAGCACTGACGGCGAGAAACTGCGCAGCTTCTACGCCGAGCTGTTCGGCTGGACAATCGACGCGGACAATCCGCTCGGCTACGGCACGGTCCGGCGGGAGACGAACTTCGAAGGCGTCGGGATCGGCGGCGGCATAGGGGACATAGCCGACGGCATGTCGGGACACTTGACCTTCTACGTGGAAGTTCCTGACGTCGAAGCAGGGCTCGCGCAGGCGGAGAAGCTCGGCGGGAAGCGCCTCATGGGGCCGTCGGAGATCCAGACTGGAGTCGAGCTCGGGCGATTCGAGGACCCCGAGGGAAACATGGTGGGACTGCTCAAAGGCCCTGCCTAGGACGGTGAGCGATGGTCGGGGGGAATCGCAATGGCTTCTAACAACCAGATTGTCGAGAAGTTCTACGCCGTCGTGGATGCGATCGCTGCCAGAGACGCCGAGCCGGAGCGCGTTGACGACATCGTGACGCGGGCTTTCACCACGCACCTTCCCGGCTCGGGACCAGTCGATCGCGAAGGCTTCAAAGCTGTGGTGACCGCCTTCGCCGCCGGATTCCCTGCCGCACACACCATCGAGGCCGTGGTTGCGGACGGCGAATGGGCGGCCGTCCGGCTGACCTGGCGGGGCAAGTACGCAGTGACCTCCTTAGACCCGACCTTGGCGTTCTCCTTTCAATAGAAAGACGACCTCTGCCACGGGGCCCGTGCCAGGGCCGCGGCCAGCGCGCGAGAGCCATGGCGTAGCACAGGCTCGCCGTGCGTGACGAGCACACGCTCGACATCGAGACGTGTTAGCCGGTCGAGTGTCGGCAGGAAGCGCTGCTCGTACCAGATGCGGCGACGGTCGAGGTCGCGTTGCCTCGGCCAGACCCGGAGCTCCCCGTCCACCTCGAGCACGCTGTCGCCGAACGCCAGGGCGCGGTGCGAGGGCAGCTCATACGGGATCTCGGCGCGTCGCGGCTGTCCGATCGGGTGGGCACGCACTCCGCCGTCGAGCGTCTCACCGCCGCGCAGCGGCCGGAATGCTGAACGGTCGTCGAGCCGTGTAGCGCAGTGCTCGTGCCCGAAGATCGTGATCTCGTGCCGATTGCGCAGGCGGCGCCACAGAAGCTCGGAGTCCCGTACGTGGAACGGCGTGGTGACGAGGATGCGCACGCGTCCGCGCACAATCCCATCGAGCACGGCGAGGAATGGCTCGGGTTCGCCCGCGACGAGCGGATCGACCAGGATCGTGTCCTCGCCTTCACGCAGCGCGTACGCGGTCATCGTCGGCGGGACGCCGTTCCGGCCCACCGTGAACCGCCAAAGCCCTGGGGCGACCTCGTTGTTTGGGGTCACGTCGGCATCCTCACCCGGAGGGGCGCGGCTGGTAGCCTCCGCCACCCGAAATGACCACTGGGCCGACCGAAGTCACCGAACAGCCATCGCGGGAACGCCGCACGCAACGGTGGACGCTGATCGCAGTGTGCGCCACGACGTTCATGCTGCTCGTGGACATCACGATCGTCAACGTCGCGCTGCCGTCGATCCAGCGTCGGCTCGACGCGAGCCTGACCGGCCTGCAATGGGTGGTCGATGCCTACGCGCTGACCCTTGCGGCGCTCATCCTCACTGCCGGGGCACTCGCGGACCGCTACGGGCGGCGTCTCATTTTCGCGAGCGGCATCATCGTCTTCAGCATCGCGTCGTTCCTCTGTGGCATTGCCTGGAACATCGCGTCGCTGGATGCAGCTCGCGCGGTGCAAGGGATCGGCGGCGCCGCCTTGTTCGCCACCGCGCTCGCCCTCATCGGCGCCGAATACGACGGCCTGGCCCGAACCCGGGCGATTGCGATCTGGGGCTCGACCGTGGGGCTTGCGGTCGCATCGGGACCGCTGCTGGGCGGGATCCTCACCGACGCGTTCGGCTGGAGGTGGATCTTCTTCGTCAACGTTCCGATCGGCGCGGCGGCGGCCTGGATTGCGTTGACGAGGGTGCGTGAGTCGCGCGACGCGCACGCACGTCGCACGGACGTTGCAGGTCTGGCGACGCTTGCGGCATCGCTCTTCCTCATCGTCTTCGCGCTCCTCCGCGGCAACGGCGCCGGGTGGACGAGCGGTCAGATCCTCGGCTCCCTCATCGGCGGGTTCGCGCTGGTCATCGCCTTCGTCGTGATCGAAGCGCGTCAGGAACGGCCCATGCTCGATATCTCGCTCTTCCGCCGGCCGATGTTCCTCGGCGTGCAAATCGCGACGTTCTGCCTCGGGGCCGGCATGTTCGCCCTCATCCCCTTCCTTTCGATCTACCTCCAGGACATCGAGGGCAACTCGCCTCTGGGCGCGGGCGTCCGTTTCCTTCCGCTCACGGCGTTCGTCTTTCTCGTCCCCCTCGTGACCCGCAGGCTCGCGACCGGGGCACCGATGTGGGCTCTGCTGGCCGGCAGCCTGGCGATAGTCGCTGCCGGCGTCCTGTTGATGGCGACCATCTCCGTGGGCTCGGATTGGACGAGGCTGCTACCGGGCTTCATCGTCTGCGGGTTGGGTATCGGCCTAGCCAATCCGACCATTGCAGCCGCAGCCCTTCGCGTCGTCGATCCGGCTCGCACAGGGATGGCTTCCGGCATCAGCAACACGTGCCGCGTCGGCGGTCTCGCGGTGGGCGTCGCGGCGCTCGGCGCAATCCTGGAACAGCATGTCGGCACGCGGCTGGCGTCGGAAGGAGTCCACCGCGGAGGCTTCGCCGAAGCGGTGACCTCTTCGGGCCTACGCGCTGCCGGCGGCAATCAGACGCTTGTGCATGCGGCGAACGTCGCGTTCGTCAGCGGCTTCCGTCTGGTGCTGGTGGTTGCGGCCGCGACGGTCTTCGTCGGCTCGCTCGCGGCCGCGGTACTCGTTCGCGGGCGCGCGGCCCAGACAGCCGCGCCCGCGCCAGCGTCATCCGCCTGACACTCAGGTCTCGGGCACCGAAGTGGCGAGGATCCCTCGAAGCGCCGCGACGTGGCCCGCGAACCGTTTCCGGCCTAAGGGCGTCAGCCGTGCTCGCACACGGCGGCGCCGCTCGCTCAGCGGTCGCTCGATCACGACGTAACCGGCCTCCTCGAGCGTTGTTAGTTGCTTGGAGAGCGCCGAGTCGGAGAGCCCAAGCTGGTCGCGGATGAAGGCGAACTCGGCCCAGTCTGCCGCCGCCAGCAAGGCCACGATCGACAGTCTCGTGGCCGGATGGATAAGCTCGTCGAATCTCGCGCCGTCGTTCATCCCGCTGCCGCCCGATGCGTCGCATCGGAGCGAATAGAGGCCATCATGCGCGGCCCGCCGAGGAGAATCGCGAGCGCGACGAGGACACTCGCCATGGTGGCGGGATGCTCGGCGCCGTCGGCGTAGGCCAGGAGCGCGGCGGCGACCGTCACCACACCGAGCCCGATCAGAAAGCCAAGGACGAGTAGAGGGGCCCGTCGCCCCGCCACGTCGGCCCGGACCTTGACCTCGCCCGTGCGCTGTCGGCCTGCGAGCAGCCGCGACGAGACGTATGAGTGGACCGCGCCGAAAGTGAGCGTCGCCGCCAGGGAGACCCAGGCGCCAGCGAGGTCCGACGCCACGCCCAGACCGATCCAGCAGGCAGCGAGACCCCACCAATACCACCACGGCATCCCGATCTGGTCGATCACCCGCTGTCGCGCTTGCTGAGCCCCATGCAGAGCGGCGCGTGCCTCTGCGTCCGTCGGATAGTTCGTCATCGTTCTCACTCCTTCACTTTCCTGGTTGGAAAGTAAAGGTAGACTTTCCTGGTAGGCAAGTCAAGCCCGATCGATCACCCGGTCACCCCAGGCTCGAAAGGCGCGAAGGCGCGGCCGGCTTGCTATGAGACTTGGCGCTTCGAGCCGCCCTAACGGGGGCGCTCTTCCTCGACGGTGAGCTCGGCCGTCGGCACCGCTTCCAGTCGCTCATCCGGAATGGGCTGTCCGCTGAGAACGGAGACGCCGTAGGTTCCGGCATCGAGACGCGCCTCCGCACGCTCGACCGCTGCCAGTTGCTCCCGAAGGTCGTCGCTCAACCCTTCGTCGAGCTCGTCTTCGTAGAGATCGGAGCCGGTATTCCCAGGATCATCCTGGTCGGCGGTACTGTCGTCGTCCTCGTGAGCGAGCCCGGCGAGCCCGCGCTCGATCCGTGCGCGCTCTGCGGCAAGTAGCTCGCGTGCGCGATCGGGGTCCACGTGAGACACCTTATCCACTCACCCGTCGAGAATCGTCAAGTCGAGTTGCGCGAGCCGATCCGGGTCGGAGAAGAAGTCGAGCTCGACGATCTTCCCGCCTCTTACGGTGACCGCGGCGACGGAGAACCGCTCTCCGCCACGGGTGACCACGGCTCCGACAGCACCGTTGACGAGCGCCGGGTGCATCACGAGTTCCTGCCGCGAGTAGAACAGTGCTTGCCCGACGACCGCCCTCGCCCCGCGGACCTCCCTCGATCCGCCCGCCGGACCGAAGTCCGCACGCAGCACGACGTCCGGGTCTAGCACTTCGAGTAGGGCCTCGAAGTCGCCCTCCCTGGCAGCGGAGAGAAAGGCGTCGACGACTCGGCGCTGGGTGTCGAGGTCGGCATCGGGAACGGCGTTCTCGCTCTGCACGCGCCGCCGTGCGCGGCTCGCGAGCTGGCGTGCCGCCTCGGGCGAGCGGTCGATGATCGACGCGATCTCGTCGAAGGGCATGGCGAAGATGTCGTGCAGCACGAACGCAAGTCGCTCGGCCGGAGACAGCCGTTCGAGTACGACGAGGAGCGCCAGCCCCACCGAATCCGCAAGCAGCGCCTCGTGCTCCGGATCGATCGCGTCAGGGCGATCGATGATCGGCTCGGGCAAACGCATGCCGGTCGGCTCCTCCCGCCGCGCCTTCCGCGAGCGGAGCATGTTCAGTGAGACCCGCGCGACCACAGTCGTCAGCCAGGCACCGAGGTTCTCGACGTCGCTGGTGTCAGTGCGGCTGAACCGCAGCCAAGCTTCCTGGACGGCGTCGTCCGCCTCGCTCAGCGAGCCGAGCATCCGGTAGGCGACGGCACGCATGCGAGTTCGATGGTCCTCGAATCGTTCCGCCATCCAGTCGCGCTCGTTCATCGGTCACATCCCTTCGATCTGTCGGGTCAGACAAGTAGACCCGAGAAGTCCTACTGATGTGACGAAAGGAGAAAGGCGATGAAAGTCTTCGTCGCGGGGGCGAGCGGTGCGATCGGCATCCGCCTCGTTCCCCAGTTGGTCGCGCAAGGGCACGAGGTGACCGGCACCTTCAGGTCACCTGGAAACGCTGACCGGGTGCGCGCACTCGGCGCCGATCCGATCGCGCTCGATCTGCTCGACGCGCGCGCCGTCAGGAAGGCTGTTCTCCAGGCGGAGCCCGACGCGATCATCCATCAAGCAACTGCTCTCGCGAATGTGCGCTTTTCCCGGAACCTGGATCGCAGCTTTGCCGAGACGAACCGGCTCCGACGGGAGGGCACCGACGCCCTTCTCGCCGCCGCAAAGGAAGCGGGCGTCACCCGGTTCGTGGCCCAGAGCTTCGCCAGCATGCGGTACGCCCGCGAGGGAGGACCGGTCAAAACGGAGGATGATCCGCTCGACCCGCGTCCGGTGGCAGGCACCGAGGAGACGAACGCGGCGATGCGGTATCTCGACGAGGCGGTCACCGCTGCCGGCGGGATTGCGCTTCGCTACGGCGGCTTCTACGGCGCTGACAATGACGGCCTGGTCCCGCCCGTGCGCAAGCGACAGTTCCCGATCGTCGGCGGCGGCGGCGGCGTCTTCTCGTTCATCCACCTCGACGATGCAGCCGCAGCGACCGCCCTCGCGCTCGAACACGACGGTCCTGCGATTTACAACATCGTCGACGACGAGCCCGCTCCGGTGCGCGAGTGGCTTCCGGTACTCGCCGCTGCGCTCGGAGCAAAGCGGCCCCGTCACTTCCCCGTCTGGCTCGCGCGCCTGTTCGCCGGCGCAGGCGCGGTGATGATGGGAACCGAGTCGCGGGGCGCCTCGAACGCAAAGGCAAAGCGTGAGCTCGGCTGGACTCTGCGCTACCCGAGCTGGCGGCAAGGATTCGCCGCGGTCTACGCGACCGCGGCCTCGGGCTCCGAGCCTCGAGCGCGCCAGGCCGCGTCGAGTGTCTAGTGCTCGACGTCTTGCGGGAAACGATCGCGGATGAGATTGAGCTCGAGCTGATGCTCGAGCCAGGCCTTCATTCCGGCGAGCACGAGCGTGAATCCCTGCCCGGCCCCGGCGGCATCCCTCGCAACTGCACCTGGATCTCCTCTGAATCCGCTGTTGACGACATTGACGAAGGTGGTGCCGTCGGGGCGGGTGGTGAACCTCCATTCGACCGTTGTCTGTCCGTCGCCCTTGTACGAAGGCCACCGGTACACGATCCGCTGGTTCGTTTCGACCACATCGACGTCGATGTCAGCCGAGTGCCCGAGCATCTCCCACTGCCAGCGAACGCGCCTGCCGGCTTCGAGCTTGCCCGTGCTTCGGGTGAACCAGAATCTGGTCGTCACCTCCGGGTTGAAGACCGCATCGAACACCTCGGTCACCGGCTTGCGGATCAGCATCCCGGTCTCTGCAACCATCTCGGTCTCCATGATCGGTCGCGCTACGTGAGGCTCGCGAGGTAGCGAGCCTCGAGGGATTGCCAGCCGTAGTCTCCCGCCCGGCTCCCGACAACCCGCTCGACTTCGCGATCGTCGAGGGCCGCGGTCAGCACCGCCAGGCAAAGGTGCCAACCTGCTGCGAACGAGCCACGTTCTTCACGATCGTCGAAGGTCTGCTCGAGCGTGAGGCGACAGCCGTTCACAGTCGGCGTCAGCGTCCAGCGCAGAACGTGCGAGCCCCAGCGGTGCGACAGCTCGCGTGGCCGATCGACAACAAGAACCTCTGCGTCGACCGGATCGCTCTCAGGATTCTCACGCGCCGTCGCCGGCCCGGTCGAAGTCAGTGCGCGGTCCGGGACGACCGGCGACCACTTGCGCAACTCGTCGGGGTCGGTCAGCTTCGACCACACGCGCTCGACCTCGTGCTGGAACTCTCGTGTCATCGTCAGAACGCAGCGACCTTCGACTTCGATGACGGTCGCCTCGGCCGACTGCTGCGCAATGATGGCCGCGACTACTGGATCGATCGGATCAGCCACGATCTTCGTCATGTTTGCTCCTCTGCGTCGAGTTCGGCCGACAGCCGGTCAAGGCTCGTCGTCCAGAGCTGGTAGTAGGGCGTGATCCAGCCGAGCACGTTCGGAAGCGGGTCGGCGGCGAGGCGATAGACGCGGCGGTTGCCCGCCACTGTCGACGTGACGACGCCGGCCTCGCGAAGGACGCGCAGGTGCTTCGACACGAGGGGCTGCGGCAACCCGAGGGTCGAGAGCAAACCGCTCACGTCACTTTCCTCCGTCCTGAGGCGATCGAGAATGCGGCGCCGCGTGCCGTCCGCGATGAGGCTGAATTGGTCCACCGACGGACAGTATTACCTTACAGGCATATTCCTGTCAAGGCATAGTCTTTCGCCTCACGCCGACATTCGATACGCCAGGTAGACGACGCCGTTCTCGTACGACTCGCAGGCCGCAAGCGAGAACTTGCCGGGAGCGGCGTCCTCGGAGAAGAGCCGTGGACCGCGCCCCCGCGTGAGCGGGTAGACAAACAGATGGAGTCCGTCGACCAGACCGTCGGCGAGCAACGCCCGGACCAGCGTGCCGCTGCCGCTGACGTAGAGGTCACCGTCGACGTCCTCCTTGAGGCTGCGGATCGCTTCGGGATCGTACGGTCCGATGATCTCCGAATTCCGCCACGCCGCAGTGGTCAACGTCCCCGAGACGACGTACTTCGTGGTGTCGTTGAAGAAAGGTGCGCCCGGATCGTCCTCAGCGGTCCTCGTCGACCACGCGGGCTCGAACATCTCGTAGGTAATGCGCCCGAGCAGGATCCCTCGGCAACGTTCGGTGACCGCGCCGATCGCCTTTGCCACCTCGGGGTCGAAGCCGTAGTCGAATGTCCACGTCGGCGCATCGATCACGCCGTCGAGCGTCATGAACTCGTGCACGTGTATCGCTCCCATACCTCACCTCCGGCGCTCTTCTTTGTACACGCAAATTCTCCGATCGCCGTTGCTTAGCGACGGGCTATCGCGCGCCGCCCGACTTTGTATCCGCAACCGAGACCTTTGGCACCTAGAAGCGGACCGCTCGGTCCGCTTTCTGCTACGTTAAGCGGACTGAGGAGTCCAGATGAGTTGGAGGCAGCCGCCGATGCGTAGCTCGACGAATCCGTGGGTCGTTCTAGTCCTGATCTGCCTGGCGCAGTTCATGGTCGTGCTCGATGCGACGATCGTGAACGTCGCGCTCCCCTCGATCCAGAAGGATCTCAACCTGTCGGAGGGGAACCTGCAGTGGATCGTCAACGCCTACACGCTCGTGTTCGGCGGCTTTCTGCTCCTCGGCGGGCGCGCGGGCGACCTGCTCGGGCGTAAGCGGGTGTTCCTGATTGGGCTCGTCATCTTCACGGCCGCGTCGCTGCTTGATGGCCTCGCATCGAGCGAGGGCATGCTCATCGGCGCGCGGGCTTTGCAGGGCCTCGGGGCCGCGCTGATCTCGCCGGCCGCGCTTTCGATCATCTCGACGACGTTCGCCGAGGGCGCCGAGCGCGCCAGGGCGCTGGGCGTCTGGGCCGCGATCGCGATCGGCGGGTCGGCGGTCGGACTCATCCTCGGCGGCGTCCTGACGCAGTACTTCTCCTGGCCGTGGATCTTCTTCGTCAACGTGCCGGTCGGCGTCGTCGCCTTCGTGCTCTCGCTGCGACTGATCCCGGAGTCTCGCGACGAGCACGCAGCCCGCAGCTACGACGTCGCCGGGGCGGTCACCGTTACCGGCGGGCTGATGGCGCTCGTGTACGCGATCGTCGACGCGCAGTCCGCCGGCTGGGGATCTGCGAAGACGATCGGGTTCTTCGCCTTGGCCGCCGTTCTGCTCGTAGCCTTCGTCGTGATCGAGTTGCGGGCGAAGTCGCCGCTGGTGCGGCTCTCGATCTTCCGGATCCGCTCGCTGCTGACGGCGAACATCTCGATGTTCCTGGCCGCCTCAGGCATCTTCGCGATGTTCTTCTTCAACACGCTCTATCTCCAGCGAGTGCTCGAGTTCGGGCCGCTCAAGGCCGGCCTGGCCTTCCTGCCGTTCACAGCCGGGATCATGGTCTCGGCCGGGCTCGCGGCGCAGTTCGCACCGCGAGTCGGTGTGCGGCCGGTCGCTGCCGTCGGGATGCTCCTCACCGCGGCCGGCCTTCTGCTGCTCACGCAATTGCCGGTGCACGGCTCGTACCTGTCTGACGTCCTGCCGGCGCTCGTGCTTTCGTCGCTCGGCATGGGCGCGGTCTTCATGCCGCTGACCCTGATCGCGACCACTGGGCTCGACGACGACGACCAGGGCCTCGCGTCGGGGCTCTTCAACACATCGCAGCAGGTCGGCGGGGCACTCGGGCTGGCGGTGCTGTCGACGCTGGCCACGAGCAAGTCGGCATCCGCAGGAGGTTCGCCCGCACACGCGCTCGTCGTCGGCTTCCACTGGGCCTTCGCGGGCGGCGCTGCCGTGATGATCGCAGCGCTGATCGTGATGCTCGCGCTCCTGCGCAAGCGGCACGTCGCTCGCATCGAGGCGCAGGCCGTGTCCGACGACTCGGTGATGCTCGAAGCGGCGTGACGTGACCACCCTTCGAGCCGACGCACAGCGCAACCGCGACCGCATCCTCGAGGCCGCGACTGAGGCCTACGCCGAGCTCGGCCCGGATGTGACGATCGACGAGATCGCGCGCCGGGCCGGCGTCGGTCACGGAACGGTGTTCCGCCGCTTCCCGAGCAAAGACGCGCTTCGCGCAGCGGTCATCCACACCCGACTCGAGGAGATGCTCGTGCGTGTGCACGAGCTTCTCGAGCTCCCCGATACGGGCGCTGCGCTCGAGGAGTTCGTGTGGACGGCGGCCGACGCGTGCCGTCGAGATCGCGCCCTCTTCGAGGGCATCGAGCAATTAGCCAATTTCGCGGAGGTGTCGGAGGCGAAGCGGGAGCTGCACGACAGCGTCGGCAAGTTGATCCGTCGTGCCCAGAAAGAGGGAGCTCTGCGGCAGGGGATGGACTCGCGCGACATTGGCGCGCTCGTGGGCGGAGCGATCCAGGCCGCCACACACGCCGAACGGGACGACGCCTGGCGACGCTATGTCCAGGTCGTCCTCGACGGCCTCAGACCGTGATAGACGGCAGGCACCGCTCGCGCTAGCGTACTGCGAGTGGCTGCGATCTCGGCGCCGTTTGAGACCATCCTCGTAGTGCAAGACGGGGCGACCGGTCGGATCACCCTTAACCGACCGGAGAAGCGGAACGCGCTCTCGCTCGAGCTCATGGAGGAGCTGATCGGCTCGATCGAGCAGCTCGGCGCCCATCCTGACGTGCGGGCGATCGTGATCGAAGGGGCCGGCGTCGCCTTCTCGGCAGGCCACGACCTGAGGGAGATGGTCGGGCGGGATGTCGCCTTCTACCAGCGACTCTTCGATGTCTGCACGCAACTGATGGAGGCGATCCATCGCGTTCCACAGCCCGTCATCGCCAGGGTGCACGGCGTCGCAACCGCAGCAGGCTGCCAGCTCGTGGCCGCCTGTGACCTCGCGGTTGCAGCGGACGACGCCTGGTTTGCGACGCCGGGAGTGAAGATCGGACTCTTCTGCTCCACACCGATGGTTCCGCTCTCGCGTGCGATCGGTCGCAAGCGTGCACTCGAGATGCTCCTCACCGGCGATCCCATCAGTGCGACGACGGCGCTCGAGTGGGGGCTCGTCAACCGGGTCGTTTCCGCCAACGAGCTCGACGATGCGATCGCTGAGCTCATCGAGAAGATCGCTCGCTCCAGTCCGCTGATCGTCGGGATCGGCAAGGAGAGCTTCTATGCGCAGGTCGAGCTCGACGAGCGCCACGCCTACGATCTCACCAAGTCCGTGATGACCATGAACTCGATGGCGGCCGACGCGCAAGAGGGGATCTGCGCCTTCTTGGAGAAGCGCCAACCGAGCTGGACCGGCAGGTAGGGGAAGGCCCAGGGCCGTCGGCGAGTTACGGTCGGCGATGAGTTTCGCGGTGCGGCCCGGTCTGATACCTAGGACTGGTCTCGAGACGGAGGAGGAGTCATGCCACGAACGGTGCTGCTGATCGGCACGCGCAAGGGGTGTTTTCTGCTGGAAAGTGACGGAGACCGCCGCGAATGGGCGCTGCGCGGGCCCTTCTGCGAGGGCTGGCCCGTGTACCACGCCGTCCACGACCCTTCCACGGGAGCGATGTACGCGGCCGCCGCGAGTGAGTGGCACGGCTCGGCCGTGTGGCGAAGCCCGGACCTCGGCGAGACCTGGACGCTGTCGAGCGAGGGTCTCTCGTACGACGCCGACGGCGACCGGAAGCTGTCGAAGGTGTCGACGCTCGCAGTGAAGAACGGGCGGGTCCTCGTCGGCGTCGAAGCGCCCGGGATCTTCGAAAGCCGCGATGCCGGCGCGACCTGGTCGGTGCTTTCGACGCTTGCCGGGCAGCCGGGCAGCGAGCTGTGGGACGACCCGGCGAACCAGCCGCCTGGGCACCTTGGCATCTCTGCGCTCATGTTCGACAACGACGAGGAGTCGCGTTTCTGGGCGATCGTGCAGGGGGTCGGGATCTTCGAGACGACCGACGACGCCACTTCATGGACGCCCCGCAACCGGGGCCTGCGCGCAGACTGGCCGCGCTCCCACGAGGAGGTGGGTTTCTGCGTTCACAAGCTCGTCCGCTCGCCCGCCGACGGCGCGCGCATGTATCAGCAGAACCATGTGGGCATGCACCGGAGCGACGACACCGGTCACACGTGGGTCGAGATCACCGAGGGGCTGCCCACCGAGTTCGGCTTCGCAGCCGCCGCGCATCCGCACGACCGCGACACGTTCTACGTCATTCCGCTCGACCCGGGCCACGGACGCTGCATGCCGGACGGACACGCGGCGGTGTGGCGGACGCGCGATGCCGGTGAGAGCTGGCAGCCGCTCGACCGCGGCCTCCCACACGAGAACGCGCATGTCGGTGTGCTGCGGGAGGCCTTGGCGATCGACTCGTACGATGTGCCCGGTCTCTATCTCGGGACCAGCACAGGCCAGGTGTTCGCCAGCGCCGACGAGGGCGAGAGCTGGCGCGAGATCGCCACGTACCTACCTGCGATCTCCTCTGTCGAGGTCGCCGTCCTGGACTGATGGCCAACGTCCATCTCCCAGGAACGCTGACACCCCTCTTCGTCGACCTGCCGCGTCATGTCGACGTCGACGCGCCAACGGTCGGCGAGGCGATCGACCGGCTGGAAGGGAAGTGGCCGGGGCTGCGTAACCGGCTGTGCGAGCAGGGACCGCTCCTCCGGCAACACATCCATGTCTACGTCGACCAAGAGCGAGCGACCCTCGATACTCCACTTGACCAACGTTCCCGGGTCGATGTCATCGCTGCGATCAGCGGTGGGTGAGGAGGAATGGCGTGTACGTGAGCCTCACACGCGTGAGCACTTCGGATCTGCCGATCGAGAATGCCACGATCGTTGCTCAGGAGATGATCCGCTGGTTTCGCGAGACTGAAGGGTTCGAGGGGCTCTTGTTCCTGTCGCGAGAAGGGACGACCCTCGGGCTCACGTTCTGGGAGAGTCGTGAGCTGGCCGAACGGCATCGCGTTTCCCGCATGCAGTTCCGTGATCGGGTGGCCTCGGCGGCGGGAGTGGAGGTCGAGGAGACCGTCGACTACGAGGTCACCTTCGCCGACATCGGACCTCTGAACGCGCCCTCAGGCAGTTAGCCCGCGACGCGCGGCGGGCGCTGCGCCCGCCGCGCGAGAGAGCAGAGCTACCCGATCGCCGTGCTGGGCCTGTCGGCCTTGCGGTAGCTGTAGCCGCCCTGTTGCTTCGTCGTGAGGCCGAGGAAGACGGCGGCGAGCCCGACGGCCAGATGCGGGAGCCACACATTCGCCGTCTCGTCGGCGAAACCGAAGATCCAGGGCGAGGCGGCGAGCAGCGTGCCGGCGGCGACGTCGATGAGGTTGTGGACAGCCATCGGCGCAACCTTCCAGACGCCCAGCTCGTAGTCGGTGAAGAGGCTGTACGCAATCAGGCCGATTCCGAGCACGATCGCAACAACCGTCGCTGCAATGTGCTCCGAGAACTGGAAGATCCAGGGAGCGGCGATGAGTGCCGCGCCGACGGTGTAGTCGAGCGGCGCATGGAACTTCGTCGGGATGAAACGCATCGAGAGCTCCTTCGTCGGGGGTATCTACGTTCCCGACTGATTCGCATGCGGTGCGGTTTCGGTTCGACCTGCCTCGCCCGACTAGTCGTAGTTGCGAATCACACGGACGCTGATCGCCAGCATGATCGCTCCCGCGATTGCGACCACCAGGAAGCCGAGACCGATGGTGGTCCACGCGAGGTCAACGAGGATGAGAGAACGCAACGCCTCCATGACGTAGGTGACCGGATTGATCGTGGCTGCAATCTCCATCGGGCGCGTGAGCAGGTTGCGAGGCACGAAGTTCGGCGTCAGGAAAAGGAGCGGAAAGAAGACGAGCCCGGCCGAGTTCGTCGCCGCGGCGCTCCGGGTCTTCAGGGCGATGACCTGCATGAATCCCGAGTACACGACCGCCCAGCCCGCGGTCAGCACCACGAGCAGAACGAACCCGAGCGGTCCGCTCGCGATCCTGATCCCGAAGATCAGCCCGAGCAAAACGAGCAGGCTTGCGATCAACAGAGCCTTCACGCCTTCGGCGATCAGGCGGCCCAGGACGATCGCGCTCCGGCGGACCGGCGTCGCGCGCAGCTTGTCGAAGTAGCCGCCTTCGATCTCCTCGACGAGAAACAGCGCCGCGCTCCCGAAGGAGGCGGCCAGCAGCATCGAGCTCGGCAGCTGGAACGCCCCGTAGCCCTGCCCATGCAGGAAGTCGGTCGTCGAGCCCGGGAAGATCCTGGCGGCCTGGCCGACGTTGACGACCAGGAAGAAGAGCGGAATGAAGAGGGTCGGGACAATCGCCTCCGGCGTGCGCACTCCCTCGCGCAGCGCTCGCCGTCCAAGGACGAGTGCGTGGGTCACGCCGACACCTCCTGCACCTCGCCCTCGACGTGCATGCGGGTTCGTCCGGTCGCGTCGAGGAAGACGTCGTCGAGCGTCACCTCGCGTGCGAGACGCAGTCGCTGCCGGAGCTCGGCCTTCAGCTGCGAGGGCGTCCCCTCGCGGACGATCCGGCCGTCGTCGATGATGGCCAGCCGGTCGCAGAGCTGGTCGGCCTCCTCGAGGTACTGCGTCGTCAGGAACACCGTCGTGCCTCGCTCGTTGATACGGCGCACCTCGTCCCAGACCGTCAAGCGGCTGACCGGATCGAGCCCGGTCGTCGGCTCGTCCAGGAACAGGACCTCGGGCTTCTGGACGAGCGCCGACGCGAGGTCGAGCCGTCGTTTCATGCCGCCGGAGTAGCCCTTGATCGGGCGGTCGGCGGCCTCGGTGAGCTCGACCAGCTCGAGCAGCTCGACGGCGCGCGCATTCGCCTCGCCCGCCGGCAGATCAAACAGCCGGCCCTGTAGGACCAGCAGCTCGCGTCCCGTCTGCCGCGGGTCGAGGCCCGCCTCCTGAAGCGCGACTCCGATTCGCCGGCGCACCGCGTCCGGCTCGCGCCCGACGTCGAGCCCCGTGACCCGCGCCGTACCGGCGGTGATCGACAGCAGCGTGGTCAGCATCCTCACCGTCGTGGACTTCCCTGCCCCGTTCGGCCCGAGAAAGCCGAAGACCTCGCCGGCCTCGACCCGTAGATCGACGCCCCGGACGGCCTCGATCGTCTCCGTCCGGCTGCGATACGTCTTGACCAGCCCTTCGGCCTCCACCGCGGCGGCGGTCCTGCCGTCCGTGCGTGCTTGATCCACTGTGCTCGTCACTTCCGTCACGCGTTGCCCTCCGTCGGTCGCTGTTCCCTTGGACAGCCCGCTGCGGCGAAACTCATCGCTCGCGAGGGCCGAGCTCACGCTATCGACGGAGAGGAGGCAGAGAAGTGCAGATTCGAACTCGCATGTGCATGAGTGCCGACGGCTATGTGACGACGCCGGATGGTTGGCCCGTTCAGCTCGCCGATCCCGACGGAGAACTACGGCTTCCCGGAGTTCCAGGCGCACTGCGACGCGGTGCTCATGGGTCGCACGACGTTCGAGCCCGCGCTCGGGGCTGACAGGTGGCCGTGGGAAGAGCTCGACGTCTTCGTCCTCGGCTCACGCCGTCCGGAGGCACCCCGGATCAGGTCGTGGTCGACGGCGACCCGGCGCGCCTCCTGGAACAGGTCCGGGCGGCGAGTCGCGGCGGTGACGTCCACCTCGTCGGCGGTCCGCGCACGATGGAGACGTTCCGGCAACTCGGCGCACTCGACCTGCTCGGGCTCATCGTCTGCCCTTGTTCGTCGGAGACGGGCTGCAGCTGACCCCGTGGCTGAGCCGCGATGCCCGCCTGACTCTCGTGAGCGAGCGCGCCTTGCCGAACGGTGCGGTCGAGATTTACGGCGGGACCGCACCGGATGGGACGGGTGATGAGCCTCATCGGCGTCCCGATGCTGCTGGCTCCGGTCTTCGGCCCGGTGCTGGGCGGCGCGATCGTCCAGCAGTGGAGTTGGCGCTGGATCTTCTTCATCAACGTGCCGGTAGGCGTTGCAGCGGTCGTCGCCGCCCAGCGCCTCCTACCGGAAGCGACACCACATCTGGGCCAACGGCTCGACCTGCGCGGACTGGCCCTGCTCTCCCCCGGAATCGCCCTCTTCCTGTACGGCATCTCCGAGGCGGGCAACCAGGGCGGCTTGCGAAATGCGGGAACGATCGGGGCCGCCACTGCGGGACTTGCACTGGTCGGGTTGTTCGTCTGGCATGCCCGCGTTCGCGGGGGGACGGCCCTCATCGACCTCTCCCTCTTCGCGCGCCGAGGCTTCGCAGCGGCTGCAGCAGCCAACTTCTTCCTGCCGGTGGCGCTCTTCGGCTCGCTGATCCTGCTTCCGCTCTACTACCAAGTTGTGCGCCAGGAGGACCCGCCCGACGTCGGGCTACTGCTGGTGCCGCAGGGCGTCGGAGCGGCGCTGGTGATGCCCATCGCTGGCGTCTTGACCGACAAGGTAGGCGCCCGCGTCATCGTGTCGGTCGGGGTGGTGATCGCGACAGTCGGCGCACTCGCGTTCACCCAGATCGGTGCCGACACCTCGTACGTCTACCTCGTCGCTGCGTTGCTCGTGTTGGGGCTCGGGGCGGGCAGCACGATCATGCCGTCGATGGCGGCGTTCAAGACGCTCGCCCGCGAGGAGACACCGCGCGCGACGAGCGCGCTCAACGCCGTCCAGCGAATCGGGGGCGCAATCGCGACGGCTATGTTCGCGGTCGTCCTGCAACGCGCGATCTCGGCCAACGGGCCCGACCTCCACGACGGCATTCAGGCGCTGGCCACGCTGCCGCCCGAGCAACATGCAACGCTCGCGCCCGCACTCGCGGACGCGTTCGGCACCACCTTCTGGGTCGCGGCTGGCCTCATTGCCGCGACGCTCGTCCCAGCTCTCCTCCTCCCCCGTCCGCAGCGGAGTCAAGAGGCTGCCGGCGTCGCAGGAGCGGTCGAACCACCGACAGGAGCAATGTGAGCGCAATGACTTCAGCGCAAGCAGCTGCGCAGGCGCAGCGCATCATCGACTCGTTGATGTACATGACCCTCGCGACTGCGGATGCGGAGGGCCGGCCCTGGGCCTCCCCGGTCTGGTTCGCTGCCGCCTCTCCGGCCGAGTTTCTGTGGGCTTCCGACCCCGACGCCAGGCACTCACGCAACATCGTGGCTCGCCCTGAGGTTGCCATCGTCATCTTCGACTCGACGGCCTCGCTCGGTGCGGCCGAGGCGGTCTACGTGGAGGCCGCCGCCGAGGAGCTCGGCGGCGACGCGCTCGAGCGAGCGATCTCGATCTACTCGCAGAGGTCGACCGAAGTGGGAGCGCCGGAGTGGACTCTCGCGGAGGTAACGCCGCCGGCCCGATTCCGCCTCTATCGCGCCATCGCGTCAGCGATGTACGTCCTCGGCGCCGGCGACAGGCGGGTGCCGGTGACCCCGGCCGACCTCACGTCTCCCCCTTAAATGCCTAGTCCCTGCGAACCCGAGGGCCCACAGGGACTTGGCAAGAGAGAATCTCTCACGTCACGGCACCCACGTCAAGTCCTAGGAGGGTTTCGCCAACCCTCCTAGGCGACAGCGGCGACGCGCTCGGCGGCCTCTTCGCATTCGGCGGCCCGCTGGAGTGAGCCGTCGACGGCGAACCGCTGGGCAACGCGAACGACCTCGCTGCCGAGCGCGCGCAACTGCGCCTCCACCCCATCGTCCCGAACTCGTCCGTCCGGGTCGAAGACTCGACCCGCAGCTGCGATCGGAACGACATAGGGCACCGCCCAGGCGCGCATTGCCCGGATGGAGAACTCCATCGTGTTGATCGCCTGCAGGCCTTGCGTTCCGCCGGCGGCGCTGATCAGCCCGACAACCGTGTCGTGAAGGTACGGCGGGTCGCGGGGTCCGAGCACGTGCAGCCAGTCGAGCGCGTTCTTGAAAGCGCCGGAGATCGTTCCCTGATAGAGCGGGCTGCTCCAAAGCATCCCGTCGGCTTCGTAGCACGACTCGATCAGCAGAGCGGCGCGTTCGATCGGCCGCTCGTCGTCCGGGTTGTAGATCGGCAACGCGAGCGCTCTCAGGTCGAGCAGCGTCGTCTCGGCCCCTGCACTCGCTGCTCCTTCGAGCGCGACCTGCAGAGCCGCACGGCTCTTGGAGGCCTTCGCGAGGGAGCCGCCGAGCCCGACGATCGAGATGGACTTCGTCATCCGGTTCTGTCGGCTCGAGCCTACTTGCAGTCCCCGCACGGTCCTGAGGACCAATAAGGCAGTGTTCACGGTGGCACCTCCTACGCCCGGCCACTGGATCGTTGCGTATGCAAACAGATGGCAAAACGGACACCGTCGCGTTGCTCGATCGGCTTGTGAAGGAGTCGCTGCCGAGCGAACGCGGCCTGGCGGCTTGGCGGGCGCTGCTTCAGGCCCACGCGACGCTGATGCGGCGGCTCGAGCTCGATCTCGCAGAAGAGTCTGGCCTGGCGTTGGCGGACTTCGACGTGTTGGCCCAGCTCGCGCTCGCAGGCGGTGAGCTCCGCATGACCGACCTCGCGCAGCGGGCCCTGATCTCGCGCTCCGGCATGACCCGCCGCGTCGCGCGCCTCGTCAACCAGGGCCTCGTTCGGCGCGAAGCCGCCGACGGAGACGCACGGACGGTCGTCGTAGCGCTGACTGACGCCGGCGTCGCGCGCCTTGGGGAAACCGCTCCGATCCACTTACGGGGTGTCGCAGAGCTCTTCGTCGCGCGACTCAACGACAAGGAGCTCGCCGCGCTCAGGAGCGCCCTCGACAAGGTGACCGCCGACTGCGAGTTCGGCTGAGAGGCTTAAGCGTCGCTAACGGGCGAGCTCGCGCCGGCGTTCGTGCAGCCTCCCCAGCTTCTGTTCGAGCTCGCCCGCGAACTCGTCGATCTTCTGGCGCTGGGCCCTGACGAGGTCGAGGTGCTGTCCCGGAGCTCGATTGCGGTCCGCGTCGTCACGCCGACCTGCTCCCGCCAGTTCTCCGATCCGGGGGCAGCGACCATCTTCAGATTCCTGCTGGCAGGTAGACCGGGTTTGGCGCTGCCCGTGCAGACGCGGCTACGCCCCGGCGCGATGCTGGCTTCATGCGAAGGGCAAAACTGGGGCCGCCGGAGCCGAGCGCAGTGCACGATCTCGTCGAGGCCGTGCTCGCCCTGTCGGAGGATCCCGGCGGCAGAACCGTCGAGAGGTACCTGGCGGCGAGCCGCGCTCTCGAGGAGTCCCGCCCGAAGCCGTCACGACGGCGTCGCACCCCGGCCCGGACCAAGGCGGCAACGCCTCGACCCGGGTTGCAGGAGAGAGCGGACTACGCGGCTTGACGCTCGATAGTCGCGCCGCCGACGGTGAGCGCGACATCGATATTGCCGCGTCGAGTGACGCGCACGTCGAGCTTTCGTCCGCAGGAAACTCGGATCACCGCCGACCGGAAGCACGCGGCGTAGCCGGCGGCAAAGAGTTGCTCCAGGTTCGTCCCCGGGCCGGCCGTGCCTCCCATCTCGTTCGGAACATCGAGGTCGACCTCGGCCTTTCGGTCATTTCCTTGGCTTCCTTCGAATGAGAGGTGAGGCGCGCCCGGCCATTGGGGAGGGGCCGGGGCGCGCCTCGTGGTCAACGAACCGTGAAGACGCCCTTCATGCCGGCAGCTGCGTGGCCGAACACGGTGCACAGGTAGGGGAACTTGCCCCTCTTTTTGAACGTGACGATCAGCCGTGTCGTCTTGCCCGGCGAGATCAACGGAGTCTTCCTGCCGTTGATCTTGAAGTCGTGCTGCACGTGACCGATGTTCTTGAAGACGAACGTGACCTTGCCCGGCGTGGCGATCGACTTGGTCGAGAGGCGGAAGAAGAACTCGCCGCCCTTCACCTGGATCGTCGTCGCTGCGGCCGCCGCGCGCTCCTGTGAACGCGCCGGGGCGAGCTGAACGAGCGCAAGCGACGTGATTGCCGCCGCGAGCAGCGCTGACAGCGAGCGGATGGTGAGCTTGTTCATCACACCAACTCCTCCTGGGTCGATTGGCGTTTACTGAAGCGAGTAGGCGATCAACTGGAACTGCGGCTTCTTCGAGAACCCCAGTGCCGCAGCTCCGACGAGCACGGTGTCGCCGTCAATCGCGGGGAACGAGTTGATGCCTGCCGGAGCCTTGGCAGTCCAGAGCGTCCGGCCGGTCGCGGTGTCGTAGGCGTAGATCGTCCCGGCGTAGTCGCTCGTGAACACGACGTCATTGGCGACGGTGGCACCGCCGAAGTTCTCCGACGGCAGCGTGTGCTGCCACAGCACCTTGCCCGTCGCCGCGTCGACCGCGCTGAGGCCGCCGGTGCCGGACTTGAAGTTCAACCCGCCGGCTGCCTGTCCGAAGCGGCTCGCGCGCGTCGGGAAGTTGAGCCATGGCACGAAGAGCCGGCTGTCTGAAAGGGCCATCGGGGTCTCGACGCCGCCGAACTCACCCGGGAAGATGTCGATCGGCTTCTTCGGAAGCGGTCCGGTGTCGTGCTGGTGCTTGCCGACCGACAGTGTCCACAGAGGCTGACCGTCGTCGGCGCGATACGCGAAGACCTTTCCCATCTTGCCGGCGACCGTGACGACTTCGGTCTGAACGCCGTTGATCGGCACCGTGGTAACGATCGCGGGGATCATCAAGTCGTAGTCGCGGACGTCGTGGGGAATTGCCTGCCGGAACCACAGGAGCTTCCCGGTCTGCCCGTCGAGCGCAACCAGCGAGTCGGTGTAGAGGTCGGGACCGGGACGGCTCGAGCCCGCCGGGAACTTGGGCGTCCCATACAGCGGCGCAGGGTTGGCGACCGAGATGAAGACGCGCCCCTGACTGTCCACCGCGGGTGCATACCAGAGGCCGCCGCCGCTGTTGACCTTCGGGTTGCCCCACAGCTTGGCGCCGTCGGAGACGGTATTGAACGTCCACTTCTTTGCGCCGGTCGCAGGGTCGAGCGCCCAGACGATGCCGTCGCCGTTGCCGGCGTAGAACTTCGCCGCGTTACCCGGGACTGTGCTGAAGAGGACGGTGTTGTCGTAGACCTGGGGCGTCATGTCGATGCCCTCGTTGCCGTTGCGAACCAGCTTGTGGGACCACAACTGCTTCCCGTTGCTGGGGTCGAGTGCGAACGCGCTCGTCGAGGTCGCGCCGTAGATCCGTCCGTAGCCGTAGGCAATGCCGTCCGGACCGACGTTCGGGCTCTTGTACACGTGCTCCCAGATGAGAGCTCCGGTCGAACGGTTGAGCGCGTAGACGTTCGAGTTCAGGTCCTGCAGGTAAACCACGCCATTGATGACGATCGGGGTGGACGCAAAGTCTCCGAACGCACCGGCGCCCTTGAACGTGAAGCGCCACTTCACCTTCAGGTTGTGGACCGACTGCGAGTTGATCGGCGAGGCGGTGATCGCGCGCGTATTGGCGAGGTCGCGGTTGTGCGCAGGCCACGCATTTCCGGCCCACTCGGGCGGCGCCTGTCCGAGAGCGTCGGCAGTCGCCGACGAGCTGGACGCGCGGGCCACGAGTGCGAGGACCACGGCACCGACCGCCAGGAGCGCGACCAACCCGTACGCGCGCGGTCGAATCTTGTCGGTAAATGACATCGTGCTGGACTCCCTTCGATTGCGGTACGCCCAACAACCATGGCCACGCGGTGGTGCGCACGGCGTCGCCGCCACCGTCCGTTTCGACTCCCGACTGGCCGGAAGTGTCGACTACCCGTCAGCCACCAAAGGACTCATCGTTGCCTTGACCCGTTGTGCCCAAGGCATGAGTGCGCTTTGCCCTACGTTTCGTAGGAGGTGAGCGTCGACCGGCAGCCGGCGGCCGGCATCCGTGCAGCGGCCGGGGGGCTCGGGCGTGCCGTCAAGGGCAGCCTCGAGCGGACGCTCGGCGGTGCCGAGCGGACACGCGTCATCGTTCTGCTCGCGTCGGTGCTTGCGCTGAGCAGCGCGGATGCCACCACAGTCGGCGCGGCAGCGACACCGCTTCGAGATGCATTGGGCATCAACAACACGGACATCGGCTTGCTCGTGACCGTAACGTCGCTCGTCGCGGCGCTCGCGAGCCTTCCGTTCGGCGTCCTCGCCGATCGTGTGCGCCGGACCTGGACACTCGGCGGGGCGATCGTCCTCTGGGGCGCCGCGATGATCTGGAGTGCGACGGTCTCGAGCTTCGGCGGGCTGCTGCTGACACGCGTGGCGCTCGGTGGCGTGACCGCAGCCGCGGGGCCGCTCGTCGCCTCGCTCGTCGGCGACTACTTCGCCGCGGCGGAGCGCGGACGAATCTACGGCTACATCCTCGCCGGCGAGCTCGCCGGCGCCGGCGTGGGGTTCGCCGTCACTGGGGACATCGCTGCACTTTCCTGGCGTGCCGCCTTCGTGATCCTCGCACTCCCCGCGTTCGTCCTGGCCTGGATGATCTTCCGTCTGCCCGAGCCGGTCCGCGGCGGCCGCGCTCCGCTCGTCGCGACGAACGCGGAGCCTGCGAGCGTCGATCCGGACGGCGACGTCGACCAGGACACCGACGCGCAGCGGCTTGCACGTGAGCGCGGCCTCGAGCCCGATCCCGCGCTCGTCCACGTCGGCGATCCGCGACGGCTGAGCTTCGTCGCCGCAACTCGATACATCCTCCGCATCCGCACCAACGTCGTACTGATCCTGGCCAGCGCCGGCGGCTACTTCTTCCTCGCCGGCGTTCAGACCTTCGGCGTCGAGTTCGTCACGCGCCAATACGGAATCGATCAGGCGTTGGGTACGCTCGTGCTACTTGTCGTCGGAGCCGGCGGAGTGATCGGCGTTCTCACGGGCGGCGCAGTCGGCGACCTGCTGTTGCGTCGCGGCTACCTCGCGGGCCGGATTCTCGTGAGCGTCGTGGCAGCGACCGCGGCCGTCGCTCTTTTCATCCCCGCGATCTTCACCCGCCACGCCACGACGGCGCTCCCGTACATCGTCTTCGCCGCCCTCGCCCTCTCCGCCCAGAATCCGCCGCTCGACGCTGCACGGCTCGACATCATGGTTCCGCTGCTCTGGGGGCGCGCGGAAGGCGTGCGCACCTTCCTGCGCACGCTCGCGCAGGCGATCGCGCCGGTGGCGTTCGGCGGCGTCTCGGACTACGTCTTCGGAGGAGGTCGCTCGGCGCTGCAGTGGACCTTCGCGCTGATGCTACTCCCGCTAGCTGGCAGCGCCTACTTCCTCTACAAGGCACTCGGCACGTACCCACGTGACGTGGCGACCGCTGCGGCGGCGGCTCGTACGTCGGGCCCGAAAAGCGAAGACGTAGGAACACGTCCAGCATGAACCGACCGCTGCAGATCGCCGACTCGCTCGTCGAGCGTCTGGCCCACGGTCACGAGCGACACGGGCAGCGTTGGCACCTGCACCTTCCGCGTGAGGGCGAGGCGGCCGCTCAGGTGCGACCGCTGCTCGTTCTCCTCGGGCTGCCGACCTTCGGGCTCGCGTTCGCGATCTCGGTGCTCACGACGTACGGGCCCGTGATTCTGATCCATCTCACGCACTCGCCAGCCGTGGTGGGCGCCTTGATCGGCGGCGAGGGTGCGTTTGCGCTCGTCGTCCCGCTTGCGGCCGGGTCGGTCTCGGACCGGTTGCCGCCGTCCCCTCTCGGCCGACGGTTTCCCTTCGTCCTCGCCGGCGCTCCGCTCGCCGCAACCGCACTCGCTCTTCTCCCGTTCAGCTCCACGACAGGGCTCGCAGGCGCCGCGGTGCTGGCGTTCTTCGTCGGCTACTACATCTACTACCCGCCGTACCGCGCGCTCTACGCCGATCTGCTGCCGCGCGCGCTCTATGCGCGGGCGCAGGCGGGACAGGCAATCGCCCGCGGCGCCGGCCTGGGGTTCGCGCTGCTGGCGGGAGTCCTGCTCGGACTCTGGCAACCGCTTCCGTTCCTGATCGGCGCGGGGGTCCTGGCGGCGACGACGGTGGCGCTGTTGCCGGTCTTTCGTCTGCAAAGCCGCTGCCGCGACTCGACCCTTCCCTATCAGGCGTCTTCGCTTCGGATGATCCTCCAGGACTCGCGGTTGCGGCTGTTCGCGGTGGTCAACGCTCTCTGGGAGTTCAGCTTTGCCGGCCTCAAGAGCTTCATCGTCCTGTACATCGTGCGCGGACTCGGCCGGTCGCCCGCCGTTGCCTCGGCCGTCATCGCGGTCGTCGCAGTCGCGTACGTCGTGGGCGCACCGGTCGCCGCCTGGCTCGCCGACCGTTACGGGCTCTTGCGCGTCATGCGCGTCACGAGCCTCATCTACGGCGCCGGTCTTCTCGTCGGCGTGTTGCCGACGTCACTCCCGCCACTGCTGATCGGACTTCCGTTCGTCGGACTCGCCGGCGCGGTCGTGCTCACGCTGCCGCAGGCGCTGGCGTTCACGCTCGCCCCGGTGGGAAGCGAAGGAGCCGCGGCGGGACTGCTGGACTTCTCGCGCGGCGTCGGCGTCGTCCTCGGCCCCGTCGTCGTCGGCGCGGTGATCGGCGTGTCGCAATCGCTCTTCACCTCGACCCACGGCTACGCCAGCATGTGGCTGGTCATCGGCGTTCCGGTTCTGCTGGCAGCGTTCCTGCTAGGACCACTCGACTCGGCGCGTGGTCGCATTGGGGTACCACTAGCGAGTAGTGACTGAGTACGTTCACGGCTACGGGACGCCGGAGCAGGAGCGCCTCGTGGAGCAGGCGGAGCACTGGCGCCACCGGCTGATCCGCGACGGCACCGAGCTCGAACCTGGCACGCGTCTGCTCGAAGTCGGCTGCGGCGTCGGCGCCGTCCTCGCGGTGCTCGGGCAGGAGTACCCGGGGCTCGAGCTGTTCGGCGTCGACATCGAGGAGAAGCAACTCGCCTTCGCGCGAGGACACCTGGAGCGAGCCGGCGTCGAGGCGACGCTGCGTCAGGCCGACGCGCTCGCGCTCCCCGTCGCGGACGGCTCGTTCGACCATGTCTGGATGATGTGGTTCCTCGAGCACGTGGCCGATCCGGCCGCAGCGCTGCGCGAAGCTCGGCGCGTGCTCGTCTCTGAGGGTCGCATCACGGCGATCGAAGTGGACTACTCGACGTGTCGTGCAGAGCCGACGACTCCCGCTCTCGAGGCGCTGCTTCGGACGATGGTTCAAGGGATGGCCGCCTCGGGCTGGAGCGACGCCGGCACGCGACTTCCGGGTTGGCTCAACGAAGCAGGATTCCGCGCGGTCGACGAGGGCGAGCGGTCGTTCCGGTGGCAGGGGCAGGATCTGCAGGTTCAGGCGAGCTACGCCGCTGACGTCATGGAGAGCGCGCTTCCTGCGCTCGCACAACTACCGGGCGCGGACGAGGGAGAGTTGCGCAAGGGACTGCACGATCTTCGTAGCCTCCCAGAGCAATCCGATGGGGGACTCGGCTGGGTGGTGCACAAGTCGACGGCCACGCGCTAAGAGCGCAGAGCCGACGACCGCAGGCATGATCGCGAGGTGGACGTCTACCTCGCGATCGCGAGCAAGCGCGACCAGCGCGAGTACGCCGACACGCCGATCCCGGACGGCCTCGTCCACCGGATCCTCGATGCCGGGAGGCTGTCGGGCAACTCGCAGAACAAGCAGCCCTGGGAGTTCGTGGTCGTCGAGACCGCGCAGCAGCAGCTGGCCGAGACGGTGTGGGAGCCACAGAACGTCCTCCGCGCGACGCTCGTGGTCGCCATCTGCGGGCCCGTGAAGGGGATCGACGTCGGGCGCTGTGCGCAGAACATGATGCTGTGCGCCTGGGGCGAGGGCGTGACGTCGACCCCCAACGGCATCCGCGAGCCGGAAGCCGCCGCCGAGATCTGCGGGGCCGAGGTGAGGCTGGTCCTGACGTTCGGCTACCCGGCCCGGCCCCGGAACCCAGAGTCCCGGCCTGCGGAGGAGTGGTCGGCACGGGCCAGGCGGAAGCCGCTGGGCGAGCTCGTCCGCCGGGTCTAGAGGCGGCCCTCCTAGCTACAACTTGTGAAGCTACTATTTGGGCAGTACTAGCTCAGGAGTGTGAAGCACATAGTGGAGAAATACCTGCTCATACCACTAGACGACACCGTCGTCTTCCCGAACATGACGGTGACCCTGCCCCTCGAGACGGGCGACGAGACGCAAGTCCTCCTCGTCCCGCGCCACGAGGACACCTATGCCAAGGTCGGCACGGTCGCCGAGATCGTCGAGAGCGGCCGCCTCCCCGGCGGCGCGCGCGTGGTGACGCTCTCGGGGCTCTATCGAGCGCAGCTTCGCGCCGCGGAGTCGGGCGCCAATGGGCGCCTCTACGTCGACGTCGAACCGCGGCCTGACGAGACCCCTGCACCGATCAAGACACGCGAGCTCGAGACCGAGTATCGCGCCGTCGTGCAGGAGATCCTCGAGCTGCGCGACGCCGATCCGCGGATTGGCGAGTTCCTCCGGTCGGTCCTCGAGGCGGGCGCGCTCGCAGACACCGCCGCCTATTCACCCGATTTGACCTTCGAGCAGCGGGTCGAGCTGCTCGAGACGCTGGACGTCGTCGAGCGGCTCGAGCTCGCCCTCTCGCTGCAGCGCGAACGGCTCGCCGAGTTGCAGGTTCGGCGCCGCATCCGCGACGACGTCGAGTCCGGCGCACAGGCGCAGCAGCGTGAGTACTTCCTGCGCAAGCAGATGGAGTCGATCCGCAAGGAGCTCGGCGAGGACGACGGCTCCGTCGTCGACGAGTACCGCCGCAAAATCTCCGAGTCCGAAATGCCGGACGAGGTGCGCGAGCAGGCAGAGCGCGAGCTCGGCCGGTTCGAGCGGATGGGCGACGCTTCACCCGAGGCGTCCCTGATTCGCAGCTACCTCGACTGGCTGCTCGCCGTGCCGTGGGGCAAGAAGTCAGACGAACGGCTCGATCCGAAGCTGGCACGCGAGATCCTCGACAAGGATCACGCAGGGCTGGAAGACGTGAAGGCGCGCATCGTCGAGTACCTCGCGGTACGGAAGCTGCGGCAAGAGCGCGGCATCGCCGAGGACAAGCGCTCAGGCGCCATCCTCACGCTGATCGGCCCGCCCGGCACGGGTAAGACGTCGATCGGTGAGTCGATCGCGCGTGCGCTCAACCGCGAGTTCGTGCGTATGTCGCTCGGCGGCGTTCGTGACGAGGCAGAGATCCGCGGCCATCGGCGGACGTACATCGGAGCACTGCCTGGACGCCTCGTCCGCGCGCTGCGCGATGCCGGAACGATGAACCCGGTGATCATGCTCGACGAGGTCGACAAGGTCGGCGCCGACTGGCGCGGCGATCCCTCGTCCGCGCTGCTCGAGGTGCTCGATCCGGCGCAGAACCACTCGTTCCGCGATCACTACCTCGACGTCGAGCTCGACCTGTCTCAGGTCGTCTTCATCGCGACGGCGAACGTCGCCGAGACGATCCCAGGTCCGCTGCTCGACCGGATGGAGGTCATCCGGTTCGACGGCTACACCGTCGACGAGAAGGTCGCGATCGCGCGCGGCTATCTCTGGCCGCGACAGCGCGAGCGGAACGGACTGCGCGAGGAGGAAGTCGAGATCTCCGACGAGCTCGTCAAGACGGTCGTGACGGACTACACCCGCGAGGCGGGCGTCCGACAGCTCGAGCGTGAGCTCGGCAAGTTGCTGCGCAAGACCGCGACCCGGATCGCGTCCGAGGACGCAACCCCGCCGATCACGATCGACGAGGCTCTCGTGCGCGACGCGCTGGGCCGGCAGCGCTTCTGGCAGGAGTCCGCTGAGCGAACGGCCGTGCCAGGCGTCTCTACCGGTCTGGCCGTCACGGGCACGGGCGGCGACGTCCTCTTCATCGAGGCGACGAGCATGGACGGGGAGGGCGGGCTCACGCTGACCGGCCAGCTCGGTGACGTGATGAAGGAGTCGGCGCAGATCGCACTTTCCTGGGTCCGCGCTCACGCCGACGAGCTCGACGTTGCTCCCGAGAACCTGCGCGCGCATGCGTTCCACCTGCACGTGCCTGCCGGCGCCATCCCGAAGGACGGGCCGAGCGCGGGCATCGCGATGACGACAGCCCTCGCCTCGCTGCTGACGCAACGGCCGGTCAGGCACACGGTCGGCATGACGGGCGAGGTCACCCTGCAGGGCCGCGTTCTTCCGATCGGCGGCCTGAAGCAGAAGGTTCTGGCCGCCCATGCAGCCGGTCTGACCGACGTCATCATCCCGGAGCGGAACCGCGCCGACCTCGACGACGTGCCCGAGGACGTCCGCGAGGCCATGAAGTTCCACCCGGTGCTCAGCGTCGACGAGGTGCTCGAGCTCGCGCTCGAGCCGGCGCACGACCATGCGCTGCACGCGGCGTGATCCGGTTCCCGAGGAGGTCCGCCGGGCGGCGGACCTCCTCGAGCGACGTTGGACTCTCTCGATCCTCTATGCGTCCATCGAAGGCGCAGCTCGCTTCAACGAGTTCCGCCAAGCGCTCGGACGCGTCCCGCCCGCCACGCTGACGACCCGCCTCACGGAGCTCGTCGACGCCGGCGTGCTCGAGCGGCGAGTCCTCGATACGCGACCCCCCGCGGTCGAGTACCGGCTGACGCGGCGTGGAAAGCAGTTCGAGCCGCTCCTGCGCGAGCTCGTTCGCTGCAGGTTGCGCTGACGGGCGTACGTTCTTCTCACCGTGCGGCGTCCGCTGGTCTTCGTAACCGCCGAGGAAGCTTCCCTCGACGACTTCCTGTCCGTCTCCAAGAGCTCGCCGTACCACGAACAGCTGCGCGCCTACGCGGAGGCGCTCATTCGCGACGGGGCGACGAAAGCCGGCTGGTGCGTCGTCGGGCTTGCTTCGGAAGGCCCCGTCGCGCGGGCGGCATTCTGGGCCCCGCCGGACGAGCGCGCGCCCACCGACCTCGTCCTGATCGACGGCGACTGGACTGATCCGCACTTGGCGGACGTGCGTGCGCTACTAGCGCACCTCCACGATGTGGCCGCAGAGCTCAGCGCCCGCGCACTGTGGCACCACGTCGACAGCCCGCCCGTAGCGCCGCAGTACCAGGAGCACGACTCTGCCCGCGTCCGCCTGTTCGAGGAGACCGGATACGAGCTTCAGCGCGACGGACTGCGCTGGCTCTACAGCACGGCAACCGCGGATGAGCCGGTCGAGCCGACTTCGCTTCTCTTTCGCTCCCTCGACGAGGTCGGAGAGGACCGGTTCATCGAGGCGATGGCGTCGACCTACGAAGGTACGCCCGACTCGATCCTCACCCGGCACATTCAGGACCGTGGGCTGCGCGGTGCAGCCCGGTCGGACTTCCTCGACTACCAGGAGATGGACTACCTACCGCACTGGTGGGAGCTCGCCTATACACACGAGGGCGCCGTCGCCGGAGTGATCATGGGTGCGAGAACAACAACCTCTCCGGTCGTTGCATACGTCGGGGTGACGCCGCCGCAACGCGGCCGCGGTCTCGCCGCCGAGCTCGTCCGCCGCGCGACTGCGCAGCTCGTCGCCGACGGCGCTGACGAGATCCGCGGCGACTGCGATCGCGACAACGTCGCGATGGTGAAGGCCTTCGAGCGCGCGGGCTACGAACAGTTCGCACGCAGACGCAGCTACTGCCTTCCGCTGCCGGCCTGAAGGGTCCGAGCGTCGCGATCAGGTCACGGGTTGGAGGTGAGTGGCAAGCTCTCCCCCCAGCAGCGCGTGTACCGCGAAACCGGGCGGCTCGGCGGCGATCCTGACGACGTCCGAGTTGAAGGTGAGACGCGTCTGCACATACGTGCTGGGAACCGTGAAGACTGTGCGCCCGGCGAGCTCCGCCGCCATGGTGCGGTGGATATGGCCGGCAACGATGCGCCGCACCTGCGGATGGCGCTGAAGAATGTCACCGAGCGCGCGACGATCGGCGGCCGGTAGTCCGAGCTCGTCCCACGCCTTGATTCCGGTCGAGACCGGCGGATGGTGAAGCGCCAGCAGCGTCAGCTGATCCGGAGCACGCGCCAGCTCCGCATCGAGCCAGCTCAGCCGATCGGTGTCCAATTCACCCGAAATCTCGCCCGGTCGCGTGCTGTCCAGTACGACTAGCCGCAATGCGCCGAGATCCGCGGCGTACTGAACCGGCGTTCCCATTGCTCCGGGGACGCCGAAGTTCCGCCTGAGCGCGTCACGGTCGTCGTGATTGCCGGGCAGGACGTAGATGGGCGCGCCGAGCTGCCCCAGGAGCTCACGCACGATCCTGTACTCGCCGTCCAGGGCGTTGTCGGCGAGGTCGCCGGACATCAACACCGCGCCCGGCGCATCGGGCAAGTGGCGCACCGACTCGACCGCGGCCCGCAGTCCCGCGACCGGATCCCCAACACCCCAGGTCGCACCGACGTGCGGATCGCTGAGCTGGACAAGAAGGAAAGGCCTGGCCATCCCGCCGAGTATCGATGATCCCGGCCGCGCGCCGGTGAGCGGGCGGGTGACCCCCCCGCTCACCGGAGGCCTCAGTCAGCCGCCGTGCTTGATGCTGTCCAGCTGAATGTCCTCGCTCGGGCCTGTCGTCGAGACGGCTTCGATCAACCCGACACCGGGCGCATAGAACTTGTTCTCGTTCTTGGGCTCCAGCAGCGAGTAGTCCTTCGTCTGGAGAAGGTTTCCGGAGTAGCTCCCGAACGGAACCGATCGTGACGCGGTGACGCTCAGTACCTCCCCGGCGTCCTGCGCAGTCCCCGGAGCGTTCTCCTGGCAGTAGGCGTCGCCGACCTGCGGCGCAGCTTCCATGATGTAGCCGGGCTGGGCGCCGTCGACTCCGGCGCTCCAGGAGCCGTCGTGGGTCACTGCCGGCAACTGCGTTGCGAACTCCCCGAAGTACCACACGTTGCCCGCGTCGTCCTGGGCGTACCAGTCAAGGGTGTCCTCGGTCAGGACCTGGTCCTCATAGACCTGGTCACGGACTTCAACAGTCGTCACGTTGGCGAGGGTTCTCGTGTTACGCGTGACGGTGACGATGTCGACAACCGCGGCCTTCTGAGCAAAGCCCTTGTACGTGAAGCGCGTGCCTCGAACGAGTGGGAAGTACTGATTGTCGATCGTCGTCGGCGCGTTGAAGTTCCCCGCGTCGAACGTCGGACACGGCACCGGCGGTCTCGAGCCGGGGCCGCTCGCGAGAACGTGGCTCAAGGGAATGAGCAGTAGTGCTCCGAAAGTGGCCCCGCCGAGAACCAGTGATCGTCTGATTCTCCTCATCTCCTCTCCTTTCCTCGGACGAGCCCGACGTTAGGACGAGCAGATGAGACAACGATTAGAGGGAACGTTTTGGCAAGGTCTTGAGTGTGATCCTCGTCAATCCGACCGACTCCCCTGAGCCATACGCACTCCCGGACGTCTTCGCTCGGTAGCGCGCGCTAGGGAATGAGTACGCAGCGCCGCGACCGCATCCTCGAACGCATACGCGCGATCCCGAAAGGATTCGTGCGCACGTACGGCGACATCGATCCCGGCGCGCCGCGGCTCGTGGGCCTCGTCCTGTCGCAGACGCACGACGACATTCCCTGGCAGCGGGTCGTCCGGGCTAACGGCACCCTGCCGAAAGGCGCCAAGCAGCGGGCCTTACTGCTCGAAGAAGGCGTGTCCATGCGCGGCGATCGCGTCGACCTCAAAGACGCGCGCTTGCCGCCGGAGTTCTAGCGTCGAGCCTTGAGCCACGCCGCTCGGGTCGTGAGGTATTGCTGTTCTGGCAAGCTCGTCGCGCGGCCGGCAGCGGCGCGATAGTGCTCGAGTGCACCCTCGGCGTCGCCCGCCATCTCCAACAGGTGGGCTCGGCCCGGTAGTGGCCGGCCAAGCGCTCATCGACCTGGTCCAGCAGGCGCGAGGATCTGCGGCCAGTCGGTGTCGTCCGCGTGCGCAGCTCGATCATGAAGTGCTGCGATGGCGGCCTGGAGTTGATATTCGCCGACCGGCCTCTTGCCCACCGCGCCGTCGAGCAACGAGATACCCTCGGCGATGAGCGCTCGATCCCACAGTGATCGGTCCTGCTCCGTGAGCGGAATCGGCTGCCCTGCTGCATCGATGCGCGCCGGCCGCCTTGCATCGACCAGGAGCATCAGCGCGAGCAGGCCGCACACCTCGCCGCAGTCGGGGAGTGCTGTGTACACCACTCTCGTCAGCCGGACCGCCTCGCCCGACAGCTCGGCGCGCTGAAGTTCGCGACCGCTGCTGCTCGCATATCCCTCGTTGAAGATCAGATAGAGAACGTGCAGCACGGCGCGAAGTCGCTCCGTCTGGTCTTCGCGCGTCGGCATTCGTAACGGCACGCCGGATGCCTTCACCGTCTGCTTCGCCCTGCTAATGCGCTGCGCCATCGTCGGTTCCGGAACGAGGAATGCGCTCGCGATTCGGCCGTCGTCAAGCCGCCGACGGCCCGCAGCGTCAGCGCGATCGCCGAGGCCGGGGTGAGCGAAGGATGACAGCACATGAGCAACAGGATCAACGAGTGATGTCCTGAGACGTCCGGCGGGGGCGACGACTGCTCGAACGCCAGGGCCTCGCGCTCTCTTCGAGCGCGCTCGCTGCGCCACTCGTCGCCACGATCTTCGCGAGCTCTTACCCGGTCAGGACCTGGGAGTCGACGATCTCCCCGCTCTCGAGGAGCTCCTCGTGCAGCGCCCTGTAGTAGTCCAGGTGCGCCGTGATCTCCTCCGGCTCCCACTCCGACATCGGCGTGTCGACGACTCCTCCGTCGAAATTCACTCCAAATAGATATTTCGCCATCTAACACCTCGTTTCCGGTCCGTGTGCCCACCTGGCACTGTCACCATTAGAACGGAGCATGGAGGCCATTCTCGACATGGAGATCGACACTCCGCACGGGCCGGCACGCGCGCATCTGCGCACCGTTGAGCATCCACGCGCAGCGCTCGTCCTTGGACACGGAGCCGGCGGAGGCGTGGGAGCGCCCGATCTGGTGGCGGCGACCGAGGCGGCGCGCTCGGAGGGCATCAGCGTCGGGCTCGTGGAGCAGCCCTACCGCGTTGCCGGTCGCCGCTCTCCCGCGCGTGCCCCGCAGCTCGACGCCGCCTGGACTGCGGCCGTCGAAGCCTTGCGAGCCAAGGTGCTAGGTGGCCTGCCCATGGTCGTAGGCGGCCGCTCGCTCGGTGCCAGGGTCGCGTGCCGGACCGCAGGGACGCTCGGCGCCGAGGCTGTCCTTTGCCTGGCATTCCCGCTCGAGCCGCCGCGTCGTGCCGGCAAGCTGCCGCAAAGTCGACTCGCCGAGCTCGACGCGGTCACGGTGCCGACGCTGGTCATCCAGGGCGAGCGCGATCCCTTTGGCATCCCGCCGGCTGCGCCAACCCGGAAGGTGGTGACGGTGCCCGGAGATCACGGTCTCAAGGCGGATCTCGACGGCGTCGCCGCGGCGGCCCGTGCCTGGCTCGCCGAGCTCGTCGGCGCAGCTGCGCCTGCGACCTGACCGGCTCAGGCGGTCCTGAGCCCCGGGCCTCGAACGAGCTCGACCACCTCGGAGCTCAGGATCGCGGCACCCCTGTGCACGAGGGCGGCAACGACCGGCTTCCGGTCGGCCTTGCGACGCAGCACGTGCGGCGGCTTCTCGCTCAGGTACTTGTCGCCCAACTGCCGCAGGCCCGTGAGCGCGATGTTGAGCTCGCGACCCATTGGCGTCAGCCGATACTCGAACCGCTCGGGCCGCTGGCTGTAGCGGACCCGCTCGAGGACGCCCTCCTCCACAAGCCGATTCAGTCGGTCAGTCAGGACGTTCCGGGCAATTCCGAGGTTCTCCTGCAGCTCGTCGAATCGGCGCAAGTCGAGAAAGACGTCCCGGACGATGAGGAGAGTCCAGGGCTCGCCCACGACCTCCAGAGCCCGTGCGATCGAGCAGTTCTGCCTTCGTAGTCGCGATTCAGCATGGCGCCAATCTAGCACGGTGAGTTGCTTCAAGCAACTTTATCTGCTAAAGTGTTCTGGTCGGTTTCGGCTCGTCGTCGCCCTCGAGGCCTGGCGCACGCGGCCGAAGCGGGAGCGCATCCCCGCGACCGCGCCTGACGCGGCGCGGTCCGAATTTCCATGAAGGAGGTATTCGACAAGTGACCAAGCATCCTGAGACACATCTCGTCGACGTCGTCTGCTCGAACTGCGGCGCGGCGTTCGTCATTCGGTCGACGGCCGACTCGGTAACGGTCGACGTCTGCTCGAACTGCCATCCGGCCTACACCGGTGTGCAGCAGAGCGCAGCCCGAGGCAGCCGGATCGAGCGGTTCAACCGCCGACGCGCCCTCGCCGAGGCGTAACGGCGCGACCACTGAGCCGCTGCAGACCGTGGCCGAACCCGTCAGTGTGTGACGGGCATCCGAAAGGAGGAGCGCCTTATGTCTCCGATCTCGCGTGGGTTCCGCGGCCGCCGAGCCGAAGCGGACCCCGGTCGCATCCCACCCGGGCAGTACGTCACGCCCGATTTCCCGGTCCTCTCTGCCGGGCCAACGCCGCACACCGCGCTCGACCAGTGGGACTTCTCGATCATCGGCGAGGTCGACGAGCCGCGCCGCTGGACGTGGGAGGAGTTCCGCGAACTGCCGACCGACGAGGTCACCGTGGACATCCACTGCGTCACCAAGTGGTCGAAGCTCGACACCGCCTGGCAAGGCGTCTCGGTCGACACGCTGCTCGACGGCGTCGACACCTCGGCCGAGCACGTGATCCAGTACTCGGACGGCGGCTACACGACCAACCTACCGCTCGAGGATGTCACCGGTGGTAAGGCGTGGGTCGCGTTCGGCTACGACGGCGAGCCGCTCGAGCCGGAGCACGGCGGCCCCGCCCGCCTGCTGGTGCCGCACCTCTACTTCTGGAAGAGCGCCAAGTGGGTTCGAGGCCTGCGACTCCAGGCGAACGACGAGCCGGGCTTCTGGGAGACGAACGGGTACCACAACTACGGAGATCCCTGGCAGGAGCAGCGCTACTGGGGGGACTGATCTCGGACGACCGAATACCTCGCGCAGGCAAAGTCGCCGTTCCGGCCTAGCTCGGCGAGGACCAGTTCGATCCTGCGCGGAAGCAACGGCGCGCCGGCGCCAAGCGTGACCGGCGCGATGTACACGATGACCTCGTCGAGCAGTCCCGCCTCGGCGAACTGACCCGCTAGGTCTCCCCCGCCGACGATCCAGATGTTGCGCTCACCGGCTGTGCTGAGCATCTGCTCGTGCACGGGCGCGACGTCTCCGCTCGTGAGCTCGACCGGTGCATTCGGGGCGACCGGCAGTTGCCGGTGCGTGAAGACCCAGCATGGCACTTCGTACGGCCACTTCCAGTCGGCCGGATCCTTGTCGGCGAACTCGTGGCCGAGGATCCATTCGTACGTCGTCGAGCCCATTGCAAGCGCGCCGACCTCGGCGATGAAGTCGGCGTAGTTCAACAGCCCGTCTCTGTCCTGGTTGCGAGTAAAGAGCCAGCCCAGCGAATGGTCCGGGTCGGCGATGAAGCCGTCGAGTGACGTGGCCGTGTAGTACTGGGTGACGCTCACGCTGGATCAGGCGTGCGTGCGGCAAGCTCTCGGCGCAGTGACTGCGTGCGTGCGACGCCGACCAGATAACCCTTCTCCGCGTACAGCTTCTCGGCTTTGGCGAGTGCCTCGGCCGCCTCCTCGTGTCGGCCCGCGAGCTTGAGCACCTCGGCGAGGTCCACGTGCGCATCGGCCCGCTCGGCCAGCATGTCGGTCGAATCCGACAGCGCCACCGCCTCGCGCGCAAGCCGCTCCGCATCGGCATTCTTGCCGCGGCGCGCAAGCACCTTCGACCGCACTTGCAGGATCAGCAGCTGCGTGATGACGTCGTCCTCAGCGCCGGCCTCCTCCGCCACCTCCGTCCAATGCCACGCCTCGTCGCTTCGATCCAGCTCGTACAGCATCTGTGCGGCCTGGCCGGCAAGCGTGGACAGCCACCCGCGCTCGCCCAGCTCTTCGAGCTGCGCGCAACCGGCGAGGGCGACCTCGGCGGCACCGTCCAGATTCCCGGCGTCGAACTCGATTGCACAGGCTTCCATCGCCCGTCCGGCCGCAAGAAGGCGCTGACCGAGCTCCTGCGCGCGCTCCAGCCCGGCCGCCAAGAGCGTGCGCGCGCGTTCGAAGTCGCCGCGCATCGCCTCCAGGCGCGCCTGCATGTTCAGGAAGATCGGGGCCTCAGCAGCGAGGTGTTCGTTCTCCTCGAACCACTGGAGGCCCTCAGCAACCGAATACGGACCGAATACATAGCCTGCGGCCAGCCACGCCCGCGCCAGTCGCGCCATCGTGACATTGCCCGCGCGCGCCGCATGTTCCTCCATGCGTCGCACCGCCTCGTCGCGCGCGCGGAAACGGCAGGCGTTGTGCTCGATCCGAGCGAGCGCGTACGAGGCATCCGCGAGCCCAGCATCGTCCTGGGGGTCAGCGAAGACTCGAAGTGCTTCCTCGGCAAATGGCCGCGCCTCCTCGGCTGATTCCCCCTCAGCGAGATGTGCAATGGATGCTCGCGCGAGCCGCGCGCGCAACTCGCGACGATAGTCATGGGCTGCCACGGCGCGAGCGATCAGCTCGTCGGCATCCTCGAGCGCACGAGCGAAGTCGCCGCCAGACCAGCGCGCATGGATGAGGCTCAGCTCCCGTTCGAGAGGCCGGGCCTCGCGCGCAATCAGGTCGAGCGCCCGCTGCAGGAGCGCGACAGCCGCACCGATGTCGTTGCGAGCGAGCGAGCGGTCGCCGGCCGCGCCGAGTCGTTCCGCGGCGCGCTCTGCCAGCCGCGTCGTCGTTTCGTCGAGCAGCCCGAGCTCGACGCGATACCGATGTGCCTGCTCGAGGTGGTAGCCGGCAATCTCGTCATACTCGATCAGGTCGCCGGCGCGCTCGGCCAGCCAGTCAGCGAATCGCTCGTGTAGCTTCGCGCGCGCCGCCTTCGGCAAGCCTTCGTAGGCGGCATCCCGGATCAGCAGGTGCCGGAAGCGGAACGCGTCGTCGCCGGCGAGCTGCGCGCGATCCGGACGCACGAGCTCCTTGCGCACGAGCGCCATCAGTCGTTTCAGAACGTCGTGCTCTTCCGGCGCCAGCGCCTCGACGCTGCCGCGGTGGAAGACCTTCCCCTCGACCGCCCCACGTTCGAGCACGCCGCGCTCGGACGGGTCTAGCTGATCGAGCCGTGCGGCGAGCAGTGCCTGGATGGTCGGAGGGACGACGACGCCGCCGCCGGGCGAGTCGGCGACCATCGCGAGCATCTCCTCGACGAAGAGCGGATTCCCCTCGGCCGCGTCACGGATGCGGGCGCGGAGGTCCTCGTCAACGGCGGCATCTCCGAGAAGTCGCTCGATGAGCTCGTCCGTCTCACTCGAGCTGAGCGGCTCGAGCAGCACAGTCGTCGCGTTCAGCTTCCCTCCCGCCCAACCGGGCCGGCGGTCGAGCAGCTCGGGACGCGCCAGGCACAAGACGAGGAGCGGTGCGTCCCGGCTCCAGTCGGCAATGTGGTCGACAAGGTCGAGCAGTGTCGGCTCGGCCCAGTGGAGGTCGTCGAACACGCACACGAGCGGAGCGGCTTCCTCGAGCAGCGCTCTGAAAGCCCACGCGATCTGCTCGGCGCCCGCGGGCGTGTCCGATTCCCCGAGCAGCGACGCGATAGCGGCAGCGGCTCGGGGATCGGAAGGACGTCGGTCGAGCTGCAGCACGATCTCGACGACGGGCCAATACGTGATCCCCTCGCCGTAGGAGAGACAGCGGCCGCGCACCACCCGTGTGCCATCGAGGGAGGAAAGAAACTCGACGCTCAGCCGTGACTTGCCGACTCCAGCGGTGCCGAGGACGGTGAAGAGGTGACACGCGCGCTCCGAAACCGCTCGCTGCCAGGCATCCGCGAGCGCGCGACGCTCGCGCTCCCGTCCGACAATCGGCACATCGAGGCGACGCGCGATGGCGCCGTCGCCGAGGACGGCAACGAGGGGGTACGCCGGCACCGGCTCGGCCTTGCCTTTCAGGTCGAGCAGGCGCTCCTCCCCCACTTCGATCGCGGTGCGCAAGAGCGCTCGCGTCTCCGCCCCGATCAACAGTTCACCCGGCTCGGCCGCCTGTTCGAGGCGAGCCGCAACGTTGACCGCATCGCCCGTAGCCAGTCGCTCCTCCGTACCCGTGACGACTTCGCCCGTACAGACACCGATCCGTCCCCGAATGCCCAGCTCCGGCAGCGCTTCACGCATCTCGACTGCCGCGCGACAGGCGCGGAGAGCATCGTCTTCATGAACCGCGGGGACACCGAACACCGCCATCACCGCGTCGCCAATGAACTTCTCGACAGAGCCGCCGTGAGCCTCGACGATCGCCTTCATCCGCTCGAAGTAGCGCGCGAGCAACGCGCGCAGCGCCTCCGGGTCGGTCGACTCACCGAGCGCCGTCGACCCGGCTACGTCGCAGAAGAGCACCGTGACGGTCTTTCGCTGCTCCCGTGCGGGAGAGGCGGCGAGTGGTGCGCCACACTCGCTGCAGAACTTGGCGTCGGCGGCGACCTCACGACCACAGCTGGAACAAACCGTCACGGGCTCAGGCTAAAGCGCGGCGAGCCGGCGGGCAACGCGGGTCGGCATCGTGCCGCTCACAGGCTCGTAGCCGTCGAACGCAGACTCGATCACACCTTCGCCACCCGTCAATCCGGGGAGTTGCCGCTGCAAGTCCCCGGCGCGCGTCACCGGTAGAGCGGCCTCGATTGTCGAAAGCTCCCCGCGCGGAATCGGCATCTCGACCACCGCGCCGAGCCGCGCCAGGGCCGGCATTACCGTTCCAATTGCTTGCGTCGGGACCTCGAGCGTGACGCGTTCGGTCGGCTCGCACACGACGGTTCCGGCGCGCTCGAGCGCCTGCTTGACTACAAGCGGCGTGAGCTTGCGGAAGTCCGCGGCGGTGCTGAGCGGCCCCCGTCTCGACGGCGGCCCGTCGGGAACGCTGTAGCCGCACCTGGTCATCGTCACGACGCAGTCCGCGACCTGCCAGCCGAAGAGTCCTTCATACAGCGCTTCGCGGACGTATTCCTCCATGTGCTTGCCGAAGCTCTCGCGGGTCTTGTAGACGAACAACGGGACCGTTCGCGTGTCGACTTCGAGCCGAAACAGGATTCCGGACTCGGTGGGAGCCGGCTCGACACGCAAGCCGATAGTGGCGAGGAACGGATTCGATTCGGCGTTGAGGACCTCCACCGCCTCGCCAAGCCGGACCGGACGCTCGATGTAGATCGGTGTCGTCTCGCAGAACTCGACGTCGAGATCGAGGTCGTCCGCGAGCGTTGCCTCGATCACCTCCTTCTGCACCTCCCCGTAGAGCGAGACGGTAAGCCCGTGACCGTCGTCGTCTCGAACGTTGATCAGCGGGTCCTGCTCGGCGAACTGCGCGAGCGCGATCCGAAGCCGATGTCCGTCGTCGGCCTGGCGCGGGAGGACAACGGACTCGAGTGTCGGCGGCGGAAACTCCCTCTGTGGGACGCGCGAAGGCGGCGTCCCGATCGAGTCGCCGATCCGCACGTCGCGCAGACCCCAGACCCTCGCGATCTCCCCCGCGGAGACGGACGGCGCTTGGCGGGAGCTCCCGCGCTCGAACACTGTGATCGAGGTGACCTTTCCTTCAGCGCCCCGGCCAAAATGCAGCAGGTCACGCGTGCGAACCGTGCCGGAGAACACGCGGACGTATGCGATCTTCTCGCCGGCGGGGCCGCGCTCGATCTTGAAAACGGTGCCGGACACGGGGCCGTCCGCGCTGCCGACTGCTGAGGGCAGCAGCTCAACGAGCCCGGCCGTCACCGCATCGACCCCAGTTCCTTTGACCGCCGAGCCGGAGAAGACCGGATGCACGAGTGCTCGACGTGTTTGCGTTGCGACCGCGTCACGCAGACGCCGCGGGGTCACGGCGACGTCCTCGTCGAGGTACTCCGCCAGCAGTGCCAAATCGTGCTCGGCGAGAACCTCGACGGCGGCGTCCGGGTCACCGTCGAGCGAGTCCGCCGCGACGACTGCCGGGGTAAGCCGCTCCGAGATGTCCGTGAAAACCCGTTCGAAGTCCGCTCCGAGACGATCCATCTTGTTCACGAAGATCAGCGTCGGAATGCTCAACCGCCTGAGGGCACGCATCAGGATGCGCGTTTGCGGTTGCACGCCTTCGACGGCGGAGACCACCAGAA
This sequence comes from Actinomycetota bacterium, assembly GCA_046724565.1. Lineage (GTDB taxonomy): Bacteria > Actinomycetota > Thermoleophilia > Gaiellales > Gaiellaceae > 3-1-20CM-4-69-9. The sequence continues at coordinate 44,458 of JBKOWS010000055.1, read as the reverse complement.
CCGCGCCGTCGAGCACGCTCAGGACCCGTTCGACTTCGGCGATGAAGTCCGGGTGGCCCGGTGTGTCGATCAGATTGACGGTGACGTCGCCGAGCTCGAACGACACGACCGCCGCTTTGATCGTGATCCCGCGCCGCTGCTCGAGCGGAAGCGAATCGGTCTGCGTCGTTCCCTTGTCGACGCTGCCGATCTCGTCGATCACGCCGGCGGCATAGAGCAGCCGCTCTGTGAGAGTTGTCTTACCGGCGTCTACATGCGCCACGATCCCCAAGTTCAGCGTTCTGCGAAACAAGCGTCATACCCTCCAAGTAGGTCACTGAGGCCCTCTCGATGGACATGGACGCTGTGCGCATTTCCGCTCCTTGGGTCAATCGGCGCTGTCGGAGGCAGTTAAGCACAGGGTTTCACTTCGGCTTGACATATTCCTATATGGGTATATGATTCGCCCTATGGCACGCGCAGCGACCACCACGGACGCCTTCAACGCGGTTGCCGAGCCTCGGCGCCGACAGATCCTCGACGTGCTGGCCAGCGGCGAGCGTCCCGTGAACGACCTCGTTCGCGAGCTGGGTGTGGCACAGCCGCAGGTGTCGAAGCACCTGCGGGTACTGCGGGAAGTAGGGGTGGTGGACATGCGCGAGCAAGGACGGCAGCGCGTGTATCGCTTGAACGGCCGGGCGCTCAAGCCCATCCACGACTGGGTCAAGAACTACGAGCGCTCGTGGTCGGAGCGATTCGACCAGCTGGACGTCGTGCTGGAAGAGCTCAAACGAAAGGAGCAAGGAGATGCCCATGACGAGTAGCGGGAAAGCGACGTTGACGCTCCCGGCGGACGATCAGATTCTGATCACGCGCGAGTTCGATGCGCCGAGGCACCTGGTCTACAAGGCGCTGACGACGCCAGAGCTGGTCAAGCGCTGGTTTCACGCGAACCGCGGCGTCGTCAGGTCCGCCGAGATCGACCTGCGGGTCGGAGGCAAGTGGCGCTACGTGACGGAAGCGGACTCCATCGGGGAGATGGGCTTCCACGGCGAGTATCGCGAGCTCGTCGCCAACGAGCGGATCGTCTGGACCGAGTTCTACGAGGGAGTGCCCGAGGGAGTCGCAGAAAAGGACGCGACGACCGTGAACACCGCGACGCTCGCCGAGACGGACGGGCGCACCACGCTCACGGTTCTCATCCAGGCCCCGAGCAAGATGGCGCGGGACGCAATCATCGAATCCGGCATGGAAGCCGGCATGCAGGATGCGTACGACCTCCTCGAAGAGGTCGCGATCTCGCTTCACTGACTGTTGACACCTCGGACCGTCGGGACGAACAATCCCGGCGGTCCGCGTCGGTTCACGGCGGTCCAGCGTTCAGCGTTTCCAGGGACACTCGTCCGCGTGACGCTCCTCGTCCGTGGCGCCGCACGTCGGGCATGCATACGACCCGTCGAAATAGAGGCCGACCATCGTGCGGGACATCAAGAGGACCACGATTGCGAGGACGACAGGCCACATGCTCATGAGCAACTCCGCGACATGGTGAGAGAGGCGAAGCGCCGGGGCTCGCCCCTCCTTTCCAACAGTTCAGCCTCAGGCAGCAGCCTGGAGCTCCTCGGCCGGTTCGCTCGCGCACGCGTCGGCCGGTACGGCCTCGAGCGCGTGCACGGCACGCTCGGTCCTCACCTCGTGGACCGCCAGGGCGGCGAGAGCGAGTGCGACGAAGCCCAGCCCCTCGGCGAACGACAGCCAGGTCACGAGTCGGCCGACGTAGACCACGGAGGCAATCGCCGACCAGACAGCGAGCAGCCCGATGCCAGCGTCAAGAAAACGCTCGGCGGGCTCGCCCATCCGGTAGCGCTCGGCGACCGCCAAGAGGGCGAGCGCTCCGAGACTGACTCCGAACGTCACCCAGCCCGTGACGGTCGAGGTGAACGACTGGCTCACCACGACGACGACCGCGCCCGCGATCGCCAGTGCGACGTTGCTGATGAAACGTTGACTCACCTTGAACCTCATCTGTGAAGCTGCACCTGCTTTCACCAGCAACGTTGGCCTCCCGGAGAGTGGCTGGGCATCCCGGCCAGCGCCACTCGGCACTCCCGGCTGGCAGGCAGCGGCGATTCCGGCTGACTCGAAGCCGACGATCCTTGGAACGCAGGAGTGCGAGGGCTACTCGCCCGGGGCCGGCGCTCTGGTCAGCAATGCCCGCGCTCCCGCCGCGTGCACCGCCGCCGAGAGCGCCTCGATGTCATACGCGCCGTAATGGCGCATGCCGTTGATGAAGAACGTCGGCGTCCCGGAGACGCCGCTCAGATCGGCGCTGTCGATGTCGTCCGCGACGCGCGCGGAACCCGCGTGCTTACGCAGATCGTCGGCGAAGCGGTCGGTATCGAGACCCAACTGCCCGGCGTAGCCGACGAGATCCTCTGGGCCCAGGGCGTCCTGATGCTGGAAGAGGAGGTCGTGCATTTCCCAGAACGCACCCTGATTCGCCGCAGCCTCTGCCGCTTCCGCGGCCAGCCGCGCATTGGGATGGACGTCGCTCAGCGGTAAGTGTCGCCAGACGTAACGCACGTCGCCGAACTCCTGCAGGAGCTCACGCACCACGGGCTCAGCGCGGCCGCAGTACGGACATTCGAAGTCTCCGTACTCCACCATCGTGACCGGCGCATCGACCGGCCCCCGGTAGTGATCCCGCTCGGGATCGACGTCGATGTACAGGTCGACGAGCGGCTCTGAGGTACCGAGCAGGCTGCGGATGCGCAGCCTGCGCGGGAGCAGCGCCGTGGCGCGGAAGAGCAACCAGGTGAGCAGCGATGCGCCGAGCGCCGCGCTGAGGATCCCGATCTTCGCCTCCGCCAGCTGCTGCCCGTCGAACGCGAGCGTCGCGACCAGCAGCGCGATCGTGAAACCGACACCGGCGATCGTGCCCGCGCCCGCGACCGCGGCCCAGCCAACCGGCGGGCGCAGCCGTCCACCGCTGAGCCGCGTCAGCAGCCACGTGCTCCCGAGGATTCCGACGGGCTTGCCGACCACGTATCCGAGCAGGATCCCGAGGGTGATCGGGGACGAGAACGCAGTGCCCAGGAGCGCCGAGTCGATGGCGATGCCGGCGTTGGCGACGGCGAAGATCGGGACGATCACGTAGCTCGTCCAGGGATGGAAGACCTGCTGAAGCCGCTCGTTCGCCGACGTCGCCGACCTGAGCTCGCTCCGGGCGACCTGTGCTAGTTCCGCAGTTGGCTGCTCGCGGAACTCGCGGAACCGCTCGCTCACCTGTTCGAGGCTGGATCGCGGCGCCGGGAAGGCGTACGTCACGAGACCAAAGGCGAGACCGATCACGATCGGCTCGACACCGGATTTCAGCAGGGCTACCCAGGCCGCGGTCCCCAGAGTCACAAGCGAGACTCCGGCCGGGACTCTCAGCCGGCGGGCGACCAGGATCGCTGCGAAGAAGGCCGCTGCGACCAGCAGCGGCACGACATGGAGCGTCTTCGTGTACGCGGTCGAGATGACGATGACCGAGGCGATGTCGTCAACGACGAGGATCGTCAGCATGAAGGCGCGCAGGCGGTCGGGAAAACGCGGTCCGACGAGAGCGAGCAGTCCGAGCGCGAAGGCCGTGTCGGTCGACATTGCGATCCCCCAGCCCCCGGCCGAGGAGCGGCCGCCGTTGAAGGCGAGGTAGACGCCGATCGCAGCGCCCATACCCGCCAGACCTGCCAGCAACGGCAGCGCGAATCGCCGCCGCTCGCGCAGCTCGCCGAGATCGAACTCGCGACGCGCCTCGAGCCCGACGACCAGGAAGAAGATCGTCATCAGACCGCTGTTGACCCAGCCGCGAAGGTCGAGAGCGATGCCTGCGCTGCCGAACTGGATCGACAGTATCGTCGTCCAGACTCGGTGGTAGGAGGCCGAGTCGATGTTCGCCCAGGCAAGGGCGGCGATCGTCGCCGCGAGCAACACAGCGGCCCCACCCGTCTCGGTCCGGAGGAAGTTGCGAAGCGGCGTCTGAGCGCTCCGCGCCCAGGCCGTTCGCCCCGAGAACGGTGAGGGCCGCGCGACCTGGTTCACCGACATCGGCTGCAGGCTACGTTGCGAGCCCTGGCGAAAGCGCGGCGGCCCACCTGAAAGACGCGCTTCCAGGTAGCCGGAATCGCCGTTTCGCGGTGCCCGCAATGCCCGCCCGGCTCTAGACCTCCATGGTCCTCGAAGGACGTAACTCATCCAAAAGGAGGAAAGCAATGCGAACCAAACACTCGTTGAGCGCTGCGCTTGAGGCACCGGGCTCGCGGCTGATCGCGGCGGCCGCGATTCTTGCGGCGATCGCAGCGGCGATCTTCGTGCTGCACCCGCCCGCACTGAATGCCGCAGGGAGCAACGGGGCGACCGTCTCGACCGCGAAGACGAGCCTCGGGCGAGTCCTCGTGAACTCGAGCGGCCGCACCCTTTATCTCTTCGGGAAGGACCGAAAGGGGAAAAGCACGTGCACCGGTCAGTGCGCGGCCTTCTGGCCTCCGCTGATCACCCGTGGGAAGCCACGCGTCATGAGCGGTGCCAGGGCTTCGCTCATCGGCACGACGAAGCGCTCGGACGGACGCCTCCAGGTGACGTACAACCACCATCCCCTCTACATGTTCGCCAAGGACAAGGCCAAGGGCCAGACGAACGGCGAGGGCGTGAATGCATTCGGCGCGGTGTGGAACGTCGTTTCGCCGGCCGGATCGAAGATCGAAAAGCAGACGCCTCCTTCCAGCGGAGGCGGGGGCTACGGCCCGTAAAGGTCGCAACGAGGAGAGGGCCGTCAGCCGCGGCCCTCTCAACCGTCACAGCAACAATGTCGTCGTGCAAACACCCGCCACAACAGACAGCCGGACGCGTGCCGTGGTGCTCGTCGAAGGGATCAGCGACCAGCTCGCTCTCGAGACCCTGGCCGTGCGGCGCGGACGGGACTTCGAAGGCGAAGGCGTACGGGTCGTGCCGATGGGCGGCGCGCAGGCGATCGGGAGATTTCTGAATCAGTTCGGCCGCGGGGGGCTAGGCGTCAGATTGGCGGGCCTCTGCGACGCAGCCGAGGAGAAGGACTTCCGGCGCGGACTCGAGCGTGCGGGCCTCGGCATCAATGTCACCCGCACGGACCTCGAGCGCCTCGGTTTCTACGTATGCATGCTCGACCTGGAAGACGAGCTGATCCGCGCGCTCGGTGTCGAGTCAGTCGAGCGGGTCGTCGACGCAGAGGGAGAGCTTGGATCCTTCCGCACATTGCAGAAACAACCCGAGTGGCGAGGACGCACGACCGCGGAACAGCTTCGCCGCTTCATGGGAAGCGGCGGCAGCCGCAAGATCCGGTACGCACGTCTCCTGGTCGAGGCGCTGGACCTGGATGACATCCCGCACCCGCTGAGCGGCGTGCTCGCGCACGTCTGAGCGAGATCTAGGCCCAGGGGAGGCCGGCCCAGGTCTTCGGGCGGCCGGCCTGCCACTTCGAGAAAGGTGGGTACGCCTCGGCCGGAAGCGTTGTCTCTTCCTCGACGCCAATACCGTGGCGCAGCGCCAGGTCGGAGCGGGGATAGAGGATGCCCTTCTCCGGCCAGCCCTGGCGTGCACCGGCCATAAAGATCACGCACGGACCGCTGCCCGCGCCGACGAAACCGTGCTCGGTGTCCGGCGGGCAATGCACGAAGTCCCAACGCTTCAGGCGTCGCTCCTCCTCCTCGATCACCAGCACGCACTCCCCCTCGAGCACGAGGAAGTTCTCCTGGTTCGCCTCGCGGTGATACCTGCCGCCGGCCTGTCCCGGCTGCAGGACTGCGATCGTGAAGCCGAGATCGGGAAACGACACCTCGTCTCCTTCGAACACGCAGGCGTCGCCGAGCACCTCGCTCGTGACCCACGCGGCCTCGGGGACGCTGACCACGAACCAGCCGTCGGTGACCGGTGTGAGGCCGGCGTCCTGCTCTTCGAGGCGCGCTTCCGGAACCATCGGATCAGCTCGCGGGCGCGAGCGCGGCGACCTCGTCAGGGCCAACAGCCGTGTCGACGAGCTCGGCATCGCGGGCCGCGAGCGTCGCGTAGCGGCCGCCTGCTCTGATCAGATCCTCGTGCCGACCGGACTCGACCAGACGGCCGTGGTCGAGCACGATGATCTGGTCCGCGTCGCGCACCGTCGAGAGCCGGTGGGCGATCGCGATCGTCGTTCGCCCGGAGGAAAGCCGGTCGAGCGCCTCTTGCACGAGCCGCTCGGTTTCGGTGTCGAGCGAGCTGGTCGCCTCGTCGAGGACGAGGATCGGCGGGTTCCGCAGGATGGTGCGGGCGATCGCGATCCGCTGCTTCTCGCCGCCCGAGAACCGATAGCCGCGTTCGCCGACGACCGTCTCGTAGCCGTCCGGAAGTGCCGCGATCATGTCGTGGATCCTCGCGGCCTTGGCCGCCGCCTCGATCTCCTCGTCGGTCGCGTCCGGCTTCGCGAACCGGAGGTTCTCGCGCACCGACTCGTGGAAGAGATACGTCTCCTGCGAGACGACGCCGACGAGATCGGACAGCGCCTGGAAGGTCAGGTCACGGATGTCGATCCCACCGATTGTGACGCTGCCGCGGCTCACGTCGTAGAGACGCGCCGCCAGGTAACCGAGCGTCGTCTTCCCGGAGCCAGTCTCCCCGACGAGCGCGGTCGTCGTTCCCGCTTTGACGGTGAAGGAGACGCCCTGAAGGGTCCACTCCTCCCCGTAGCGGAACCAGACGCGGTCGAACACGACGTCGCCGGCCTGGCCAACGGTGAGCGCATCCGGCTTCTCCTCGATGTCGATCGGCTGGTCGAGATACTCGAAGATCCGGTCGAACAGCGCCAGGGACGTCTGCACGTCGAGGCCGACACCCAGGAGCGATCCGACCGGGAAGAACAGCCGCGTCTGCAGGGTCGTGAACGCCACGAGCTCCGGGATCGAAATGGTGTTCGATCCGTGAGCCAGCAGGAGGCCGCCGAACCAGTAGACCGCCGCCGGCATGACGGCGAAGCTCGTCTGGATCGACGCCATCACCCAGCGTCCAGCCATCCGCTGGCGCACCTCGAGGTCGGCCAGACGCAGCGAGTCGGCTTCGAAGCGGTCGGCGAGCTCGTTCCCGCGTCCCATCGTCTTCCCGAGCAAGATCCCCGAGACCGAGAGAGACTCCTGCACCAGGCTCGAGATGTCCGCGAGCGTCTCCTGCGTCGTCTTCGCGATCCGCCGCCGCTCATTGCCGACCCGTCGGGTCAGCACGGCGAAGATCGGGATCAGCGCAAATGCGAAGAGCGCCAGCTGCCAGCTGAGGAGCAGCATGCCGATCATGGTCGCGACGACGGTCGTCACGTTCGAGGCGATGGACGTCGCCGTGTTCGTGACTACGTTCTGCACGCCGCCGATGTCGTTCGAGATCCGCGACTGCACCTCGCCGGTGCGAGTGCGCGTGAAGAATGCGAGCGAGAGACGCTGCAGGTGACGGAAGACGGCAGCGCGCAGGTCGTGCATCACGCGCTGTCCGACCTGATTGGAGAGCAGGGTCTGGATCACGCCGAGCACACCGGTCGCGATCGCGATCGCGATCATCCCGCCGGCGTTGAGGGACAGCGACCTGGTGTCGTTACGCCCGATTGCCTCGAGGACGTGCTTCAGCAGGAAGGCCGGCACGACGCCGAGCCCCGCCGCGACGACGATGAGGGTCAGGACGCCGCCGAGCCTCAGCTTGTATGGGACGAACAGCCGTCCGATGCGGCGGAGATTCGCGCGACGCTTGGCAGGATCCGCCGGCCGTTCCGGCGGCGCCTCAGCAGAGTGGAAGAACATGCCCATCCGGGTCAGGGTACGCCGAGTTAGTGGCTCAGAGCCACTAACTCCTCGGGGGCGGATCACCGGTCGCGATAGCCCCGGGCGACGATGTTCTCGTATTCGGGGTGGCGGTCGATGTAGTGCGCGATGAAGGGACAGAGAGGAACGACCTCGAGGCCCTTGCGCGATGCGTCCTCGAGAGCTGCGGCGGCGAGCCGACTGCCCAGGCCACGTCCCTCGCAGGATTCGTCCACCTCCGTGTGCGTAAACGCGATCCGGTTGTTCCGCCGGTGGTAGGCCGCAATCCCCGCGAGACGTCCGTCAAGCCGGAGCTCGTACCGCTTTGCCTCCGGGACGTCGACGACCTCCGCCTCCGCGGCCGCACCGTCGGCGGCCTCGAGCTCGTCCGTCCCGCGGAAGTACTCGACTAGCTGGCCGGGTGCATCCGACGCGCGGGCGTCGTGATGGTCGGCGAAGCGGCGCCGATGCAGAGCGGCGAACTTCCACGGGTCGCGCTCTCGCAGGTGCGCGAAGATCTGGCGGGTGCCGCGGTACAGCGCGCCGTCCTCGGTCCTCAGCACGGGAATCTGGTCGGTGCCGGCGACGCGGTGGAGCTCAGTGCGTTGCTCCGGCCACGGCTCGACCTGGCGAGCCCTGAAGTCGAGCCCCAGCTCGGTCAGCACTTCCCGTACCGCCGAGGAGAAAGGGCACCACTCCGCCTGGTAGAGAGTCAGGACGTCGTCAGCCACGGAAGCCGTTCGTCTTATGCGTCCCGTCGCAGAACGGCTTGTTGCTCGAGCCTCCGCAGCGGCAGAGTGCCGCGCGTTCTCCCTCGTACAGGACGGTCCCCTCGCCGTCGAGGATGCGTACGCCACCCGAGACGAGGAGCGGTCCGTTCTCCGACGCCCGCAGCTCGAGCCTCCGCGAGAGGCGCGCAGGCTCGGCACCGACCCTGCGCGTCCTCAGAGCACCCGAAGGACAGAGCGCCACTGCGGCCTCCACCTCGTCGGCAGTCGCCGCGTCCATCTTCACCCAGGGCCGCCGGCTGTCGTCGAAGACCTGCGGGAGCGCGCGTACGCAATGCTGGGAGTGAAAGCACAGGCGTGGCTCCCACTCGACCACGATCTCGTCGGTCGCGTACTCCTTCTTCAGGTGGTCACGCTTCTTGATGTGGTCACGCTGTGTGCTCAATTCGGCCACGGTAGCGCGGGAAGACCAGGCTGGGCACGGGCGCCGAGAGTCGGCTTCAGACGGAGCCGCGTGCGAGCTCGAGCGAGCCCAGAACGCCGGCCCGGTCGCCCAGAACGGGGCTGACGATGTACTCCGACAGATCGCCGTCGAGCTCGTGCACGTCGATGTAGCCGGCCAGCAGGCTGCGAACGCGGGCGCGGACGAGCGACAGCAATCGAGGCTGCTTCATCACGCCGCCGCCGAGCACGATGCGCTGCGGCGAGAGCATGGTGATCGCGTTCACCAGTCCGAGGGCGAGATAATCGGCTTCGAGTGACCAGACTCGCTCGTCGGAGGTGTCCTCTGGCGCGAAGCCCCAGCGCGAGCGAATCGCCTCTCCCGACGCCAGCCCTTCGAGGCAGTCGCCGTGGTAGGGGCAAACGCCGTCGAAGGGATCCCGCTCGCGGTCGTGCGGGATGCGCATGTGCCCGAACTCCGGGTGTTGCAGCCCGTGCATGAGGCGGCCGTTCGCCATCCCTCCCCCGCCGATCCCCGTTCCGACCGTGATGTAGCAGAAGGTGTCGAGACCGACGGCGGCCCCCCAGCGGTGCTCGCCGAGCGCGGCCGCGTTGACATCGGTGTCGACGGCGACGGGAACGTGGAGGATTTCGCCCAGTGCCGAGGCGATGTCGATGCTCGTCCAGCCTGGTTTCGGCGTCGTCGTGATCCGGCCCCAGGTCGGCGAGTCCAAGCGGAGGTCGATCGGCCCGAACGAGCCGATGCCCACTGCGGCCACGGAGCCGTCGCTCGTGAAGAACTCCCCGGCGCGTTTGATCGTCTCCTCGGGCGTCGTGGTCGGGAAGGTGACGACCTCGCGCAGATCGTCGGGCCCGGTGCCGATCGCGCACACCCACTTGGTCCCACCCGCCTCGACCCCGCCGTAGCTCATTGGGCGACCTTTGCCCAATGAGCGGGGGAAGGGGCGTGGTGGCCGCGGGAACCGGGAGGTTCCACCGGCTGTCCGTCTAAGAAGGGGGCTCGTGGGGGAAACATGGTTTCCCCCAGGGGAGCGAGCCGAAGGCGAGCGACGGTCACGCGGGCTCCGGCTCCGAGGCAAGGAACGCGCCGCTCGACTCGCGGACGATGAGATCTGCCGGGAGCACAACGACGCGACGTCGTTGCTGGGCGATGCGACCGCTGAGCCGGTCGAGCAGGAGTTGCGTCGCGATCGTGCCGTACGTCTCAGCGGGCTGTGCCATGACCGTCAGGAAGGGATAGAGGCGCGAGACGTGCTCGATGTCGTCGAAGCAGACGAGGGCAAGGTCGCGGGGGATCTCGAGCTTCTGTTGCCGTGCGGCCTCGACAACGCCGACGACGGCAATGTTGTTGACGGCGAAGATGGCCGTCGGCGGGTCGGGGAGCGCCAGCAGGCGCAGCGTCGAGGCAGCGGCGACGTTCGGGTCGATCGCGCTCGACTCGACCACGAGCTCCGGATCGTCCTCGATGCCGGCGTGCTCGAGCGCGTCCCGATAACCCTGGAGACGGTCGCGGGCTGTCGAGACGTCTGTGGTCTCGGTGACCATCGCGATCCGTCGGTGCCCCAACCCGATCAGGTGCTCGACCAGGCGGCGCGCGCCCGCGATGCTGTCGCCCTGCACGAGGTCGGCCTCGAAGCCGGAGATCGAACGGTCGACGAGCACGAACGGAACGTTGCTGCGCGTGAAGCGGCGCAGCTGCGGACGCGAGCGATCGCCGACCGGGGCGATCAGGACGCCCGCCACCTGGAAGGCGATCATGTCCTCGATGTAGCCGCGTTCTCGCTCGAGGTCGCCCTGGGTGTCACAGAGGATCACGTGGTAACCGGCGCGCCACGCGACCTCCTCGGCCCCGCGCACCACGAGGGTGAAGAAAGGGTTGGCGACGTCGGGGACGATCACCCCGAAGGCGTGTGTCTTGCGCTGGATCAGGCCGCGCGCCAGCCGGTTCGGGACGTAGCCGAGCTTCTCGATCGACGCCTCGACCCGCTCTCGCGTCTCGTCGCTGACCCGGGGGCTCTTGTTGATCACGCGCGAGACCGTCATCGCCGACACGCCGGCGTGGGCGGCAACGTCGTGGATAGTCACTCTCATGACGTGTTACCTGGCTTCAGATGTGGATAAATACCACACTGATCGGCCAAGATCATCCACCTGTCACAATCTTGACAAGCGGATTTTAACCGTGTTATGGATAGCACTCGCAGGTGCGTTATCGATAACACAACGCAACAGCTTCTCCGCCCCAATGGCCGGGGCTCAACGAAGGGAGCGAAGATGCGTTTGTCCCGTTTTGCGACGGGTCTGAGCGCCGGCATCCTGGTCGGTCTCGCCGTCCTCGTGGCCATGAGCAGTGCCGGTTCCGCGGCACGCAAGGCAACGACGCTCACGATCGCCACCGTCAACAACGACAACATGATCGTGATGCAGTCCCTTACGTCCGAGTTCACGAAGAAGTACGGCATCAACGTGAAGTACGTCACGCTGCCGGAGAACACGCTCCGCCAGAAGGTCACCGCTGACGTCGCGACCGGCGGAGGGCAGTTCGACATCGCCACCGTCGGCACCTACGAGGTGCCGATCTGGGCGAAGAACAAGTGGATCGTCGATCTCGGCCCCTACTTCGACAAGCTGAGCGCCGCCGACGCGAAGGCGTACGCCGTGAACGACCTCCTCCCGAACGTTCGTCGCGGCCTGTCGTACAAGGGGAGCCTCTATGCCGTTCCGTTCTACGGCGAGAGCTCGATGACCTACTACAACAAGAAGTACTTTGCCCAGGCGGGCCTCAAGATGCCGACGCATCCGACCTGGACGCAGATCCGGTCGTTCGCGGCCAAGCTGAACAAGCGCTCCGCGAACCGTTACGGCATCTGTCTGCGCGCACTCCCCGGTTGGGGGGAGTTCGGGGCGCCGCTGACGACGGTGATCAACACGTTCGGCGGGCGCTGGTTCGACCTGAAGTGGCAGCCGCAGCTGACCGCTCCCGCGACGAAGAAGGCGGTCAAGTTCTACGTCGACCTGATTCGGAAGTACGGCGAGCCGGGAGCGACGAGCAGCGGCTATACCGAGTGCAACACGGCGATGGCGCAGGGCAGGACGGCCATGTGGGTCGATGCCACCGTCGCCGCAGGCGCGCTGAAAGATCCGAAGGCCTCGAAGGTCGCGAAGGATATCGGGTTTGCGTATGCGCCGACCCAGGTCACTCCGCGCGGCTCACATTGGCTGTGGGTCTGGTCTCTGACGATGGAGGCGTCGAGCAAGAACAAGGACGCCGCCTTCAAGTTCCTGACCTGGGCGACCAGCAAGGACTACCTCAAGCTCGTCGCCTCCAAGAAGGGCTGGGGCAACGTTCCGCCGGGCACGCGTACCTCCACCTACAAGAACCCGAACTACAAGAAAGCAGCAGGCGCCTTCGAGAAGATCGTGCTGAACTCGATGAACACGGCCGACCCGACGAAGCAGACGCTCAAGCCGGTCCCGTACGTCGGCGTGCAGTTCGTCGGGATCCCCGAGTTCCAGAACATCGGGACACTCGTGACACAGAATCTTGCGGCTGCGGTCGCCGGCTCGACGAGCGTCGACTCCGCGCTCTCGAAATCGCAGCAACAGGTGACCCGGATCATGAAGCAAGCGGGTTACATCAAGTAACGAGCGAGTCCTCCTCCCGGATGAGGGCGGGCTCTTGAGCTCGCCCTCATCCCCCCGGAGAATCACTCCGTGACCGTCCGCTCTCCCCCTGCAGCGTCTTCGGTCGTCGAGGTCGGCGCCGGACGCTGGGCGTTCCTGCGGTCGCCGCGCCTTGCCAGCATCGCGCTGCTCCTACCCGCGCTCGTCTACCTGGTGGTGATGACGCAGGCGCCGTTCGTCGTAACGCTCTGGTACAGCTTCCACACCTGGATCCTCACGTCGCCGGAGCTCGGACATCCCTGGGTCGGGCTCGACAACTTCCGTTACACGCTGACCGAGGATCCCATCTTCCGCACCGCGCTTTTCAACACGCTCTGGATCACCGCGGCGATCGTCGGCGGCTCGCTGGTGTTCGGCCTCGGCTTCGCGCTCCTCATGAACCGGTCCTTTCCGCTGCGTGGCGTCTGCAGAGCGATGCTGATCGCTCCGTTCTTCGTGATGCCAACCGTGAACGCGGTCGTGCAGAAGAACCTCTTCCTCAACCCGATCTTCGGCTTCATCAACTGGGTCTGGACGTCTCTGGGCTTCGCCCGGGTCGACTGGCTCGCCGTCCATCCGAAGCTCGCGATCATCTCGATGGCGGTCTGGCAGTGGGCGCCTTTCATGATGCTGATCCTGCTCGCGGGCCTTCAGGGAATCTCGGACGAGGTGCGGGAGGCGGCGCGAATGGACGGAGCGGGTCCGATCATGGAGTTCCGCCGGATCACGTTGCCGCTACTCAGCCCGTACATCGAGCTCGCCACGCTGCTCGGCCTGATCTATGTCCTGCAGCTCTTCGGCGAGATCTTCGTCGCGACGCAGGGCGGTCCCGGCACCGAGACGACAACCGTGCCGTACTACATCTACCAGACCATCTCTCAGGCGAACGACGTCGGCACGTCTTCCGCCCAGGCAGTCCTCGCGATCGTCTACAGCTCGGTCATCGCTGCGTTGCTCCTCAGGCTTCTGACCCGCACCTTCAGGCGGGGGTTGACCTCGTGAGCGCTCTCCAGGCCACGGTCAGACGACTGAGCCCGCGCCGCGGACTGCAACTGAAACCCGCCGCGCTCGGGCTGAACCTGCTCACCTATGTGGTCGCGTTCGTCGTGTTCTTCCCCGTCCTCTGGACGGTGCTCGCGAGCTTCAAGACCGAGGCGCAGGCCGCGGCGATCCCGCCGGTCTTCATCTTCCACGCGACTCTGGACAACTACCGTGCAGTGTTCGACGCGGACTTCGTCCGCTTCCTGCAGAACACGGTGTGGCTCGCCGCCGGCTCGACCCTGCTGGCGCTGATCCTCGGTCTGCCCGCGGCTTACAGCCTTGCGTTCCATTCGTCGAGGCACACGCCCAAGGTCCTCTCTTGGGTGCTCTCCACCAAGATGCTCCCCGTCGTGGGAGCGCTGGTCCCGCTCATCGTGATCTACAAGCGCGTCGGTCTCTTCGACAGCCGGCTCGGGATGATCCTTCTCTACGCCGCGCTCAACCTGCCGCTCGTGATCTGGATGATGAGGTCGTTCTTCGCCGACCTCCCGAAGGAGATTCTCGAGGCGGCCACTGTCGACGGCGCGCGCTTCGACCAGATCATGTTCCGCGTGGTGATCCCACTGTCGGGTCCGGGGTTGGCCGCAACGGCGCTCCTGTCGCTCATCTTCAGCTGGAACGAGTTCCTGCTGGCCGTGAATCTAACCGGCGCGAACACCGGCACGCTGCCGGTGTTCATCTCGGGCTTCATGACGAGCGAAGGGTTGTTCTGGGCCAAGATGTCGGCTGCGTCGACGCTAGCGGTCGCACCGGTGATCATCGCCGGCTGGCTTGCTCAACGCTCCCTCGTCCGGGGGCTCACGTTCGGAGCCGTCAAGTGAAAGCTGCCTACTACGAGGCGCCGCACGAGCTCTCGGTACGAGAAGCGCCCGACCCCGAGCCGGGCGTCGACGAAGTCCTGATCCGCGTCGCGGCCTGCGGGATCTGCGGCACCGACCAGCACATCTACGACGGCGACTTCGGCGGGCCGTTTCCGCTGATCGGCGGACACGAGCTGGTTGGCGAAATTGTCGAGGCGGGCGGAGAGGTGGTCGAGCGAAAGGTCGGCGAGCGCGTCGCCGTCAACCCGAACGTCTTCTGCGGCAGCTGCTTCTACTGCCAACGGGGCCAGGTCAACCATTGCCTGCGCTGGAGCGCGATCGGCGTCACTCGTGACGGCGGGTTCGCCGACTACGTCGTCGCGCCGGAAGCGAACGTCTACTCGATTGGTGAGCTCGACTTCGAGACGGCGGCGTTCATCGAGCCGCTGTCGTGCGTGGTGTACGGCCTGAAGCGTGTGCGCGTTCCGATCGGCGCGAATGCGCTCATCTACGGCGCGGGGCCGATCGGCCTCTTGATGCTCCAACTCGTCGCGCACGGCGGAGCGGGAAGCGTGGCCGTCGTGGACGTGAAGCAGGAGAAGCTCGAGTTGGCGCCCAGGCTCGGTGCGAGCCACGCCGTGCTCGCGGGCGATTCGGCCGCCGACACGCTCCGCGAGATCTCACCACTCGGCTTCGATGTCGTCATCGACTGCACCGGGGTGCCCGCGGTGGTGGAGCACATGTTCGCGCACGCCCGCAACGAGGGGAAGCTCCTCTTCTTCGGGGTCAACCCGAGCGAGGCCCGAGTAGCCGTCAGTCCCTACGACGTGTACCGGAAGGATCTCGAGATCTACGGCTCGTTCGCGCTCCGGTACACCTTCCACGACGCGATCGCGCTGATCGACAGCGGTGCGGTCGACGTGAAGCCGCTCCTGTCCAACCGCTTTCCGATCGAGCGCTTCCCAGAAGCGCTCGATCTCGCCGGGTCAGGCGAGGCGCTGAAAGTTCAGATTCAGCCCGACTGAGCGCGAACCGGCTGCCACGCCGGGTCGCCGTAGCCAAGGCCGCCGTTCCTGGTCAGCTGATGCAAGTGGCCGCCGTCCGCATCCATCAGCCAGAGCTCGCGCGGGCCCTCGGCTCCGGGGTCTGGTCTGCACTTTCCGGTCCAGGCGCAGTTCAAGTCGGCGAGGAAGACGATCTTCCGACCGTCAGGCGACCAGGCCGGACCGGACTCGTCGCCGGGGCGGCGCGTGAGGTTCTTGCGTTTGCCTGACACGACGTCGACCACGCCGATGTCTCCCCAATTCGGCGCCTCGCCTCGGACCTCGAAGGCAAGGGTCGACCCGTCGGGAGACCAGGAAAGGCCACTGCCGAAGGTGCCCGTGAGCCGGTGCCGATGTTTTCCGTCGGCGTCCATGAGATAGAGGCCACCGTCGTTTCCGAGAAACGCGATGTGCTCGCCGTTCGGCGACCAGGCGGGAGAGAAAACACCGTCGGGCTCACGCGCGATGTGCCGAAGCCGTCGACCGTCGGGACGGATGGTGTACAGGTCGACCCGAAAGTCGTTGAAGATGCAGTCGTCGTAGTAGTTCGTGCAGACGTCGCGCGCGATCAGCAGCCGCTTGCCATCGGGCGACCACGCCGGTCCATACGCATTCTTCGCTACGAGCCGGCGACGACTTCCATCGGAGCGGATCGTGTAGACGTCGACGCCGAGCACCTTGCCGGGGAGCTCGAACACGATCGAGTGCCCGTCGGGCGACCAAGCGAGCGCCGTCGCTGACTCGGTTCGTGGGATGAGGTGCCGCTTTGCAGTGGCCGGATCCACGAGGAAGATGCCCCGGCCCTGCCAGTTGGCCGCGATGTAGCCGTTCTTCACCGGACCATGGCTTGTGCCGCAGCCGACGCCAATGAGAGCAAGGCTCGCGACGAGCCCCAGGCGAGCTGCGGTCACGAGTGCCTATCGCTTCGCGGGAAGGGAGCGCGCGTACCCGGTGCCGAGACCGACCCACTTCGCGAGCTGGCTCTTCGTGCGCACGTCCTTCGTATCGACTCGCAGCCATCCCTGCATCGGCCGTCCCCGCATCACCATCACGGATGCATTCGTCTTCGCAACGAGCTTGTTCGACTCTTCGGGATCGACCCGGACGAGCACTCCTCCTTGTCCGCTCGCCGCAATCGCCATGTTCCCGCCGATCAAGAAGGCGAGCCCGCCGAACATCTTCTTCTCCGTCAGGCCGGACTCGCCGGCGACAAGCTCGCGGATGCGATCCGCGAGATCTTCGTCGTACGCCACGACCCGATGATGGCAAAGTGACGCCGTGACGACAATGGCCGACCTCGACGAAGTCGCGCTGTCTCTGCCGCAGGTGGCGAAAGAGGCAAGCGACGACGGCCGGCCCGCGTATCGCGTCCATGGCAAGCTCTTCTGCTGCCAGCGCGGGCGCCGTCCCGATGCGGTCGACGCGAAGACGGGCGAGCGGCTTTCGGACGTGCTGATGTTCCGGGTCGCCGACCTCGGCGTGAAGGAGCTCATGCTCGCCGACGAACGCGGCGTCTTCTTCACGACGCCGCACTTCGACGGCTATCCGGCCGTGTTGATGCGCATCCCGTCTCTCGCCCGCATCGACCGCGACGAGCTCGAGGAGCTCGTGGTCGAGGCCTGGCTCACGCGGGCGCAGAAACGAGTGGCCAAGGCGTGGCTAGCCGAGCACGGAGCTCCCGACGACTGACCGAGGCGTCCCCGCCACCCGTCCTGATCGCGACACAGCAATGACCTTCGCCGCGTCGCGTCAGGACGTCATGCGAGTTGCCACGTCGTACTTCGTGACCGACGTGCGCTGACCGGGCGTGTCGCCGGCCGGCATCGCGTTGAGGATCTCGTCGCCCTTCCTGTAGTCGTCCTCGCTGTCGAAGATGACGACCACGAGCGACTTCTCAGCGTCGGCGTCGTGAAGAACGATCAGCTCGCTCGAGGGGAAGCCCTCAGGCGGCTCGCCCTGCTCCATCTCACGGTTCATCTGGTCCATGCGGTCCTTGCTGACGCCGTCGAAGGTCACCACACGTGCGAGTGCCATCTGAGCCTCCTTGTCGATTGAGGAACACCCTACGCCCTGGGGCACGGCGAAGCCGGACGAACAAGTTAGTGACTCTAACCCACTAACTCAGAATGCCGCCCAGTGAGCAGAGTCACCGCGTCAGATCCTCGGCCATCTCATCGAAGGCGGCGATGAACGCGTCACAGTCCTCGGGGGTGTGCGCCACCGAGAGTGTCCATTCCTCCTCCCGGCCGGGGGTCATGTAGACGCCGCGGTTCATGTTGTAGAGCCAGGCGAGATCTGCGAGTTCCCCGTCCTGGTAGCGCTTGAAGCTCTCGTAGTCGACCACCGGCTCGGGAGCGAAGACGACGCAGCCCTTCGCTCCGATGCCGACGGTGTAGCCCGGCAGTCCGTAACGGTCGAGGACCTCCTGGCAGCCGGCGAGCAGGCGAGCCTCGATCGCCTCCAGGTGCTGGTAGGCGCTCGGAGTCAGCACTTCGAGCAGGCTGGCCCGGGCCGCAGCCATCGCCAGCGGGTTCCCGTTGTAGGTGCCGACCTGGTAGACGGTGCCCTTCTCCACCACCTCGAACGCTTCCTCTGTTCCGCCGATCGCGCCGGTCGGCAGGCCACCGCCCAGCGCCTTCGCCAGCGTGACCAGGTCGGGCTTGACGCCGAAGCGCTCGGCCGCTCCGCCGGCAGCGATGCAGAGCCCGGTCTTCACCTCGTCGAAGATCAGGAGCACGTCGTGCTTGCGTGTCAGCTCGCGGACCGCTTCCAGGTAGCCCGGCTCGGGCAGCACGACCCCGAGGTTCATCATCGCCGGCTCCATGATCACGCACGCGGGAGGACGACCCTCCTCGAAAAGTTCGAGGATCCTTCGCTCCATCGCGCCGGCGTCGTTGAACGGCACCGCGATGGTCATGTCAGCGACCGCTTGCGGAATCCCCGCGCCATACCGAAGCGACACGTAATGCTCCCGATCGCCGATCTGGTCGTAGGGAACGCCGATCGAGACCATCACGTAGTCGTGATGACCGTGGTACGAGCCGAAGATCTTCACGATCGTCTCGCGGCCCGTCGCAGCACGTGCGATCCGGATCGCATCCATCGTCGCCTCCGAGCCTGAGTTGACGAAGCGCCAACGCGGCAGATCCCAGCGCCGCTTGAGCTCCTCCGCGACTGCGACTCCATCTTCCGTCGGGGCGGCGAAGTGCGTTCCGAGCTCGACGCGCTGCCGAACCGCGTCGACGATCGCCGGATGGGCATGGCCCTGCACCATCGAGCCGAACCCGTTGTGGAAGTCGACCATCTCCGTCCCGTCGACATCCCAGACGTGTGAGCCACGCCCGTGCGAGAGGTAGATCGGCCACGGCCTTCGTTCCTGATAGGCGGAGGCGACCCCGCCCGAGAGCGCATTCCGGGCGCGCTCGTAGAGGGCGCGCGAGCCCTGCGTCCGTTCGTTGAGGCGACGCTGCTCTCGCTCGGTCAGCTCGGCGATGCGCGCGCGGTCGAGGTCGGTTGTCGCCGGCGCGCTCACCGTCTCATTCTCTCACCAGCGCGCGGTCGGCCAGAAGCTCAGCGCGTTCGCGCTCGAGTCGGCCTGCTCCCGGCACCTCAGCGTTGGCCGCGCCGGCGCCGAGCGCGGCCTTCAGGGCATCCGGCCACGACGCCCCACGGTCGAGGGCGACTACCAGACCGGCCAGGAACGCGTCACCGCTTCCAACCGGATACGGGCCCCACGAGTCGACACGTCCGTGCCACTCCTGTCCGGCCGGATCGACGAGCAACGCTCCGTCCTCGCCCAAGGTGACCACGACAGCGTTGCCGCCGATGCGCTCGTGCAGCCCCTCAGCCGCCGCAACCGGTTCTCGGCCGGTCAGGTCAGCCGCCTCCGCGGCGTTCACTTTCAACAGCGCTGGACGTGCGGCGCCGAGCTGCGTCGTGTCGAGCGCGACGTTCGCGCCGTGCACGAGCTGCGCGTAGCCCTCTGCCGGAGTACCGGGCGGCAGTGATCCAGACACGGTGACCCAGGAGGCGCCCTCCACTGCCTCGCCGAACCGCTCGACGAACTCCTGCCACTCGGCCACGGTCACCGGCGATGCATCCTCGTAGAACTCCGTCAGCGATTGAGTCGCTTCGTCCGCGACGGAGAGACACGAGCGCGTCTCTCCCCTGTGCCAGACGGGCGTGAGAGCGACGCCGAGCGCCTCGAGCTCCTCTGCGATCCAGCGACCGTGGTGGCCGCCGAGCCACGCGACCGCGCGCACATCGGCGCCGAGCGTCGCAGCAGCGCGAGCGACGTTCAGGCCCTTCCCGCCAGGGACCCGCACGAACGACGCGGGTCGATGTATCGCACCGGGCCCGAGCCGCTCAACCGCGAAGAGCTTGTCGATCGCCGGGTTCGCGGAAACGCAGACGATCACGCCGACATCGCCTCGGCGAGCGTGGGCTGCGCAGCCGTCCCGCCGGCCGCGCGCGCGGAGAGCGATCCGCACGCGCAGGCGAGAGCCAGCGCAGCCTCGATCGGCTGCCCGGACAGAAAGCCGGCGAGGAAACCGGCGTCGAAGCTGTCTCCGGCTCCGACGGTGTCGGCGACCTCAACGTGTAGAGCCGGTGCACGGATCACATCCGCATCGTGCAAAGCAAAGGCGCCGTCCGCGCCTTGCTTGACCACTACCTGCGTTCCGTGCTCGGCGAGCCTGCGCGCGGCGACCTCGACGTCGTCGTCTCCCGCGATGCGCCGCACCTCTTCTGCGTTGGCGAACAGCACATCAACGTGACCGAGAGCTTCGAGCAGACCGCCGTCCCACTCCTCGCGCGGGTCCCAGTTCGGATCGATCGAGGCGGTCGCACCCGCCGACTTTGCCTCGGAGAGCAAAGCCGGCAGCTCCAGCCGAAGCGCGTGCTGGAGGAAGTACGAGCTGACGTGAATGTGGCGGGCCTCTCGCAGCATGGCGCCTTCGAAGACCTCGGCCGAGAGCTCGGGGATCGTCCCCAGTGCCGTGAGGATGGCGCGATCGTCACCGCGGACGAGCACGACCGAGATCCCGGTCGGGCGATCGACGTCGACGGCGACGCCCGACACGTCGACGCCGAAGTCGCCAACCGCCTCACGCATGAAGCGCCCGAGGAAGTCGTCGCCCACGACGCCGACGAGAGCGGTGCGCAACCCCAGCCTCGCAGCGCCGCAGGCGGTGATGGCGGCCGAGCCACCGATAACGAGCCTCGCGTCGTCGACGATCCGCTCGACCTGGCCGAACTCGGGCTCGGCCGCGCCGGTGACGAGCAGATCTGGATTGCAGTCGCCGAGGACGACGAGGTCGTGAGCCACTAGCCCTTGATGCCGGCGGACGCGATCGAATTGACGAAGTGCCGCTGAGCGAGCACGAACGCCACCAGCATCGGTAACACCGCGAGCACGTTCCCGGCCATCAGGAGTGTCCACGCGGTCGAGTGCGCGCCCTGGAACGTGGAGAGCCCGAGCTGCAGCGTCATGTTGTGCTCCGACTGGATCACCACCAGCGGCCAGAGGAAGTCGTTCCAGTTCCACAGGAAGGCGATCACGGCCAGCGTGGCCAGCGCGGGCCCGGAGAGCGGGAGCACGATCCGGATCAGCGTGCCGAGCCGGGAGCAACCGTCGATGCGCGCGGCCTCCTCGAGCTCGACGGGCAGCGTCCGGAAGAACTGGCGCATGAGAAAGATGCCGAATGGCGTAACCAGGTTGGGCAGGATCAGTGCCCCGAGCGAGTCGACCAGTCCGAGGTGGCGCATGATCAGGAAGATCGGGATCATCACCACCTGGAAGGGGATCATCAGCGTCGCCAGCAGGATCACGAAGAGAACGTCGCGCCCGAAGAAGCGAAGCCGCGCGAACGCATAGCCGGCGAGGCTGCAGAGCACGAGGTTGCCGACCACGCAAGCCCCCGTGACGAGGAACGAGTTGAGGAAGAAGCGACCGAACGGCGCTGCGTGGATGGCGTCGGTGTAGTTCTGCCAGTGAATCCCGGACGGCAGAACCGGCGGGAACCTTCGCGCCTCGTCCGGTGTCTGAATCGACGTCATCACCATCCAGGCGAGCGGTGTCACCATCAGGAGCGCGAGCGGGATCAGGATCAGGTGCGTCGGGCTGAACGGGAGCCGTCCTCGGCGGATCGCTTCCTCGTTCATGACGAGTAGTGCACCCGGCGTTTTGCGACCCACAACTGCAGGAGCGTCAACAGCAGGATCACTACGAACAGGACGTAAGCGATCGCAGCGCCGTAACCCGCGGCGAAGAACTGGAAGGCCTGCTGGAACAGGTAGTAGACGACAACCGTCGTGGAGTGGAGCGGCCCACCCCGCGTGGACACGTAGATCTCGTCGAAGACCTGCAACGCATTGATCGACGCCCACACGACGAGGAAGAGCGTCGCCGGCCCGAGCAAGGGCCAGACGATCCGGCGGAAGGTCGTGAACCGGCCCGCCCCGTCGATCGCCGCAGCCTCGACGAGCTCCTGGGGGATGCTCTGCAGAGCAGCGAGATACACGATCGCGTTGAACCCGATCCAGCCCCAGGAGGTCATCAGCACGACCGAATAGAGCGACTGATCGGGATTCTGGAAGAAGCCGTACGGGCCGAGCCCAACCCAGCCGAGCACGTAGTTGACGACGCCGAAGGTCGGCTCCAGCAGCCAGTTGAAGATGATCGCGGTCGCGACCGTCGAGCAGGCGACCGGAATGAAGACCGCCGTCCTGTAGATGCTGATGAAGCGGACCTTGGCGTTCAACACCACCGCTACTGCCAATCCCCCGAGCACGGTGATCGGGACGAACAGTGCTGTATAGACCAGCGTGCGGCCGATGGCGTCTCTGAACTCGGGATCGCTCCGGAGCGCGCGGTAGTTCGCCAGGCCCACCCAGTGGGCCGGTGAGACGAAGTCGCTGGACTGGAACGACAGCAGCAGCGCCCAGCCGATCGGAATCAGGCCGAAGCCGACGATCAGCAGCGCCGCCGGCAGGACGAAGAGCCAGCCGGCGGCGTGCTCGGAGCGATTCAGTCGCACTCGCTCACGTCGGACGACGCAGGATGCTGTCCACCTTCCCGGCCGCGTCGTCGAGCGCCTTCTTCGGGTCGGCCTTCCCAAGGAGGACCGCCTGCACCGCCTGTCCGACCGCTTCCGAGATCCGCGGATACCTGGTGTCGACCGGCCGCACCTTCTTCGCGTTGAGCAGGTTGGCGACGAACGTTTTGATGCCCGGATACTTCTTCGTGTACGCCTTGTAGCCGGGTTGCTTCAGCTCGGACTGCCGGATCGGGAGCTGGCCGGTCGCGATCGCGAGCTTCAAGTGCTGCTTGGTCGACATGAACCACTTCATGAACGTCCAGGCGGCGTTCGAGCGATCCTTTCCGTTGTCGAACAGGACCCAGTTGTCGGGGCCGGCGATCGTCTGGTGGTTCTTGTCGGCCGGGAGGATCTGCACGCCGTAGTTGACGTTGGTGAAGCTGCTCAGATCCCAGGGTCCCGTGTAGAGCATCGCGATGCGGCCGGAGTTGAACAGATTCGCGTAGTTCCCGTTGCCTGAGTCAAGGTAGATCGACTTGTCCTTCGCCATCCGCTGGAGATGCGTGAGTGCCTTGACGCCCGCGGGGGAATCGAACGCCGCCTTCTTACCGTCGGGCGTGAGGATGTCGCCTCCGGCCTGCCAGAGGAGAGCCCAGTAGCGCCAGACGGTGTCCTCGCTTCCGTCGTTGACGTAGGCCCAGCCGAACTGCTTCTTCGACCGGTTCGTGAGCTTCTTCGCCGTCTTCGTCATCGTTGCCCACGTCCAGTTCGCGGTCGGGAAGGGCACGCCGGCCTGACGGAGGAGCTTCTTGTTGTAGACGAGCGCGAGGTTGTCGATCAGCGCCGGTACGCCAACAACTTTGCCGTCGACAGTCGCTGCGAGACGCGCCGCGGGCCAGATGTCGTTGAACCGGAAGCCTGGCTCCTTCACCCGTTGCGTCAGGTCGAGCGTCTTCGGGCTCTTCGCGATGTTCGCCGCCCACGAGCCGTAGAGGTACGCGATGTCGGGATACTTGCCTCCGCTGATCGCGGTCAGCACCTTCTGGAGCGCGTAGTCGGCGTTTCCGTAGAACTGCAGCTTTACCCGCACAGCCGATTGTGACCGGTTGAACTCGTCGACCTGCGCCTTGAGGGCCTTCCCTTCGACGTCGGTGTAGCCGTGCCACATCACGATCTGCACGGGCGACTTCGACGCACCGAGCGAGACCGTCGCGAGCACGGCCGCGAGGGCAACGACGAGGCCAACGAGAGCGAGCCGCTTCATGAGCTGACCACCTTTCCTGATTTGCAGTTCTAGTTCTCCGTCTATCGCAAGACCACTGAGCGGGTGAGGTTTCTCGGCTTGTCTGGATCGAGCGATCGCGCCCGCGCCATGGCCACTGCGGTCCGCTGCACGAGCACGAGCTCGGCGAGGGGATGCAGGCCGGCGCCGACCACCGATGCGCCCGTGGCCTCGACGTCGTGGACCAGGTCGGCCTCGACCTCCCCGATTGGCCACACCACCGTGCCCTCCGCGGCCAGGGCTATCGGACCGTGCCTGTACTCGAGCGCGGGATAGGCCTCGGCCCAGGCCAGCGCTGCCTCCCTGAGCTTCAGCGCTCCCTCCGCGGCAAGACCGACCGTCCAGCCTCGCCCCAGGAAGACGAACGCGTCGACGGCCTGCGGGTCGACCGGAAGCCTCGCGTTGAGGGCGACCTCCGCTTCCCCCGCCGCCGCCTCCAGGTCGAAGCCGAGAGCAGCGAGGAGGTACGCAACCGCGGTCGTGGCGAAGCGCGTCTGCACGATCGACCGCTCGTCAGCGAAGTCCAGTACGACAGGTTGTGCGACTGCGGCGGCGATCGGCGTACCGGCAACGCCGACGACCGCATGCGTCTGGACAGAGTCCGGCAAGGCGCCGAGTGCGCTGACTACCTCGCTCGTCGTGCCGCTGCGCGACAGCGCGAGAACCGCGTCGTACCGACGTGCGGCCGGAACCTCCGAGGCGGCGAACGCGTCCGTCTCGCCGGCGCCGGAAGCCTCGCGGGCCGCCGCGTATGCCGCCGCCATGTGATGCGACGTCCCGCAGCCGATCACCGCGAGGCGTGACCCGGGTACGGGTAGGTCGCCGGAACCGGACTGAGCGAGAGCGGCGGCGCGGCGCCAGAGAGCAGGCTGGCTGGCGATCTCCTGCTCGATCGCGCTCACAAGTGGCGAAGATACGCCAGATCCGCTCATAAAGCAACGTTCAGTCGCCGGAAACAGGTCTACACTTGGCCGAATGCGCCAGGCAGAGCGGCTCGCGGCGATCCTGGAGCGCCTCTCGGCGAACGGCGGCGTGGGAGTGGCCGAGCTGTCTTCGGAGCTCGACGCCTCGGCCGCGACAGTGCGGCGCGACCTCCAGTTGCTCGAGGAGCAGCGGCTCCTCTCGAGGACACACGGCGGCGCGGTCGCGCACGGCGTGCTGTACGAGCTACCGCTCCGCTATCGCAGCGCGCGTTTCGGCGAGGAGAAGCGGCGGATTGCGGCCGCCGCAGCCGAACGCGTCTCGGAGGGCATGGTCGTGGGCTTGACCGGCGGGACGACGACCACGGAGGTGGCGCGCGCGCTCTCCGATCGCCGGCGCCTGACGATCGTCACGAACTCGCTCAGCATCGCCGCGGAGCTGGCAGTGCGGCCGAACCTCAAGCTCGTCGTCACGGGAGGGGTGGCCCGCCCGGAGTCCTACGAGCTGATCGGCCCGCTCGCGGAGGCGAGCCTCACGGGACTGAACCTCGACCTCGCGATCATCGGCGTCGACGGGATCTCGCGCACCGCCGGTCTGACGACGCACCACGAGGCCGAGGCGCACACCAACCGCGGCCTCATCGAACGCGCGCGTCGCGCGCTCGTGGTCGCAGACAGCTCCAAGATCGGCCAGACAGCGTTTGCGCGCATCTGCCCCGCCGAGGACGTGCACGAGCTGATCACCGACTCGGTCGCCGAGGCGGCTGAGCTCGCCGCGCTCCGCGAGGCGGGCATCGCGGTAACCACCGCCTGACGGTCAACGCCGCGCCGCAGCCGCCGTCCGCAGGCCCTCCGGCAGTGCGTCGCCGTGCGCCGCAGTGAGATCGTCGACGAGCGCCTCGATCTGGTCGAGGGTCAGGCTCGCCGCGGTGTTCGGATCGAGCATCGCCGCGTGGTACACGTGCTCCGGCTTTCCGTCGAGAGCAGCACGCACCGTCAACTCGCAGACGTTGGCGAACGTCCGGTTCAGCGCGGCGAGCTGCGTGGGAAGCGGGCCCACGTGCGTCGGCTGAACGCCGGCACGGTCAACCAGGCACGGAACCTCCACGCAGCAGCCGTCCGGGAGGTTGTCGATCAGACCGCTGTTGCGAACATTCCCGTAGATCACCCGCTCGGCACCCGTCTCGATCGAGTGGATGATCAGCGACGCGTATTCGAGGCTCCGTTCGATCTCGAATCCGCTCCCGGCTGCGAGCGCCGCGCGAATGCGCTCGTACTCGCGGAGGTTCTCGTCGCTCCGCTGGACGTACTCGCCAACCGAGATGCGGAAGCGTTCGACGAGCTCGTCGTGACGCAGGAACCACGGCACGTATTCGGCTCCGTGTTCCGACGACTCGGTTGGGAAATAGCCGAAGCGCCGGTACAGCTCGACGCGAACCGTCCGCGCGAGCTCGGGGTCGCGCTCGATCGCCTCGTCGAGGAGTGGATAGAGATTCTCTCCGTCGCGCTCGAAGCGGAGGATGAAGGACTGGTGGTTGATGCCCGCACCGAGGAAGGTCACGTCCTCGAACGGCACGCCGACCAGCTCCGCGAGACGCCGCGTCGTTCCCTGGACGGAGTGGCAGAGTCCGACGATGCGGTCGACCGGCGATCCTTCGTACACGGCCCAGCAGAGCATCGCCATCGGGTTCGTGTAGTTGAGGAGCCAGGCGTCGGGACACTCCTCGTGCATGTCCGCGGCGATTCCCAGCATCACAGGAATCGTCCGCAGCGCGCGGAAGATGCCGCCGATCCCGAGTGTGTCCCCGATCGTCTGGCGGAGGCCGTGGCGAACCGGCACCTCGAAGTCGATCAGCGTCGCGTCGTGCC
Organism: Actinomycetota bacterium; assembly: GCA_046724565.1. GTDB lineage: Bacteria > Actinomycetota > Thermoleophilia > Gaiellales > Gaiellaceae > 3-1-20CM-4-69-9. The sequence goes on along the minus strand of JBKOWS010000055.1, from coordinate 17,805 downwards.
CGCCAACCTGGATCATGTTGACGACGTAGTCGGCGCCCTCGAGCGCGGCACGCCGGTCGAGCGTCGATGAGATGCTCGCACCCGCGCCGAGTGCATCGACGGTCCAGCCGGCGATCGCCACTCCCGCCTCGAGCCGCTCGCGGTCGATGTCGTGGAGAACGATCTCGCTCGTGGCCAGTTCAGGGAACGAGAGGATGTCGCCGAGGAGGTTCTTCGTGAACTCGACGCTGCCCGCGCCGATGAACACGATCCGAGGAGCCATGCGCGGAAGTGTTCCAGCTGGGATATAAACGAGCAAGAGTGCGCACAACGGCCGAGTCCCGTGCCCTCCAGCAGCTCACCACCGAAGATGGGTGGCTTGCGATCGTGGCTAACGACCAGCGGCAGAGCCTCGTGGCACTCCGCGAGCGGGCCGGCCTGCCGGCAACGGCGGAGGAGCTTCGCGGGCTGAAGGCGGACATCGTCGAGGCGCTCGGGCGTGACGCAAGCGGCGTCCTCCTGGATCCCGAGTTCGCCCTCCCTGCGCTCGTCGACGACAGCGTCGTTCCTCGAGACACCGGCATCCTCGTCGCCACGGAGCGAAGCGGTCCGCGCGCACTTGATGGGCTCCGCGTGGCAGAGGTGCTGCTCTCGCCGGCCGACGTGCGCCGGCTCGGGGGCACGGCGGCGAAGCTGCTCGTCTACGTCCGCCCCGACCGTGAGGACGCGGCCGGGCCGAACGGTCTGCTCGTCACCCGACATGCGGACGCCTGCGCCGCCGCCGATCTGCCCCTCTTCGTCGAGGTCCTCACCTACCGCCTGAGCGACGAGGATCCCGCGCGGTACGAGCGCCGCAAGGCGAAGCTCGGGCTCGAGGCCGCCGTGCTCGTCCAATCGTGCGGCGCGAAGGTCCTGAAGCTCGAGTCGCCCGGGAGCGAGGCAGCGTGCCGGCGTCTCACGGACAGCCTCTCGGTCCCCTGGGCGGTGCTCTCCGCCGGCGTCGACCACGAGACGTTCACGACCACGTTGCGCGAGGCGCTCGCGGGCGGCGCGTCCGGCTTCATCGCCGGGCGCTCGCTGTGGAAGGAAGCCGCGCTGCTCGAGCCTGTCGAGCGGCGCGACTTCCTCCTGGGCGAGGGCCGGCGGCGGCTGGCAGAGCTGATCGCCCTGCTCCCCGACTAGGTCAGGGCTGGACCTCGTCCCAGCTGAACGGTCCGAAGGCATTTGCGTCCGGAGCGTTGTCTGCCTGCGGATCGACCGTCAGCCGAAGCCATTCGAGCGGGAACGTGCTCCCGTGCACGACGACGCGATGGAAGTTCGGGACGTTGTAACCGGGATGGATGTAGTTGAGCGGGTCGGAGGCGGACAACGGATTGTCCGACCGGTACACGTGCGAGTCGCCGTTGAAGAGGAGGACGGGCTTCCCGAAGTCCAGCGTGTGCGACGCGATGCTGGAGACGAACGGCTCGTACCCGGTTCGATGGGCCGGCGTCTTGCCGTCGAGGTCCCACATGTCGGCCTGCACCGCGATCAGCACGGCCTTGACGCCGTCGGCTCTTGCCTCGGCGAACGCAGCATCGAGCCAGCGCAGGTCGGCCCCCGTTCGCTCGCCCGCCTCCTGAGTCTGCGTCCCGGTGATCGCGGCGCCGTACCACAGGTGGGCGTCGTTGTTCGAGCCACTCGGGATGTTCAGCGCGACGAACAGGACCTTCGACTGCTCCCACATCACGTTCTCGACGTACTGGCTGTCGGCGGGGTGCGCCGGGTCGAAGCTGTCGGCCTGGGAGATCACCTGCTTCTTGCGTCCTCCCAGCGTGACGCCCGGTTGCGCGAAGAAGATCGATCGGATCAGCGCGAGGTTGGCCACCGGATTGCCGTTGGCGTAGTCCACGTAATTGCCGCTCGCATCCGTGACGTTTCCTCCTTCTCCGGACTTGTGACAGTCGGTCCACTCGTTGTCTCCCGGGGTGCAGACGAGCGGATCCTTGTACTGCGTCCAGAGGTCGTAAATCGACTCGTCGTAGGAGTTCGTGCAGTACTGCTTGCCGGGGTGGATGTCGCCGACATGCAGCACGAGATCGACTTGGGATCGGCATTCACCGAATCGATGAACGCCGGCGTCGCCTCGAACTAGGCGGTGTCGGTCGGCGTGGTGCCGTACGGAGCGTCTCCGTAGACGGCCATAGTCGACGAATTGGCTGAACCGCCGTTGATTAGCGTGCCGTCGCCGGCAGACGCGGCGATTGCAAGTGCCAACGCGGCCGCCGCCACGACCGCACCCAGCACGATCAGCTTCCTCATCAGCCCTCCCTGCGTCGTGGAACCAGCGCACGAACCTACGCGGGCGAGAAGAGGCGCTGGGTTACCGGCTGGTAGATGCGAGGTATCGATGCGGTTGGGACCGCCCTTACCTCGACGTCGTTCGGGAACGATCCGGTCCGACACACTCTGGAGGGATGGCCTTCGAGCTGGAGTTCGAGGACACCTTCGACGGCGGCGAGCTCGACCTCAGTCGCTGGCTGCCGTACTACCTCCCGCACTGGAGCAGCCGAGAGCGCTCTGCCGCACGCTACGAGCTCCGCGACGGGAGGCTCGAGCTGAGGATCGACGTCGAGCAGGAGCCCTGGTGTCCCGAGTTCGACGGCGACGTGCGCGTGTCGTCGCTGCAGACCGGAGCCTTCTCCGGTCCGGTGGGCAGCGACTTCGGCCAGCATCGCTTCAACCCGGCCGCTGTCGTGCGCGAGGCACAGCCGGCGGTCCGTCTGTACACCCCGCTGTACGGCCGCATCGAGCTGCGCGCCAGGGCGAGCGACGACCCGCAGGCCATGGTCGCGCTCTGGATGATCGGCTACGAGGACGAGCCGCAGCGCTCCGCCGAGATCTGCGTTTGCGAGATCTTCGGGCGTGACATCGGCGCGGAGAGCGTGGCGGTTGGCGTGGGCGTCCATCCCTTCGGAGATCCGAGCATCGTCGACGACTTCTCACGCGAGACGATCCCGATCGATGCTCGTGAGCTCCACGAATACGCGGCGGAGTGGACTGCGCAGGCCGTCACGTTTTTCGTGGACGGCGAGCCCGTGAAGGTCGTCGACCAGTCGCCCGTTTACCCGATGCAGCTCATGCTCGGCATCTACGAGCTCCCCGCTGGGCACACCGAGCGACCGCCGGCGTCGTACCCGAAGACATTCGTCGTCGACAGGGTCCGCGGTTACCGGTTCCGCGAAGGCCCCTGCTCAAGCGAGGGCCTCCGCGTGCGCTCTCCGGCCTAGCTAGTTGCCGTGACCGCGACGATCATGGGCTCGAAGACGAAGAGGTTCCGGCTCTTCGGATCGATCCTGGCCTGGACCCGGTCCGTGCTCGCCGCGCCGAGGGCGCGATCTCTTCGTTGCGCTGGCGAGTGATCTCGGCGTCGTCACGCAGTGGCGACCCGTCCGTGTCGTGGTAGGGGTAGTTGTCGTTCGAGCCCTGGACGTTCAGACCGAGGAAGGCGACAGGTCCGTAGACCCAGCGAACGTTTTCCCAATAGATCGCGTACTGGCCGCCCTCGCTCGACTCACGGGTCAGCGTCAGCCTCTTCTAGCCAGGGCTCTGGCTCGTCGAAGCGAATAGCGAGCGCTCGTGGTTCAGTCGCTCGATCGGGCCCGAGTACGGCTGCGTTCCCGGTCCATAGCGACCCCAGCAGTCTGTCCAGTCGTTGTCGCCCGGCACCCAGATCAGGGGACGCTGAGCGAGTTGAAGCCGGCGATCGCATTACGTATAGAGGCTGTTGCTGCAGGGTCCGTCCCCGCCCGCCTTGAGATCTCCGTCGAAGATCGAAAAAGCGACGCTGCCTTTGTTGATGCCGTGCAGCAGGTACGGGTAGTCGGCCTTGCCTTGCGCGTTGTACGGCATGTCGCCGAAGAGCCCCACGGTGTACGTCTCCGGACCGTTGCCCTGGCCCGGCGATGCCGGGCCGGATCCGTGGGCGATACCTGCGTACGCCGCGAGCGCCAGAGCTACAACTGCGAGCAGCGCCAACGGCCGGCCGCGAGGCCTGAACGACCTCATCTTGCCTCCCCGAAGTTCGATTGACGGTCAGGCGGCAGGGTCGAGGATCGCGAGGCGGTGATGGGTTACAGCGCGGCAACCCGACCGTGCAAGGGTGGTGAATCCGAGCTACGAAAGTTCGGAAGGTGCGGGCGCGACGCGACGCAACGAATCGGCGGACGGCACGAAGTAGTACGCGCCCGACAGGGCGTTCGTGTACTTCGTGAGCGCGTCGCGCCGCCCGTCCTGCAAACCGGCCATGCTCTCGAGCATCGACGAGAGCGGCCGCTGCTCGGAGCTAAAGCCGACGAACATGGTCCCGTGGTCGGTGACCGTTCCGTATGGCATGTTGCGGCGGAAGATCTTGCCGAACTCGTCCTGGTCCGTGCTCGCGACGTGCGAGTCCGCAGGCTTGTCCTCGAGCTCGATGCTGTCCAGCTTCCTGCGCCCGATCACCTGCTCCTGGGTCTCGACCGGAAGCGCTTCCCAGGCGGTCGCGTCGTGCACCCACTTCTGCAGCAGCAAGAGCGTCCCGCCTTCTCCGGGCCTTCCCTCCGGGACGAGTATGAGCCCGGGCGCGTCGATGAGCGTCGGATTCTCGGTCCCGTCGATGAAGCCGGTCAGATCGCGGTCATGCATGTAGGGCCAGCTCGAGGTCTCAGCCGCGACCGAGGCGAGCGGTGCGAGCTCCACGATCGCCTTCCGAGCCACCTCGAACACGACGTCGTAGGCGCTCCCGGAGAGCCAGAGCACGGCGTCGTGCTGCGTCGCCGGCATGGTGAATCCGTCCGCGCCCGCAACGTCGGCGTTGAACCCCGCGACGTCTGCGGGCGCATCGCCGGGCGCGACCTCACGCCAGAGCTCCGGCCGGAACCCGGCGACGAGGTTGACCCCGCCCATCGTCGTCCTCGGCTCGCGGAGGGACGCGATCGCCGGCACGAGCTCCGACGCCGGCGGCAAGCCCGAGGCATCGAACTCCAGGTAGGCGTGAGAGGCCGTCCCGAGCGCGAAGATGCCGCCTTGCGGACTGTCCACGCTGACGACCCTACAAAGATTGCCCCACTAGGCTGTCCTTTTTCCGGTCCTCCGTTCGTCTCAGAGGCGACCAGTCCGACCAAAGGAGGAGCGATGAAGTACATGCTGCTGATCCATCAAGGCGACACCCCTCTGCCCGGCACCCCTGAGTGGGACAACCTCTCGGAGGACGAGCAGAAGGCCGTCTACACCGATTACCAGGCGATCAACGAGACGCCGGGGGTCACTCCCTCCGAATTCTGGATGGACTCTCCCGAGACAGCCACCACCGTCCGCGTCGAGAACGGCCAAACGCTGACGACCGACGGGCCGTTCGTCGCCGTCAAGGAAGCGCTCGGAGGCTACTTGTTCTACGAGGCCGACGATCTCGACGCGGCGATCGAGCTCGCGTCGCGCGTCCCGGCCGCGCGGATGGGCGGGGCAATCGAGATCAGGCCCGCCAAGCAGGGCTAGTGCGCCTGGAGGAGGTCTTTCGCGACGAGTGGGGGCGCGTCCTCGCAGGGCTCATCGGCTTCCTCGGCGACTTCGATCTCGCCGAGGAAGCCGCCCAGGAGGCCTTCGCGCTCGCGGCCGAGCGCTGGCCCCTCGACGGGACGCCCGACAACCCGCGGGCCTGGCTGATGACGACGGCGCGCAACCGCGCGATCGACCGAATCCGCCGGGATCGCACGCTCGCGACGAAGGTCCGCCTGCTCGAAGTGCGGGAATCCGTGGAGGACGAGATGGACGAGACGATGATCCCCGACGAACGGCTCGAGCTCGTCTTCACCTGCTGCCATCCAGCGCTGGCGATCGATGCGCAGGTCGCCTTGACTCTTCGCACGCTAGGCGGCCTGACTACGGAGGAGATCGGGCGCGCCTTCCTCGTTCCCGAGGCGACGATGACCAAGCGCCTCGTCCGGGCGAAGAACAAGATCAAGGCGGCCGGCATCCCGTTCCGAGTCCCGCCGGCGCATCTGCTCCCCGACCGCCTCGCGGCTGTGCTCGCGGTCGTCTACCTGATCTTCAACGAGGGCTACGGCGGCCGCGGCGAGCTCGCGGTCGAAGCGATCCGCCTAGGACGCGCACTCGCGGAGCTGATGCCCGACGAGCCGGAAGTGCACGGCTTGCTGGCGCTGATGCTGATGAACGACGCACGCCGGGAGGCACGATTCGCAGACGGCGCCCTGGTCCTCCTCCACGACCAGGACCGCTCGCTCTGGAACGACAAAGAGATCGCGGCGGGACGGGCGGCGCTCGACCGCGCGTTGGCGCTCGGCGGCCGCGGACCCTACGTGCTTCAGGCGGCAATCGCATCCCTGCATCTCGACGAGCCGCAGGATTGGACCCAGCTGGCCGCCCTGTACGGCGAGCTTGCGCGCCTCACCGGCTCGTCGGTCGTGGAGCTCAACCGGGCCGCCGCGATCGCCGAAGCCGGAAATGTCGAGGCCGCGCTCGAGCTGGTCGAACACCTGGAGCTCGACCGCTACCACTACTTGCACGCGACGCGCGCGGAGCTCCTCCGTCGGCTTGATCGCGTCGACGACGCCCGCGTCGCCTACGACCGGGCCCTCGAGCTCGTTCACTCGGACGCCGAGCGACGGTTCCTCGAGCAGCGGCTGGCCGAGCTTCCGGGCTGACGGAGTTACACCAGGCGGTGCTGCGTCGCCCAGCGCGTCAGCTCGTGCCGCGTCGACAGCTGCAGCTTCCGCAACACGTTCGACACGTGGCTCTCGACCGTCTTGACCGACAGATGGAGCCGCGCGGCGATCTCCTTGTACATGTAGCCCCTGGCGATCAACTGCAGCACCTCGCGCTCCCGCGGAGTCAGCTCGTTCAGATCCGCGTCGCCGGCGACCTCCACGCCAGCGCGGAAAGCGTCGAGGACGAACCCGGCGAGTCGCGGCGAGAAGACGGCATCGCCGTGCGCAACCCGCTCGATCGCCGCCGCGAGCTCGTCGGGGTCGATCGTCTTCGTGACGTATCCGCGCGCGCCGGCCCGGATGACAGCGATCACGTCCTCGGCGGCGTCGGAAACCGAGAGCGCGAGGAACTTGACCCCCGGACGCTCTGGGCCGACGGCGTTGATGATCGCGTCGCCGCTGCCGTCCGGGAGGTGGACGTCGAGCAGGACGACATCCGGATCCAGCTCCTTGATCAGGGGAACTGCCTCGGCAACTGTCTGCGCTTCGCCGACCACCTCGACCGCATCGCCGAGCTCGGCCCGAACGCCGGCGAGGAAGAGGCCGTGGTCGTCGACGAGAACGACGCGGCGCTTCATCGCGGCAGCCTCAGCTCGACCTCGGTTCCGCCCCCCGGCCGGCTGGAGACTGTGGCGCTCCCGCCGGCACGTTCGAGTCGTCCCATGATCGACTCGCGAATCCCTTTCCGGTCAGGCGGAACGGCCGCCGGATCGAATCCGACCCCGCGGTCACGGACGAACACCGCGACCGCGTCGTCGCCGACCTCCGCGTAGACGTCGATCTCTTCGACGCCTGCGAACTTCGCCGCGTTCGTCATCGCCTCGCGCGCTGCGAGCACGAGCGCATTGTCGGGCGTCGCGTCGCCCGAGCTGGCGATCTCGACCCGTACTCCGTGCAGCTCCTCCACGTCCGCGGCGGCCGCTGTGAGGGCGGTAACGAGCGAAGAGCCGTCGTCGCCGAGCGGCTGGTCCGCGTAGAGCCAGCCGCGCAGCTCGCGTTCCTGCCGGCGCGCGAGCGACGAGACACGACGCGGCTCATCGGCGTGGCGCTGGATGAGAACGAGAGTCTGGAGCACGGAATCGTGAACACGCGCCGCGACGTCGGCACGCTCCTCCGTGCGGATCCGCGCAGCCCGCTCGGCGTCACGCTCGAGGGCAAGGCGCCACAGCCAGGGACCGCAGAGGAGAAGCAGCGCTCCGGCCACGGCACCGGGTGCGAGCACACGTGTCGGTGCACTCCCTAGCCCCAGCAGCAGGACGGCGCCGAATCCGGCAAGCGCAATGCCCCCGTACGAGAGAGGTGCGTCGGGACGGAAGCTCCCGCCCCTCCGCCAGGCCAGTGTGAGACCGGCCGCAACGAGGACGATGCCGGCGACGGCGCGACCCGGGACGCCGACCGCCTTCAGCAACAGCGACCCGGCGACGAGAAATAGCAGGACCGTCCACCACTCTCGCTCTGACTTCGACCACGCCCAGAGGGCGAAGTAGAGGACGATTCCCGCACCGCCGGCAAGCGCGAGCAGCGCGAACACGACCCGGACGAGCGTGACGTCCACGCCCAGCGCCTGTGCGATTCCGGCACAGACGCCGGCGAGCACGCGGCCGTCAGCGCTCGTCGTGAAGGCTTGCAGCGGCATCCGCGCCTATCGTACGGCGCGGGTCACGGTCACCTTGCCGACGCCGACGTGTGCGTCGAGGGCGAGAACACGCTTTCCGGTCTGGTCGACATGCCGGTCGACGTTTCGACCGTCCGCCGTCTTTCCGAGCACGTTGACCTGCCCGAGTTGTGCATCGCCGTTGACGCGCAGTGCGACCCCTTCGGGCACGACAACACGGAGATTGCCGACGTCGACGCGCGTCCCGACGTGCGTCTCGCCGTCGTGGAAACGGACGTTCCGCAGATCGACGGTCAGGTCCCCGATGCCGAGCCGGTAGTTGCGGTGCAGATCGTCTGCTCCTGCGACGACGTAGTTCCGGTCGCCGACGCCCCTGCCGACGTGTACGTGGAAGATGGACGCGAAGACGGCGGCGGCGACGAGCGTCAACGCGACGATCGTGCCCGTGGCGATCGCGAGGCCCTTGAAGACTCGTCGCAATCGCCGTGAGTCTTCGGCAGCGAGAGCCCCCGCATCGCCGGTGGCCACCTTGTTGCTGTGACGGGTGATCCACAAGATCGCGGCACCGGCGACCAGCAGCACGAACCACGCGTCACCGTGCGGCCAGAGCGTGGCCTGCGAGAGCAACGACGCAAGCGCCACCCCGACGAGTGCCAGGCCGATCAGCGGCCACGGCCGGTCGCGACGATTGCGAAGCGCCGCCGTGGCGACGGAGTCCTCCTTGCCCTCGTCGGGGATGACGAGGGCAGCGGCCGCGTAGATGAGGATGCCGGCGCCGCCGAGCAACGTCAGCACGACGAAACCGACCCGGTAGAAGGCGGGGTGGATGTCGAAGTACCGTGCCAGGCCCCCGCAGACGCCGGCAACCATCCGATCCGAGCGGCTCCGCTCCAGTCGCTTCACCGCTCCGTTCTCGATTGTGTGGGTGCGTTCGCTCATGGCTCCAGGATTGCCGAGTCTGGTCTCGACGCCTATCCGGAATCACCCTGAGCCGACCCTGATTCGACCTGGGTCGGATCTATGATCGGCCGGCCGCCGTGAGCTTCCACATCGCCGGGACCTACCTCGAGGCCTGCAACTGCGACGCGATCTGCCCGTGCCGCAGGGTCGACGGCACGTCGGACGGACGGTCGACGCACGGCACCTGTTACGGAGTGCTCAGCTGGCGGATCGACGAGGGCGAGGCGGACGGAGTGGACCTCTCGGGCAGCGGCGCGTTGATGACCTATTCCTACGACGATGAGGAGCCTCGGTCGCCCTGGACCCTCGTCCTGCACGTCGACGGCCCGGACGAGCTCGGCGAGCTCCTGCTCGGCCGGCTCGGCGGGGAGCACGTCGGGACGCTGCCGTGGGTTCGAAAGCCGGTTGCCTCGGCGGAGGTGCGGAGAGCTCGAATCGAGTTCGGGGACGGCGAGGCACGTGTTGGCGACGCGATCGTGCTCCGCGCGACAAGGCCGTTCGACACGGACTCGGCGGTGTCGTGCATCGTCCCCGGCCACGACCGTCCGGGGACGGAACTGATCAACGACGAAGTCCTCGTCCACGATCCGCCCTTCGCCTTCGAGCTACGGGGCACGTGCGCGTTCCGCCGCGACTTCGAGTACTCGGGCTAGTCCGGAAGCAGCGGAATCGACAGTCCAGAGCTACGCCCCAGCAACACGGCGCGGACGATCGCCGCGGAGCCGTAGCGGTTCCGGATCTCGTCGACGGCGAGGTCGAGCTCGATGCGGCTGCGACGGTTGAACGGCAGGACCAGCTGCGCTGGACAGTCGTTCTGCAAGTTGCTGACGGCAACGCCGACGAGCGTGAGACCTCGGCGCTCGATCATCGGGGTCGCCGTCGCAAACAGCGCGCGCGCCGTGTCGAAGATCGTCCGGGTCTCGGCGGTCGGTTCGTTCAGCGTGAACGAGCGGGTCGCACGCGAGAAGTCGTCGAAACGAAGCCTGAGCGTCAGGGTTCGACCGACCCGATGCGCCTTGCGCATGCGTCCCGTCACACGTTCGACGAGCCCGAGGAGGACGGCGTCGACCTCTTCGGCCGACCTGCGCTTGCGGCCGAGCGCACACTGCGATCCGATCGACCCGCGCCGCCGGCGCGGCTGAAGCTGACGGGGATCGCGATTGTGCGCGAGCGCGTGAAGCTGCCGTCCGACCGCCCGGCCGAGCGCCGACACCAGTGTGTCCTTCGGCAGCGCGGCGACCTCTCCGACGCTCGTGATGCCGATCTGATGCAGCTTCTCTGCTGTTACCACACCGACGCCCCAAAGCCGTTCGACCGGGAGAGCGTGTAGGAAGTCGAGCTCCCGTTCTGGCGGCACTACGAGCAAACCGTCGGGCTTCGCGACGCCGCTCGCGACTTTTGCCAGGAACTTCGTTCGTGCCACGCCGACCGTGACGGGGAGGCCGACGCGGGCGCGAATCTCACGCCGCAACCGCACCGCGATGTCCGTCGGACTGCCGGCGAGCCGTTTCATTCCGCGCACGTCAAGGAACGCCTCGTCGATCGACAGCCCTTCGACCAGCGGCGTCGTGTCGTCGAAGACCCGGTAGAGCGCCTTGCTGGCCTCGGCGTACGCCGACATGCGAGGAGAGACGACGACCGCCGACGGGCACAGGCGCCGCGCCACCGCGCCGCCCATCGCCGTACGGATGCCGAACGCCTTCGCCTCGTAGCTCGCCGCGAGGACGACTCCGGCGCCGACGATGACCGGGCGGCCGCGCAGCCGAGGATCGTCGCGCTGCTCGACCGAGGCATAGAACGAGTCGACGTCCGCGTGAAGGATCGTCCCTTCCAACACGAACATATGTTCGCATAATCGCCCAACCTCGGCGGGTAGCGTGAACGGCATGGAAGAGAACGAGCCGAGGACCTGGACGCTCACCCAGCCGAGCGCGCGCCGACGTGAGTGGCAGCTCCGCCAGGGGGCGGAACCAAGGGCGTCGCTTCGGATCCCGATGTTCCGTTCCGGCGCGCAAGCTGAAACGCCCGACGGAGAGATCCGGATTGAGCGGCGCGGCCGGATCCGGTCCGGGTACGCCGTCGTCGACGGAACAACCGGCCGCGAGCTGGCCCGGCTCGAGCCCGACGGTCGACGGCGGGTGCTCCAGCTCGACGGGCTCACCGCCGAATGGAAGCGCCTCGGCCACAAGCAGGGGTTCGGGTTCGAGGGCGCCGATGGGCAACCGCTGGTGAGTGCGCGAGTCCGAAGCGGCCTCATCCGTTCCTCGGGCGAGGTGAACATCAACGCCGGACTCGACGAGCGCCAGGCCATCCTCGCGGCACTGCTTGCCTGCTACCTGCTGATCCGCCGAAACGAGGAGGCGGCCGCCGGAGCCGCAGGGAGCACCGCGGCGGTCGCCTCATGAACGATGTCCGCGAATGAACAACTGCAGTTGCTGTCCCGCCTGAACGAGCTGTTCCAGCAGGAAGGCATCGACTACTGGCTCTTCGGAGGGTGGGCGGTCGACTTCCACGCCGGCGCGATCACGCGGGCACACGCTGACGTCGACGTCGCGGTGTGGGAGAGCGACCTCGCCCGGATCGCCGCCTTGCTCGCGGCAGACGGCTGGTCACCCGCGCCCGAGCGCGGCGAGGACGGCTACACAGGTTACGAACGCGGCACGGTCCGCCTCGAGCTCGCCTTCCTCGCGCGGGACGAGACGGGCGAGATCTACACGCCGCTCGTCCAGCGGCGCGGAGCCTGGCCGGAGGGCGCCTTTGGGGGAATGACATCGCCGACCTGGACGGCGTCCGCGCTCGCGTGATCAGCCTCGGCGCCCTCCGGTCCGACAAGGCCGAGGTTCGGGACGACCCGGTTGTCGCGCGGAAGGACAGCGCCGATCTCGCGACGCTGTCCGGTCTCCGCTAGTCCGTTCGTCCTCTGACGAGGCTCGCAAGCCTGTCTCTAACCCGATCGATCTCGGCGCGGTACATAAGAAGCTCTTCGGCTTCGGCCCCGCGTTGCGCGCGAAGCCGGCGCACGAGCACGAGCCCTTTCAGGTGGAGGACAAGGTCGTCGAGTTCGCGGAAGTTGCTCCCTGCTACGGCGGCGGATGTCATGCTGCCTCCTCTCTCGCCTTCGGCTCGTTCGCGTGGCGGAAACCATGTTTCCCCCACGAGCCCCCTTCTTTTGGACTGTTCGCTTCAACGCCCGCGCCGCTCAGATCGCCGCGAACGTCGAAGACGTCGAGCGGGGAAACCTCCCGGTTTCCCCCTTCCCCTTCCACGAGTCCGCTCACGCGGCCTCCTTCAACGGCGTCATCTCTTCATCCACCGGCACCGCGTCGGCGCTCGGCGCCGGAGCGGGCCTCAGCAGCGTGACCACGATCAGGGCGCCGAGCACCAGCAGTCCGGTGAGGACGTACAGGCCGGTCTGGAACCCGTGATCGAGCGCGACGCCGCTGGTCGCGGACACAGCGTGTGAGCTCACGTAGTGACTCGTCGAGGTCGCGGCCACCGCACTGATCGCCGCGATCCCGATCGCGCCGCCGATCTGACGGCTCGTGTTGATCAGGCCCGATGCGACTCCGGCATCGGAGCGCTCGACGCCCATGAGACTCGCGATCGTGACCGGGACGAACGAGAGTCCCATTCCCGTACCGCCGAGCACGAACCACGGGAACAGATCCCAGAAGTAGTGGCCATCGACCGGCAGTCGGGTGAGCCCGGCAACCGCCACCGCGGAGACCAGCAACCCCGCCGTGAGCGTGGGCCTGACGCCGAGGCGCCCCACGACCGCCTGGGCGACGTTCGACATGACGACGACGGACACTGCGAACGCGCTGAACGCGGCGCCGCTCTGCACGGCCGAGTAATGCAGCACATCCTGCAGGTAGAGCGTCAAAACGAAGAACTGAGAGAACGCGACCGCGCCGATGATCGCCATCGCAGCGTTGGCGGCGGTGAGCGTCCGCCGGCGGAAGATCCTCAGAGGCAGGAGCGGCCACGGCGAACGCAGCTCGATTGCAACGAACGCCAGGATCAGGGCGGCTGCGCCCGTAAGCAGCGCGATGGTGCTGCCCGCACCCCAGCCGTCGCTCGTTGCGCGCGTCGTCGCGTAGACGAGCAGCATCAGGCCGGCGGTGATGGAGGTTGCGCCCGGGACGTCGAAGTGGCGATGCGCAAGATCCGCCCGGCTCTCCCGGAGCAGGACCGGGGCCAGCGCGATGGCGGCAACGCCGACCGGAACGTTGATGAAGAAGATCCAGGACCAGCTCAGGTACGAGGTGAGCAGCCCTCCGAGGAGGACGCCGGCGGCGGCACCGCTACCGGACGCCGCGCCGTAGATCCCAAGCGCGAGGTTCCGCTCCCGGCCCTCGGCGAAGATCGTCATCAGCAAGGAAAGGGCAGCCGGCGCGAGCAGCGCCCCGCCGAGCCCTTGCACTGCGCGGAAGGCGATCAGCGAGCCCTCGGACCACGCCAGGCCGCAGAGCAGCGAGCTCGCGGAGAAAAGAGAAAGTCCGGCCACGAAGAGCCGGCGGCGACCGAGCAGGTCGGCCAGCCGGCCACCCAGGAGCAAGACGCCGCCGAACAGAATCGCGTACGCCGAGATAACCCACTGGAGGTTCGTCTCCGAGAAGTGCAGGTCCGACTTGATCGACGGCAGCGCCACGTTCACGATGGCGACGTCGAGAATGACCATGAATTGGGCGGTTACGATCAGGGCCAACGCGCTCCAGCGCCGGTCCGTCTTTGTGCTAATACTCACGCGGTTGGCCTCCACAATCGTTGATGATCTCAATCTTATAGCAGACCAACGCTTGGCCGCGCTAATCTATTCGCATGACCATCACTAGCCCCGGCGACGTCGCCGTTCCGAAGGCTCTTCGGCTACCCGAGGAGCTGGTGGCTTCGGCCTCGTTCCTGCTCAAGCGCATGGGTTTCGCGGTCAAGGAGCGGACGATGAAGGCCTACGAAGGCACAGGCGTGCACCCGTATCACCACGCGATCATGGTCGTGTTGGACGAAGGCTCGCACGAGACGCAGGGCTCGATTGCCGACACCCTGGGCTACGACCGCGGGCAGCTGGTCGGACTGCTCGACGAGCTGGAAGAGCAGGGGCTGGTCGAGCGGCGCCGCGATCCCAACGACCGCCGCCGTCACATCGTCCGTCTGACCGCGGAGGGCAAGAAGATGTTGCGACGCCTGCGTGCGCTCTCGGCGCAGATCGACGATGAATTCCTCTCTCCGCTCAGCGAGAAGGAGCGCGCGAGCCTGCACGGACTTTTGCTCCGCCTCGCCGAAAAGCACGAGCCGCGCTGCGCGCCCCTTCTACGGAACCAGACTAAGTCTCCTTAGTCGTCCCAGTCGTCGTCGAGCTCCGGGACGGCCAACTCGCTCTGCTGCTCCGGCTCGTCGCCGAGCGGCGCTGCTTCTTCGTTTTCGGGCTCGTCCCGCGGCCAGGGCTCGCTCATGATTCCTCCTGCGGTCTGGGAGAGCGCTGCACTTCGATTGTGCCGACGCTGTGAGCTGCCAAAGCTCCGCCACCGGACCGAAACCATGGTGTTACCTCATCGCCAAATCCGCCCTCGTCGGATCCCAGAGACGGAACGCGCCGAGGAACGCGTTCGTGTTCGCTCCGAGGCGCACGTTCGGTGGGAGCTCGGTGAGCTTGTCGGCGTTGCCGCCGCCGAGGACGACGTAGTCGGGCTCGAGCGCCGCGCTCAGCCTCTCGATCGTCTCGGCGACTGCGCTCTCCCACTTCTTCTTCCCGTGCGTCTGTCGTCCGTCCTGGCCGACGTAATCCTCGAACGTCTCCTTCCGGAACGGAAGATGTCCGAGCTCCATGGGAACGACGACACCATCGACCACCAGAGCCGAGCCGAGACCCGTGCCGAGGCCTAGGAACAGCATCTTGCCTCCCTCGTAGCTGCCGAGCGCCTGCATCGCCGCGTCGTTCAGGACCTTCGTCGGCCTGCCAAACGCCTGCTCGAAGTCGAATCCCACCCATCCGGAGCCGAGATTCACGGGCTCGTTGACGACGCGACCGTCACGGATCACGGCGGGAATCCCCATCGAAACAACGTCGAACGACCAGTCGCGCGTCTCGGCCTTCACACCCTCCAGCAGCTGCTGCGGCCCGAAATCGGTTCCGGACTCGAACCGCCGACGCTCCTCGGTGCCGGCCGAAAGCAGCAGCTTCACGTGTGAGCCGCCGACGTCGACCCCGAGGACGATGCGATCCGTCATCACGACTCCGGCACGGCCCGCGTCGACCGTAGGCCCACGGCCAGGAGGCCGGAGGCAAGCGTGACGCCGACCAGGATCAGCGCGAGGCCACCCACCTTCGGTCCGGTCAGCGGCTCGCCGAGGATGGTGGCGCCATAGAGAAGCGCGAAGACGGGGAGCAGGTAGTTGACGAGCATCGAGCGGGCCGCACCATGCTCGCCGATCAGGTGGTTGACGATCAACTGGGCGAGGCCGGTCCCGACGATCCCGAGAATCACGACCGAGCCCAGGGACTTCCAGCCGACCGAGTCCGGCAGGCTGGCGAGAGCGAATGGAAGGATTGCGACCGCGCCGTAAAGCACCGACGCGGCCGCGAGCTCGACGCCGCCCACCACGAGGCTGCGCTGGATGTACAGGCTCGAGACCGCGTAACAGAAGGACGCCAGCACGACTGCGAGCGCTCCTGCAACCGCCCACCAGCCGCCGCTCGGATGCACTCCTGCGACGACACCGACGCCGGCGAGACCGATCACGAGGCCGAGGACTCGGAGCCCGCTCGAGCGCTCACTCGCAGCGAACCAAAGCGCAAGGAGTGCGACGAAGATCGGGACCGACGAATTCGCGACGGCCGCGACGCCGGAGTCGACATGCGTCTCGCCCCAGGAGATCAGCACGAACGGAATCGCCATCCCGACGACGCCCACGACCGCCCCCGGAGCGAGGGCGGCGCGAATCGCGCGCACGCCTCGGCGGGCCGCGAGGAATGAAACGAGGACCGCGCCCGCGAGCAGGAGGCGCAACTCGACCATGGCGCTGGGAGAGAAGTCTCGGACTCCGACCTTGATGAACATGTACGAGGAGCCCCAGATCGCCGAAAGCAGGAGCAGAGGCAGCAAGTACGAGCGTCTCACTGCTCAGCCCGGAACCCGTTCAGCGTTTCGACCAGCATCGTGACCGCATGTTCGAGGTCGGCAGCCGTCTCGACGGCGACGTAGGCGGCCCAGGGATGGAGGGGTGAGCCGCCGGTGTACGCGATCACCGGCTTACCGACGGAATGCGCGTACCAAGCTTCCATCGACGTCCCCTCGTCGGAAGCGGTGAAAGCGGCCAGCACGACGTCGCAGTCCCGAATGTCCTCGAGGTCTCCTTCGACGATCTCGGCTTCGTGGCCGACGGTGTTGCCGCGGAAGTCTCGCCGCATCGGGTCGACAGGCTCGAGTCCCCGCTCGCGGAGAAGCGCAGCAGCGCGACGCCGGTATTCCTCCGCGAAGGGCGGTCCGGCGAGGTAAACCCGGGCGGCCATGATGCGCGTACAGTACGGGCGATGGACGCAGGCACGCGATCGACGGAGTTCGTGGCCCTCGGCCATGCAGGCAACGAGCACTACGCGGGGCTGGAGACGTTCCCCAATCCGGGAGTCGCACTTGTCGAGCTGACGAGCGACGAACTCGTGTCGGTGTGCCCGGTCACCGGCCAGCCCGACCTTTACGTGGCCTCGATCGAGTACAGCCCGACCGACCGCTGCCTCGAGTCGAAGTCCCTGAAGCTCTACCTCAACAGCTTCCGAAACGAAGGACACTTCTGCGAGGCCCTGGCGGTGAAGATCCGCGACGACGTCGCCGAGGCTCTCGGGCTCGGTGCAGACGACGTGACCGTGACTCTCGAGCAGAAGGCGCGCGGCGGCATCACCATTACTGCCACTGCCTAGACCTCCCTCGGCATCGCTCTCCGCCGGTCGTATCACCGATGAGTTCGTGCGGCCTGACCGGTCATATCGCCGGCAACAATCATCGAAAGGAGACCCGAGATGGGCAGAATCGTCGTGACGGAATTCGCCTCGCTCGACGGCGTCGTCGAGGACCCGGGCGGATCCGAAAACTTCAAGTACGGTGGCTGGAGCTTCGAGATCTCGCGTGGGGACGAGGGCGACAAGTTCAAGCTCGACGAGACCATGGCGTCTGATGCCTTGCTGCTCGGACGCGTGACGTACGAAGGGTTCGCGGACGCGTGGCCGTCACGAGACGGCGAGTTCGCCGACAAGTTCAACGACATGCCGAAGTACGTTGTCTCGTCGACGCTGTCGGAGCCCGAGTGGAACAACTCCACGGTGCTGAAGGGCGACATCGCGGCGGAGTTGGAGAGGCTGAAGGATCAATACGACGGGGACATCGTCGTGCACGGCAGCGTGCAACTCGCGCAGTACCTGCTCGACCACGATCTTGTCGACGAGCTCCGGTTGATGGTCTACCCGGTCGTGCTGGGGAGAGGCAAGCGGCTCTTCGGCGAGACGAGCGACAAGAA
>JBKOWS010000141.1:0-10114 GCA_046724565.1 Actinomycetota bacterium | reverse complement strand
GCGATTGCTGTTGGCCTTCAGGACAGCAGGCTCACGCTTGCGGTCGTCGAAAGAGAGCTAGTCGGAGGAGAGTGTCCGTACTGGGGCTGCGTGCCGTCCAAGACTCTGCTCCGCTCAGGTGAGACGTTGAGCGAGGCCGGTCGCGCTCGTGTCCTCGCCGCGTCGCGCGTGGACTGGGCGGTCGACTTCCCCAAGGTGTCCACCCGCGTGCTGTGGATGGCGCGCAACCTCGACGACAGCCGGCCTGCCGCCGCGATGGAGGCGACCGGGGCCAGGCTCTTTCGCGGTGAGGGCAACCTGACGGATGTGCGCACCGTTGCCGTCGGAGACGAGCAGCTCGTCGCGCGGCGCGCCGTGGTCATCGCCAACGGCAGTACCGCGGCGATCCCACCGATCCCTGGCCTCGACACGGTGGACTTCTGGACCAACCGTCAGGCGGCGATTCCACGGGAACTGCCGGTGTCGCTCGCGGTTCTCGGCGGCGGCGCCATCGGCGTCGAACTTGGACAGGCCTTTGCCCGCCTTGGCTGCAGAGTGCACATTATCGAAGCCGGCCCCACGTTCCTTGGCCTCGAGGAGCCCGAGGCGGGTGCGGCGCTCCAGCCGCATCTGGAGGCGGACGGCATCATGCTGACGATCGGCGATCCGTGTGTCGGCGTCGAACAGCCGATGATGGGACCGTCGCACGAACGTTCGAGCGTGGTGATCCACTTGAAATCCGGCGCCACGGTGCGCGCCGATCGATTGCTGGTGGCCGCCGGCCGCCGTCCTAACGTGGAGGCGTGGCGCGCAGCCGGACTCGCACAAACGGACCGCGGGTGGCTCAAGGTCGACCCATCAACGCTCGAAGCCCAGCCCGGCGTCTTCGGAGCCGGTGATGTGACGGGACTCGGTGGGTTCACCCACCTCGCCTATTACCACGGGCAGATCGTCGCGCGCCGACTGAGGGGCATGGATGCGAGGGCCGATCACACTGCGGTCCCTCGCGTGACGTTCACCGATCCAGAAGTCGCATCGGTCGGGCTGTCGGAGACCGCCGCGAGGGCCAGAGGCATCGACGTCGTCGTCGCCCGTGCCGATCCGGCGGAAACCGCGCGCGGCTACATCCATGACTTTCACCGGGGCGCGCTCAAGCTGGTTGCTGACCGAGAGCGGGGCGTATTGATCGGCGCGACGCTGGTCACGCCGCGCGCAGGCGAGATCGTCGGCGAGTTCGTGCTCGCGATCAAACTAGGAACGCCACTAAACACTCTCGCCGACGTCATCCATCCGTTTCCGGCGTTCAACCGGATGCTTGGGGAGAGCCTGAATCAGCTCGCGGCGAAGGTCGCGGGCCAAGGAGAACACCATGAGCAGCATGCAAGCGAGCACTGAACAGCAACCCGCCGGCGTCCCTGCCGCCGCGACTGTGGACCTGAAGCTTGAGGTCGTCGTGATACCGGTGTCCGACGTGGACCGTGCGAAGCGGTTCTACGAGGGCCTTGGGTGGCGCCTCGACGCCGATTTCGCAGCCGGCGAGAAATGGCGCGTCGTGCAGTTCACGCCGCCCGGGTCGCCATGCTCAATCCATTTCGGCAAGGGACTGACGACGGCAACGCCGGGATCGTTCAGGAATCTCTATCTCGTGGTGTCCGACCTGGAGGCGGCACGGGCCGAGCTCAACAGCCGCGGCGCCAGCGTCAGCCCGGCGTTTCATTTCAACCACTTCGGCGAACCACCCGCGCCGGGCCCCGACCCGAAGGGTAACTCATACGGAACCTTTGCCTCGTTCAGCGATCCGGACGGCAACAGCTGGTTATTGCAGGAGATCAAGACGCGGCTGCCCGGGCGAGGACTCAGCAGCCCGGATGTGGCGACGCTGATGGAACTGCTCCGGGAAGCCGAGACGCACCACGGCGAGTACGAGCCAACGGCTCCGAAGCACCACTGGTCACAGTGGTACGCCGCCTACATCGTTGCGCGCGAGCAGGGAAAAACCCCCGACGCGGCGGCCCAGGCCGGCAGGCTGAACGTGGAACCTGCTCGCCGATGAGAGGAGACTTTCTGATGAGTCCCGCCCCGACCGACGCTCTCCGCGATCGCGAACCGGCACTGCTCGGGCAGACCGTCGTCGTGATCGGAGGCAGTGCGGGGATCGGGTTCGAAACCGCGCGGCGCGCGCGCGCGGAAGGGGCCAACATCATTCTCACCGGGCGGACTGCGGAGCGGCTGCAGCAGGCCTCGAGCGAACTTGGTGCGCTGAGCACGGCCGCGTTCGACGCCAATGATCCCGCGTTGCTGGAGTCATTCTTCCGCGATCTGCCAGCACCGATCGATCATGTCATGCTCACCGGGCCGGGCCCGCGCTACTGGCCACTGCAGGAGATTGAGTTCGAACAGGCGCGTCTCGCCCTCAGCGAGCACCTGCTGCTGGCATTCTGGGTGGCGCGCAACGCCGCCCCGAAAGTCAGGCCCGGAGGCACGCTGCTGTTCATGGGCGGCACCGGCGGGCGGCGCGCAGGCCGTGGGCTCGCGCTCGTATCGGCGGCCACCGCGGCGATGCCCGCCTTCACCGCGAGCCTCGCGCTCGAGTTCGCGCCCGTCCGCGTCAATCTCATCGCCGCCGGCTTCGTCGACACCCCGTTGTCGGCGTCGCTCCTTGGTGACCGGCTCGAAGCGCGCCGCGATCAGCTCCGCGCGACGCTTCCCATCCGACGCGTGGTCGGGCCGGCCGACGTCGCCGCGCTGGCCGTACATATCATGACCAACACGGCTCTCACCGGAGCGACGTACGACATCGATGGCGGACAGCAGCTTGTTTAGACACCGAGGCATCGCTCGTAGGGATCCCGTTCGTCACCAGGAGGAGCCCATCGCGCATCGTGCACTCGTCACACCAGCGGCCGACACTTTCGCGGGCTCGTCATCGGTTCACGGTCCGATCGAGCTCCAGAGCTGAGGAGAGCAGACATGAACACGTCCTGGACGCATTTCAGACTCGATCGCCGCCATCCCGGCTACTGGCGGGTCACCTTTGACCATCCGCCAATCAACACCATTACGGCCACGACGATCACCGAGCTGTCGCAGCTCATGGATCTCATCGAACGCGATGCTCAACTGAACGTGGTCGTGTTCGACAGCGCCAACCCCGACTTTTTCCTCGCCCACTACGACATTGAAAAAGATCCAGCGAAGACAGCAGCCCTGCCTGTGGGGCCCACCGGCATGCCAGGCTGGCTCGACGTCACTGTGCGCCTGTCGCGCGCTCCGGTGGTCAGTATTGCGTCGATCCGCGGCCGTGCTCGCGGCGCTGGCAGCGAGTTCATCCTCGCATGCGATCTGCGTTTTGCATCACGCGAGCACTCCGTGCTTGGCCAGTTTGAAGTGGGCGCGGGCTTCGTTCCGGGCGGCGGTCCGATGGCCAGGCTCTCCAGGCTGGTTGGACGTGGGCGTGCGCTGGAGATTCTGCTCGTCGCCGACGACTTCGACGGCGGACGCGCCGAACAGTACGGTTACGTGAATCGCGCGATCGCGGACAACGAGCTGGACGCCGAAGTGGAGGCGATGGCGTTGCGGTTGGCGGCCTTCGATCGTGATGCGATCGCACGAACCAAAGCACACGTCGATCGGGCGACGCTGCCGCCAGATAGCGAGTTTCCGCTCGCGCTACAGGATTTCCGTCAAGCGTTCGGACGCCCGGGACCCGTGGCCCGACTGTCCAGACTGGAGGAACTGGGACTCAACGTCGACAGCGACTTAGAGCGCCATCTTGGGCGGCGCGTTGTCGAGAGCGCTCCGGCTCTCGCCAAGGCATAGGGATCGGCCGTGCGCCGAACGGCGGCGCACGGCTGCCTCCTGAACCCGCTCGGTCATACTGTCTGAGCCGATCCCAAGCGTTCAATGACCTCGCTCGCGGTGACGATGACGCTCGCGTAGCTTGGGATATTGATCTCAAGTGCGGCGTGCATGTGGGCGTCCGAGTAGTCGGCGGTCGCATCCTTTACGAACGTGACCGCGTACCCAAGTTCAGCGGCAAAGCGAACGGTTGCCTCTACACACGTGTGAGCGATCAGGCCAACAACGATGACTCTGTGAATGCCGTGGCGCTTCAGCAGCAGGTCGAGATCCGTGTTGGCGAACCCACTCGAGCACCAGTGTTCCGACGCGACAACATCGACGGGCTGCGGCTGGAACTCCTGTCGGATCTGGCCGCCCCACGTTCCGTACTCAAAGGCTTTCGACGTGAACGCCGCTTTCTGAACCGGCGCGATGTGCTTCCACGACTCGTAATCGCCCGGCCGATACCGACGATGTAGCACATAAAAGACGCGGAGTCCTGCCTTTCGCGCGGCCTCTAGAACGGCCAACATGTGCTGAACGCAGTGATTGGCCTCGGCGACCCCGCTGATCCGGGGCCAGACCTTGCCGCCCGCGGAGATGAAGTCGTTGTACGGGTCGATCAGCAGGAGCGCCGTCGAGCTCACGTCATATGCGTCGGGTCTCATGATGCCACTGCCTCACCGTGCCGAGCCATGGCGTGGCGTTCGATGCTCTTGGCGAAGAGCGGCGTCTCTTGCCGGTTGTGCGCCTCCGACATCGGGCGCCGCGCCGCGCGGAACACGTCGAATGGGATGCCTTGTTTGCCCAGGAACTCTAGGAGTTCCGGCGTCGCCGAGCTGTGCACCGTGTTCGTGAACTCGCAGGTCGTGTCGTCGATCTTCTTGACCCGCAGGTCCCAGATGACCGCAATCTTCGTGCGACCGGTCGGCGTGAAGACGTCGGAGTCGGACGCGAGCCTCAGATGATCGGGCCGGCCGATTTCCTCGACATAGTGCTGCACGATCAGACTGCCCCCGATGACCTCGACGTTAATGGACATTCGACGGCCATCCGGCGCCGTCGTCGTGCCGGCCGAATAGTGCGCGGGCGAGCACGCTTGATATTCCGATTCCGCTAACGTGAAGCACCACGCGGGGATATTCACGTTCTCGATTGGCGCGTTGATCGTTGCGGAGACGCTTGACTCTACCAAGGTGTTGTCTTCCATTTATCGCTCCCCTCGACCACAATCGTGCGCATGCGCAGACAACATGCCCGCTGCGGCGCCGACGATCAGCTGGTGCACGTATGAAATCAAATGCCGAGCGGCAGGTCTATCAGACGAAGGTATCGACGAGACCTGTATCGGACGTGCTGAGGTTGGGTCGACCAAACGCTCTACGGCTTTCGACAGAGGTGTAACGTGGAGGTCAGACAGCAGTCTTCTGCCGACGAAATCACACGGCTGCGTACCTGTGTGAACGATCTTGCAGGTCTGGTGGCTTCGCCAGGCTTGTGGACCGACCGCGAAGCGCCTCCGACTGTCAGCAGGTTGCTGGACGCGCTGAGTGAAATCGTCGTGGACATTGACAATCGCTTATCGCAGTACGCGCGCGACCTTGCTACCGCGAATGACGCACTTCGCGAAAGCGCCCGCAATGCGGAGTTGGTCATGGACAGCATCCCGGCAGGCGCCGCGATCATGGCGCCGAACGGCGAGGTCGAGTTCGTCAACCATCGAATGATTGAGTATTTCGGGAAAACGCCGGAGGAGCTGAAGCAGTGGGGGACGAGCGACGCCGTTCACGCCGACGACCTTCCGCACGTCGTAGCCGCGTTCACGCATTCCCTCGCGACCGGCGACCCCTACGACACTGAGGAGAGACTCCGCCGCTTCGACGGCAGGTACCGGTGGTTTCAGGTGCGCGGGCTACCCCTTCGCGACGCCCATGGGGACGTCGTTCGATGGTATGTCCTGCACACCGATATCGACGATCGGAAGCGCGCCGAGGAAGCGTTGCGCGAAAGCGAGCGTGAGTCGCGCCTCATCGTGGACAGCATTCCGGGCCTGGTCGCCATTCTCACGTCGTCAGGAGAGCTGGCGGCGGTGAACGACCGCGTGGTCGAATACTGCGGGAGGTCAAGAGAGGAACTGCAAGAATGGGCGACGAATGACATCCTTCATCTGGATGATCGGTCGCGCGTCGTTGAGCTCTTTGCGGGCCTGATCACCTCGGGTCGCCCATCCGACTGGGAGGCGCGTATCCGACGTTTCGACGGCGTCTACCGCTGGTTTCAGTTTCGCGCCCTTCCCCTTCGTGATACCGGCGGGAACGTGGTCAAGTGGTACGCGCTGCTGACCGATATCGACGACCTGAAGCGGGCCGAGGAGGCTCTACGCGAAGGCGAGCGTGAGTTTCGTCTCCTCGTCGAGACGATCCCGGCACTCGTGTGGCGCGGTACACCTGAGGGCGAGCTGGACTACCTGAATCAGAGGGCTGTCGAATATCTCGGCCACACGGCGCAAAGTCTGTCCGGCGGGCGGTGGCTCGAACTCGTCCATCCCGATCAGCGAGATGCGACCCTCCGACGGTGGCTGCATTCCGCCACTACGGGATCGTCTTACGACGACGTCTACCAGCTCCGGCGCGCGGACGGTGAGTATCGGTGGATTCAGTCCGTTGGACGGCCTCTCTATGACACGGAGGGTCGGATCGCTCATTGGTACGGTGTGATCGTCGACATCGACGACCGAAAGCGGGCGGAAGAGGAACTGCGGCGCAGCGAGGCATTCTTGGCTCAAGGCCAGCGACTGACGCAGACGGGCAGCTTGTGGTGGGAGGTCTCGACCGGCGAAGTGATTTGGTCTGATGAGACCTTCCGCATCATGAACGTGCCAAAATCGACGAAGCCCACGGTCGAAGTGGCTCTCAACTGTATTCACCCGGAGGATATCGCCGTCGCCCGACAGATGGTCGAGCGCTCAGCGCGCGACGGGGCGGACATGGATTATGAACTCAGACTCCTGATGTCGGACGGGTCAATCAAAGACGTGCACGTCGTCCTTCAAAACATCGAGCGGCAATCTGGAAAACCTCAATTCGTGGGCGCCGTGACGGATATCACGGAGCGACGACGTGCCGAGGCAGAGCTTCGACGCGCCTATGACCACCTGACGGAAGCGCAGCGCCTCAGTCAAACGGGCAGCTTCACATCGGATCTCGAGCGGGACGAACACTTCTGGTCGGACGAGTTTTACCGGATCTGCGACTTCGAACCAGGGTCTCCCGTAACGATTCAGAGGCTGGGCACCATCGTCCACCCCGAGGACGTGGCTTTGTACGAGGGCGCGATCGGCCGTGCGATGGCCGGCACCGACCCTGATTTCTACTTCCGCATCATGACGTCCCGTGGAGTCGTCAAGCATTTGCGCGGCTTCGCCCACCGGATCGCGGACCGGCCGGTGTTCGTCGGAGCGGTGCAGGATGTGACGGCCAGCAAGATGGCCCAGGAAGCGTTGAACAAGGCCGGCGCCGAACTCGCGCGTGTGTCACGCGTCACGACGATGAGTGCGCTCACCGCATCGATCGCCCATGAAGTCAACCAGCCTCTCTCGGGCATCGTCACCAACGCTGGCACGTGCCTTCGGATGCTGGACGCTGTTCCTCCCGACCTCGACGGAGCCCGAGAAACCGCACGGCGCACGATTCGCGATGGCAATCGTGCCTCCGACGTCATCACGCGGCTGCGCGCACTCTTCATCAAGAAGGAGTTCACCGTCGAACCGATGGATTTGAACGAGGCCACGCGGGAGGTGATTGCGCTGTCATCGAACGATCTTCAGAGGCATCGGGTCATCCTTCATTCAGAACTCGCTGACGCTCTGCCGCTGGTCGCTGGCGACCGCATTCAGCTCCAGCAGGTGATCGTGAACCTGGTCCGCAATGCCGCGGACGCGATGGTCGACGTGCATGACAGACCGCGTCAGTTACTGATCCGAACCGAATATGCCGGCGACGATCGCGTTCGTTTGACCGTCCGGGATGTCGGAATGGGCCTCCCGCCGCAGAACGCGAATGCCCTGTTCGACGCGTTCCACACCACAAAGAGCGGCGGGATGGGGATCGGGCTGTTCGTCAGCCGCTCGATCATCGAACAGCACCGCGGTCGTCTGTGGGCCGAGCCGAACGATGGTGCCCCTGGTGCCACATTCTCGTTTTCGATTCCCTGCGACACGCAGAACCGGAACGGAGTTTCCGCGATGGCTACGGCGTGATTGGAGGCGAAGGCGGCGATCGATACCAAAGTCTAATAGACGTGTCCGCCGACGCTCGACCATCCTATGCTCGGGATATGCCCTGGTGATGACGACTCGTGCACTCGTGTCGATCGTGGACGATGATGAGTCCGTTCGCGAGTCCCTTCCAGACTTGGTGCGCCAGCTTGGCTTCGCGGCCAGGGCTTTTCCGTCAGCGGAGGCATTCCTCGCATCCGAGTTCGTCGGCGAGACGCGCTGTCTGCTCCTCGACATCGCGATGCCCGGGATGTCGGGCCCAGACCTTCAACGGGAACTGGTGAATCGGCAGCAGATGATTCCCATTGTCTTCATCACGGCGAGCGGCGACGGGGCGATTCGCTCGCAGCTGCTGGCCGACGGGGCGGTGGAGTGTCTGTTCAAGCCGTTCAGTGAGACGGCGTTGGTCGAGGCGCTCAATACCGCAGTGCGTAGGGGTTGAATATGCCAACAATGAGCGCCGGGTCCATTGGGTGTGCGCCGTATACTGTCTTTTCGGCGATCGCCTCTCGATCGGCCGACGTGCTCACGATGGCGGATACGACGCCGGTCGTCTTTGTCGTCGACGACGACA
This sequence comes from Actinomycetota bacterium, assembly GCA_046724565.1. Classification (GTDB taxonomy): domain Bacteria; phylum Actinomycetota; class Thermoleophilia; order Gaiellales; family Gaiellaceae; genus 3-1-20CM-4-69-9. Next base: position 1,445 of record JBKOWS010000141.1, on the reverse strand, counting down.
TCTCGGTACGCGAGTCATTGGAGCTCCTCTTCAAGAGCGACGGCTGGCGATGCGAGACGTTTGCGTCAGCGCAAGAGTTTCTCTCCCGGCCGCGGGCAATGGTTCCCAGCTGTCTCGTCCTCGATGTGGCGCTACCCGGCCTCAACGGCCTCGAGTTGCAACAGCGGCTCGCGGACCGCAGCGAGATGCCGATCATCTTCATCACCGGCCATGGCGATATCCCGATGACCGTACAAGCGATGAAGGCTGGCGCCGTCGAATTCCTGACGAAGCCGTTGCAGCACGACGTCGTGTTGAACGCGATCCGAGGAGCCGTCGGGCGGAGTCGCGCGGCACTCCACCAGGCGACGGAAATCCAGACGCTCCGCGACTCCTACGCAACGCTGACAGCACGCGAACGTGAAGTCATGGCATTGGTTGTCTCGGGGCTGCTGAACAAGCAAGTGGGCGGAGAACTCGGCATCAGCGAGATCACGGTGAAGGCGCACCGGGGTCAGGTCATGCGCAAGATGAAAGCGGACTCGCTCGCTGATCTCGTCACGATGGCTGCTGGCCTCGGCTTGAGCTCTGTGCCGAAACACTGAAGTCTCGGCCAGGCCCCAACAGCCAGCCTCAGGCGTCGACTGCCGCGGATGAATTCAAGACCGGGAGCGATGACAACCGTGCGAGTCGAACTATCGCTGATCGCGGCCCCTTACGGTCAGCCACGCGCTCGAACGAGTGTGGACGAACACCCAAGAACACAGAGGAAGACGCCCTAAGTGGGCGAGTCGATTGTGATAGGAATGTGATACGTCGGCCTCAAAACCTCGAAGAACATCGCGTTTTGCCGACGCACATCAAGTGATCGTTTGCGAGGGTTAAACCGCGAATCGCCTATGCGTTGAGACGCTTGGGAGTGGCTTGATGTCCGTGGCCCGCTTCGCTTTCCAAGCGTGCTCCTCAAACCACTCGGACATCTCTCCGCTTTAGATTCAACGAGTTGCGAGCGGTCTGGAACAGGATAGCGCAAAAGCTCCCTTCACGCACATCTGATCTGAGATGTCGCGTCGTTCCAATTGTTTGCCGACAAGCGCGGCGACGCGAACGGACATTGTGTCAGACCTTCTAATGTCGCCCGATCACTTACGGCGATCTTGTTGAGCCGCGCCTCCTACGATCGTCGGTTCACGTTCGTCGTCGAACATCGTCGCAATAGAACTTTCTGGACGTGAGAAAGCGATCGCCCCGTACCGCGCGGGCGTCGTCCCGACGATCCGGTGGAAATGGCGCGTTAGCTGCGCTTGATCGCAGAAACCAACAAGGGGCGCCACGTCGGACGCCCGCACGCCGCGAGAAAGAAGTTCCTTTGCACGTCCGATGCGAAGGTGCGTCAGATACATGTGCGGTGGCATTCCAACTTGCGCGCGAAAGGCGCGGCACAAGTGGAACTTGTCGAAGTCCGC
>JBKOWS010000111.1:0-28640 GCA_046724565.1 Actinomycetota bacterium | reverse complement strand
GGTCGCTCGGCCCGTCCACCCAGAGCGTGCGCCAGCTCCAGCTGTCGAAAGCCATCGTCGTCCACCCTGTACGCCAGCGCCCGGCCAGCCCGTTCGCCTGACTCTGCGTGACCGAGCAGGCCAGCGGCCTACCGCTTGCGCCCTTGACGATTGCGCCCGGCTTGTCGCTCGGGAGCTGCTTGAGCGTGGACCCGTAGTCCGGCTTCCCCACCGTCATCGCGCCGCCACGTCGCTGAACGAGAAGAACGAGAGCATCGGCACGATGAAAAGCCACGATGCGATCCTGATCCAGCGTCGACGACCCTTCGGGCCACCTTGCCTATGTGCCGCGGTCCGTTGCGCCGCCGCAAGACGCGGGCTTTCAACGGACAATGTCATCCCCTCTGTCGAAGTTGTCTGACGCTCGTCGGCGCTACGCCGAGAACGCACCCCTAAGACGAGGAAAACTCTTAGTGCTCGACCTTCGCCGGCGCGCCGTAACGTTGCAACGCATCCGGCACCTCGCCCTGGAAGTTCTCCAGGATCGCGAGCACCCAGCGGTCGGTTGCGGCCGTCCCGTTGAGCGTGTGCGGCGTCTCGAGGCCACCGCTCCCGGTGCGATAGCGAATGCCGCTACGCCGGGCCTGGTAGTCGGTCGTGTTCGAGCACGACGTGATCTCGCGGTAGCGATTCTGCGACGGGAACCAGGCCTCGATGTCGTACCGCTTCGCCGCCGCGCTCGAGAGATCACCGGCGGCCGTGTTCACCACGCGGTACGGCAGTTCGACGGTCTGCACCAGCGACTCCTCGAGCGCCAGCATCTGCTCGTGGACGTCCCAGGATTTGTCGGGGTCCGTGTACACGACCATCTCCACCTTCTGGAACTGGTGCACGCGGAACATCCCGCGCGTGTCGCGCCCTGCTGCGCCGGACTCGCGCCGGAAGCAGGACGAGAACGCGCAGTAATGCAGCGGCAGCTCCTCGAGGATCTCGCCCATGTGCATGCCGATGAGCGGTACCTCCGAGGTGCCGACGAGATAGAGCCCGTCTTCTGGAATCGCGTAGTAGTCGCTCTTGTCGGACGGGAAGAACCCGGTGCCGTACATCGCTTCCTCTCGGACGAGCACCGGTGGGATCATCGGCGTGAAGCCCTCCTCGACGAGCCGGTCGAGCGCGAGGCGATAGAGCGCAAACGCGACGAGTGCGGTGTCGCCGGCGATGAAGCCGAAGCGAGAGCCCGAGACCTTCGCCGCCCGCTCGAGCTCGAACCGTCCGATCTCCGTGTGCTCGCGCGGATCCTCGAGCTTCGGCGGCTCGCCCCAGCGCCTGATCTCGATGGCGTCGTCTTCCGTCATGCCGTCCGCGGCCGATTCGTGCGGCGGGTTCGGCACGTTCGCCAGCGCGGCCTCCCGCTCGGCCTCGGCCGCCGTCAGCTCCTCCTCGAGGGCGCGCAGACGCTCCTTCACGAGCTTGAGCTGCTCGATTTGCTCCGGCGTCGGCTTGCCGTCGACCTTCTGCTGCGCGCGGAGCTCGTCAACCTGGGGAACGAGCTCGCGCCAGCGCTCGTCGGCGGCGAGAAGCTCGTCGAAGGCCTCGGCGGCTCCGCGCCGGCGGAGCGCGACGCGGAACGCCTCCGGATCGTTGCGCGCGGCCCGTAGATCGATCATCCGCGGGAGTCTAGGTACGCCTCCAGCACCCGGGCGACGCCTTCGTCGTCCACCGATGGGCAGACATAGTCCGCACGTTCCTTCACGACCTCGTTCGCGTTGGCGACCGCGACCCCGTAGCCGGCCCAGTCGACGAGCTCGATGTCGTTCTCGCCGTCGCCGAATGCCACCGTTCGCTCTCGCGAGAACCCGAGATGCTCCGCCACGAACTCGAGCCCGGCGGCCTTGGTCACGTTCGGCGAGGCGAACTCGAGGAAGTAGGGGAGGGAGGTGGAGATGTAGAGGCGACCGTTGAAGCGCTCGATCATGCGCTGCTTCAGCTCCTGTAGCACCTGCGGCTCGTCGATCACGACCAGCTTCGTCGGCGGCTCCTTCAGCCAGATCACGAGATCGCCGACCGGATGCAGCTCGAGCTGCTGGAAACCGGCGTACTTCTCGGCCTCCGGCGTTATTTCCGCCACGTAGAGCTCGTCGTTGACGTAGCAGTTGAGGCCGAACCCTTCCTCGTTCACCGCGGCGATCGTCTCGCGCGCGAGCTCGAGCGGAATCGGCTCGTGCCGCAGCCAGCGTCCGGAAACGGGCTCAGCAACGACCGCGCCCTGGTAGCAGACGACGGGGTCGTCGATGCCCGCCTCACGGGCGTATCTGCGCACCGACTGGAACATCCGGCCGGTGACGAGGATGACGTGGATCCCGGCGGCGCGCGTGGCGGCGATGGCCTCGCGCGTACGGGGGTGCAGGGTCACGTCCTTGCCGATGAGCGTCCGGTCGAGGTCGCACGCGATCGCCTCGACGTTGCGCGGGAAGTCGGCCGGAAGCTTCAGCCCTGCGGCTTCGTCAGGAAGTCGACGAGCGCCTTCAGGTCGCTCGCCGGCAAGGAGTGGTACGACTTCGGCATGACGCCTTTCGGGCACTGCGTCGTGCCCGTGGGCGGACACTGCTTGCCGACGTACTTGTCCGGAAGGACGATCGAGTCGTGCACGAACGCGTCCAGCGGCTGCTTCGCCTGCTTCGCGTAATCCGCCAGCTTGTCGAGGTCCGGGCCGATCTTCCCGTTCGCCTCCGGGCCGGCCGGCGTGTAGGTATGACAGGCGCCGCAGCCCTGGTTGATGAAGACTGCCTTCCCGGGTGCCTCCTGTTGGACCGTTCCGATGACCGTGTTGGCGACCGGCTGGACAGTCCCCTCACTGCCGCAGCCCGCGAGCGCGAGCACGGCCACGACGGAGGCGGCGGTCAAGGCTCCGCGGCGCATCGCGCGCGAGTCTACTGACTCCCAACGGAGGAGAGCCGCGCTTCCGATCGCCCCGAGCAGGATGATGTCGACCGGCGTGTCGTTGACCAGGAGCGAGACTGCGAGCGCGAGGAGCATCGCGTCGACACTCGGATAGCGTGGCCTCCTCGTGGCGATGTACACGAGGATTGCGAGGCACCCCAGGAAAAGCAGCCCGGCGTCCCAGCCGCGCGTTGCGGACGCCCAGGAGAGGTGAAGCCGCCTGCCGAAGTCGCCGAAGAGAGAACCGCTGCCGACCGAATGCGTGACGTGGCTCGAGCCGCCGAGGGCTGCGTCGATGCCGATCAGCGCGAAGACGAGTGCGATCGTGCCGGCGCCGACGATGGCCAGCCGCCGCCAGGAGAACGGCCCGGGCCTCAGGCGTGCGAGCAGGACGGCGAAGGCCGCCGCGAAGACGACGAGGCCTCCGCCGTCGGCACCCGCCTTGCTCCAGCCAATGGTCACGAGTGCGAGCAGGCCGAGCGGAACGAACCACCGCAGGCCGCCGGCGGCGACCGCAGCAATGACTGGAACGAGCAGGAGGGTCTCGAGCTGGTTGCCGATCCCGTAGAAGCGACCGCCGCCGTCCGGGCGCGCGCCGAGAACAGCGAGCGCGTTCGTCTCCGGAGACGCTGTCAGCGTTACGAGATACGCGGCGAGGAAGGCCGCAACGGCGACCGGGAGCAGCCGGCGCCGCGCGGCGCCTGCGCAGGCGAATGCGACCGTCAGAGCAATGCTCGCCGCAATCACCAACCAGAGGCGCGTCGCATCGACTGCCGACAGCACGAGCGAAGCGACGATGGCTGCAGCAGGTGCGAGCACCGAAGCGCGCGGCGCGAACGCAACCAACGCGATGTACGTGACGACGAGCGCAAACATCGTCCAGCCGCGGTCCTTATGCACACGCGCGAGGTGGGTATCCAGCTCGTGCAGGTCGGCGGCCGCGTCGGCGTCCGGCTGTGATCGGATCGTGGGGGTGCGTCCCTTCCGCAGGTCGACGAGCGACGGGGCGATGTCCGCGACGCTGACCAGGCCACGGATCCGGGTCGACTCCGAGGTGAGGATGCCGCGGTAGCCGCCGCCCACGAAGACGACGAGGTAGCGCCTCGTGTTGTGGTGCTCGCCTGGTGGCGGCAGCTGCACGTACACCACCGGCCGCTGGGCGCCTGACGCTGCAGGGCCGAGGTGGAGCTCGGCGATCCTCTTGCCGCCGGGCTTGCCGCCGAGGAGCGAGTTCTCGACCTTCCCGCGGACGAGCGAAGCGATCGTGGAAGCTCGGCTGATCTGCCCGCCCGCGCCGGGGACGTAGACGCCGATCGCGGAGGCTTCCTTGGCGACCGAGCGAGGGATCGGCCCGGGCGAGAGGACGTAGATGACGGGGGCTGCGCCAGCGTTCGAAACGGCACAAAGGAGCGTCGCCGCCGCAACCCCCATGGCTACCATTGTCTTTCCAACCCTCGGTTCCAAGGAGAGCGATTCTCGATGAAACGCAGGTCTTATGGGCGCGACGCCGGTTTGTCCCTACGAATGCTGCTCACGGGCACGTTGCTCGGGCTGCTCTACGTCGTCTTTGCCGTCGTCCTCTTCTCAGTCCTGAACGTCGGGCTCGTCCCGCTGATCGTGATCGTCGTCGGGATCGCTCTTTTCCAGTACTTCACCTCCGACAAGCTCGCCCTGGCCGCGTCCGGAGCCAAGATCGTCGAGCCGGACCAGGCGCCGGAACTGCACGCCATGGTCGAGCGCCTCTGCGCCATGGCCGATTTGCCGAAGCCCCGCGTCGCCGTCATCGACAGCGAGGTGCCGAACGCGTTCGCGACGGGTCGCAGTCCCAAGCACGCGGCCGTTGCGGTCACCCGCGGGCTGTGGCAGCGGCTCGAGCCGCAGGAGATCGAGGGCGTGCTCGCGCACGAGCTCTCGCACATCGCGAACCGCGATGTGCTGATCATGACCGTGGCGAGCTTCTTCGCGATGCTCGCCGGCCTGCTGACCCGCTTCGGGATCTACGGCGGCATCTTCGGAGGCGGCGACCGCGGACGCGACAACAACGCCGTCCCGGTCTGGCTGATCGTCCTGCTCGTCTCGGTGGTGACGTACTTCCTGAGCCAGATCCTGATCCTGGCGATCTCGCGCTACCGGGAGTTCGCAGCCGACCGCGGCTCTGCGCTGATCACGGGTGCGCCCGAGCACCTGATGAGCGCCTTGCAGAAGATCGCGAACGAGATGTTCCGGATCCCCCAGCGCGACCTGCGCGAGGTCGAGAGCATGAACGCGTTCTTCATCGTGCCCGCGAGCGTCAAGGGCTCCATGAGCCAGCTGTTCACGACGCACCCGCCGCTCGAGAAGCGCCTTGCCGCGCTGGCCGAGATCGCCCGCGAGATGGGCCGCCCGGTCGGGGTCTGACCCCAAAGGGGTCTGACCCCAGCAGTTCGTCTTGGGTCTTCGGGACGTTCTCCTCGGCAAGAAGAAGCTTGCCGCCCCGGCGCGCGAGCGGCTGTTCGCACTGACGACCGCCGCAGTCACGCTCGACACCGAGCTCGGGCTGAAGACGGCGGGAGTGGGAGGGGTCGTCTTCAAAGCGCTGTCCGCGGGCGAGTTCGTGCGGGCCGAGAACGACCTGCAGCAGGTGCTGGATGCGGTGGCCGCGGAGTCGGGCTCGAAGCTCGAGCGCCGCGAGGACTCCTTCGGCTACACGTGGATCATCGTCCGCGATGCTGACCTGGCGGATCAGGTCACGACGATCCATGCGGTCGCACAAGGGCTGGAGGAGCAGGGCTTCGGGCCGCAGCTCCTCGCCGCCGTGTTCAAGTTCGACGGCGGCAAACACCCTGTCTACTGGATCTACGGCTACAAGCGCGGCGCGTTCTGGCCGTTCGTTCCGACGGGCGACGACCAGAAGCGCGACAACGCCGAGGAGCTCGAGTTGAAGGCGAAGCTCGAGAAGGAGCTCCCGGTCGAGCAAGACCTGAGCCGCTGGTTCGGCGTCTTCGACGCGCCGCTTTAAGGCTGGGGTCAGACCCCCTCCGGGGTCAGACCCCTGTGTCTGACCCAGCCTTCGCAATGCGTTTCTGTCGCAATTTGCGGGCTTTGCATCACAGTGACACTCGAATGACACCACCAGTGGCTTGACATGACATCACCTTGATGTCATGGTGCTGCCCATGAACGTGGCGGCCTATGTCGAGGCACTCCAGCAGGATCTGGCCAACGTCGCCGGGGTCGGCGACGAGGCGGTCGCCGAGGCCGGCCGCCGGATTGCCGCAGCCCTCGAGTCATCCCTCCGACTCCGGTTGCTGGATGCCGTCGGCGAGGCCGCCGCGGAGCTGACGAATCAGCTCCCCGACGGCCACGTCGAGGTCCGCGTGACGGCGGGGGAACCGGAGCTCGTCTACGTGCCCGATCCGGGCGCGCCCGCTCCGGCAACGCTCGAAGACCTGACGGCGCGCATCACCCTGCGACTGCCGGAGACCCTGAAGAACATCGTCGACGCAGCGGCCCAGGAAGCAGGCGTCTCGGCGAACACCTGGCTGCTGCAGCAGATCACCCGCAGTGCTGACCCCAAGCGACGCACCCACAAGGGTGGCCGCCGCATGACCGGCTACGGCCAAGGCTGAAAGGAGCAGACCATGCACGTCCTTCCACTCCCGTTCGGACTGGCGCTGGCACTGATCCCGCGCCGCGAGGCCGCCAAGCTTCGCACCAAGAAACCCGTGTACGTCTCACTGGACAAGCCCAGGGACTATCGCGACCAGATCCTCGGCGCGCACTACTTCATCGCGGGCCGGTTTCCCTTCTGATGCGCAGCGAGACCTTCACAACTCCCGGCCCCGTCCGCCTGAACCTCGAGGTCCCGAGCGGAGAGATCGACCTCGAGACGGCCGAGACGGACGAGACCCAAGTCCAGCTCGAGGCGCTGTCGAACGACCCCGCCGTCCGCGACCTCGTCGAGAACGCGCGCATTGAGCTGATCCGGCGCGGCGACGGCCACGAGGTCATCGTCGAGACCAAGGCGAAGCGCGGTCTTTCCATCTCCTTCGGCGACAGCGGCATCAGCTTCGGCGGAGGATCGCTCCACCTTCGCATCACCTGCCCGCACGGCGCGGCGCTCGACGTGCGCACGAAGTCCGCCGACCTCAGAGCTCGCGGTGAGTACGGCGAGGTCGAGGTGAAAACGGCGTCGGGCGACGTCCAGTTGGAGCAGGCGGAGGAAACCCGCATCAAGTCGGCCAGCGGTGATATTCGCCTGGAGCACGTCCGAGGAGACCTCGACGCGCAGACCGCTTCGGGAGACGTTCACGCAGGCGTCGTCGAGGGCGACATCCACGCGCAGCTCGTCTCGGGCGACCTCCAGGTCCGCGACGCGCAAGCGTCGGTCAGCGCGAACACCGTCTCAGGGGACCAGCGTCTCGAAGCTGTCCAGCAGGGGAGAGTCGACGTGAAGGCGATCTCCGGCGACGTCAGCGTCGGCATCCGAAGCGGCTCCCGTTTCTACGTCGACGCGAACACCGTCAGCGGCGACACAAGCTCCGAGTTCGAGCTCGGCGACGCGCCGCCCGCGGAGGAAGCAAGCCCCGACGCCCCGCTTGTCGAGGTCTTCGCCAAGACGGTGTCGGGCGACGTGCGCATCGAGCGCGCGACCGCCGCCTCGCGGCATGCCTAGATGCTCAGGCTGCTCCGCATCCGCAACGCGCGCGTCTTCGTCGCCGGCTGGACGCTCTCCGTCTTCGGCGACTGGGCGATGTTCATCGTGCTCGGCGTCTGGACAAAGGATCTGACCGGGAGCAACTCCGCCGCCGGACTCGTCTTCTTCGCGCTCAGCGTCCCCTCGCTCCTTGCGCCGTTCGGAGGCCTCGTCGTCGATCGGCTGCCGCGGCGACCGCTCTTGATCGCCATCCACGCCACGGAAGCCCTGGTCGTCTTGGCGCTCCTCTTCGTCCACGATCGCGGCGACGTTTGGATCATCTATGCGGTCACGGTCTTCTACGGCGCAGCGGGGACGTTCGGCACTTCGGCCCGCTCGGCGCTGATGACGGTCATGCTCCCTCGGGAGCTCCTCGCCGAGTCAAACGGCGTGCTCCAGACCTTGCGGGAGGGCTTGAGGCTCGTCGCACCGCTCGTCGGCGCCTTCATTTACGCGTCCCTCGGCGGCGGTGCCGTCGCCATCCTCGACTCCGCCAGTTTCGTCGCGGTCGTGATCGCGTTGACGTTGATCCGCGTCGACGAGCCCCGCTTCGAGCGTCAGGAGCATCACTTCGTCGGCGAGCTTCTGGCCGGAGTCCGGCACGTGTTCGGGACCCTGCCACTCCGTCAGATCATCGTTGCGACCGGTTTGTGTCTGCTCGTCGTCGGCTTCGCCGAGACCGTGATCTTCGCCGTGCTCGAGCAGGGCCTGCACCGGCCCGCGTCGTTCTTCGGCGTGCTCAGCTCGTTGCAGGGCGTGGGCGCGATCGCCGGTGGTCTGACAGCGGCACGGACGATGCAACGCATCGGCGACGTCAAGCTCGTGGGTTGCGGCATGGCGCTGTTCGCGCTCGGCGACATCTCCTTCATCTCGCATAGCCTGGCGCTCGTGCTCGCCGGCATCGCGGTCGCGGGTGCGGGGATCGCGTGGCTCGTCGTCGGCTACGCCACGGCGATTCAGCTCCGCACGCCGCTCCGTTTGCAGGGCCGCGTGCTTTCCGCCTCCGACACGCTCGTCAGCACGCCGCAAACCGTGTCGATCGCTCTCGGCGCCGCCCTCGTCAGTCTTTTCGACTACCGCCTGCTCGTGGGCGTGATGACCATCGTCGTGGTCGCCTGCGGCGCTTATTTGTTGAGCCGCGGACCCGAGGCGGTCGCGGAAAAGGATCCAGCCTTCGCTTAACCGGCCGGGCCGTCGGCGCCGTGTTCGACGAGGCCCTGCTCGAACGCGTAGCGAGCGGCCTCGGTGCGGTTCGACACCTCGAGCTTGCGATAGATGTTCGTGAGGTGGAACTTGACCGTCTGCTCGGCGACCCACAGCTCCTTGGCGATCGCCTCGTTGGAGAGACCGCGGGCAACTGCCCGCACGATCACCAGCTCGCGTTCTGTCAGGCCGGCTTCCTTCGCGGCGCGTTCGCCCGGCTCGTCTGACACGCCGACCGTCGTAAAGACGGTCCCGTCAACCGCCTGGCGCAACGCGGCCGCGAGATCGTCGGGATCGACCGTCTTGACGATGTAGGCGTTCGCGCCACGTTTGAGCGCGGTCTGGATCAGGTCGGGCTCCTGCGAGACGGACAGGATCGCCACCTTCATGTCGGGGAATTCCTTGCGGATCTTCGCCAGGCACGTGAGTCCGTCCATCTGCGGCATCCGCAGGTCGAGCAGCACGAGGTCGGGCTGCAGGCGCCGCACGAGCGGGAGGACCTGCGCCCCGTTCGAAGCCTCGCCCACGACCTTGAATCCCCCGGCCTTCTCGAGAGCCTGCTTCGTCCCCTCCACCATCAAGCGGTGGTCGTCCGCGATCAAGACCCGCATAGACCACGGTATAGCAGCAACCTCGGTGGCCATTGGCGCGCCGCGGCCCGGCTCACTCCGCCGGGGGATTGAAGGGAGAAACCTTTCGCGCAAGAATCATTGCTCCTTGCGGTCTACCTAAATGATGCGGCCCCCTCCGTCATACGAGACCCCCGGCCTTCGGCTGCCGCCAAGGCAGGAACCGGCATGACCTCAGTCGAGCCCGCGAAGAACGGGCGGCCTGCGCCACGCGTCCTCGTGGCCGGACACGACTCGGCCACGATCAACGGGATCAGGCTCGCCCTCGAGGAGGAGGGCATCATCTTCTGCGGACAGGTCTCCAGCGCGACCCAGCTCGCGGACAGCGTCACCCGGCTCGAGCCGGATCTCTGCCTCGTCGACGTCGACCTTCCCGGAGGTGGGATCGTCGCCGCCGCAGAGATGCGGGCCTGGAGATCGCGCGTCGCCGTCGTGATGCTCGCCTCGGAGCTCAACGAAGAGGACTTCCTCAAGGCCATGGCCATCGGGGCGATCGGCTACCTGCCGAAGAGCATCTCGCCGAAGCGCCTGCCTGCGGTGGTCCGCGCCGTGCTCCTCGGCGAGCCGGCGATCCCGCGTCCGCTCGTTGCAGTGTTGATGAACCGGCTGCGCGGCGGAGGCTCCCGCCGGCATCTGGTCGTCGGCGACGGTCGCGGCGTCGATCTCACCTCCCGCGAATGGGACGTGCTCGACGCCATGCGCGATGGTCTGACCACCCGCGAGATCGCCGCCAAGCTGCTGATCGCGGACGTCACCGTCCGCCGCCACATCGGGGCGGTCCTCAAGAAGCTTCAAGTCCAGAGCCGCCGCGAGGCGCTCGAGCTGCTGCGCAGCGCCTGACCGCGCGGGCAGCGCGACTAGCCCATCCGCTAGGTCAAGAATCGCGCCCGCGGAGGGACGATTCGGGGGATGAGGCTCCGGCCCCGCTTGGTCACGCTGCTCGCGGCGCTCGTCGCAGGCGTCCTGACCGACGTCGTCATCATGGCGCCCCGGGTTCACTTCGCCTACCGAAGCGTTCCTCTGCACGCGATGCTCGAGACGGCGGCCACGATCATCGCGCTCCTGACGACGATCTTGCTCTGGGGCCGGCTGCAACAGCGGCAGCGGTTGAACGACCTGCTCCTCTTCGTGGCGCTGGCGTTGCTGACGACGATCAACCTCTTCTTCGCGGCCATCCCGGCGGCGATCTGGACCGACCCGCATCCCTTCTCGATCTGGACGACGGTCTTCGGTGGTGCGGTCGCGGCGGCGCTGCTGGCCGCCGCCTCCCTCGCGCCGTCCCGCAAGCTGCGGGACTACGAGGGCGCGGCGAGGATTGCGATGGTTCTGATGGCTATCGGGCTGGTGGCGATGGGAGTGCTTGTAGGGACGTTCGTCGACCGACTGCCGGTGGGATTCAACCCGGCGCTGAACCCAACCGCCCTCGGCCTGCTCGCCGGGAACGACTTCATCGTCGGCGCGCAGGTCGTCATCGCGCTCCTCTTCTTCGTCGCGGCATTCGGCTTCACGCGGCGCGCCGAGCATTCGGGCGACGAGCTCCTGCTCTGGCTCGGCGCCAGCTCGATGTTCGCAGCTTTCGCGCGCGTGAACTACTTCATCTATCCGTCGTTGTACTCGGAGTGGGTGTACACGGGTGACGCGTTGCGCCTCGGTTGGCACGTGCTGCTCTTCGTCGGAGCGGCACGAGAGATCCAGCTCTACCAGCGGGCATACGCGGAGCGGCGCGTGCTCGAGGAGCGGAGGCGCATTGCGCGCGACCTGCACGACGGCCTCGCGCAGGAGCTCGCCTTCATCGCTTCGACTGCGCGGGGCATTTCCGACGGCGACCCGACGAGCTCCCGCTTCAGGCAGCTTGCCTCCGCCGCGGAGCGTGGACTCGGCGAGTCCCGTCGTGCGATTGCGAGCCTTACTGTAAGGGGAAGCACCGAAGCATTCGATGAAGCACTCATCCAGACCGTCGAAGAGGTTGCGCACCGGCTCGGCACGCGCGTCGTGATTGACGCCGAGCCGGCACCCGGCATCCCGCAGGATCGCCAGGAGCAGCTGCTGCGGATCGTGCGCGAGGCCGTAACGAACGCGGCCCGGCATGGAGACGCGAACGTCGTGCACGTGCAGTTCGCCAACGGCAACGGGCTCCGCCTGAACATCGAGGACGACGGCATCGGCTTCGATCCGAAAATGGTCGAGTCGTCTGGGTTCGGTCTGGTGACTATGCGCGAACGCGCGGCCGCGATGGGAGCCAAGTTCAATCTCACCTCGGCGCCCCACGAAGGGACGCGCATCGAGGTGATCGTTCCGTGACTCGTCCGATCCGTGTGCTCGTGGCCGACGACCATCCGCCGACGCGTGCCGGCGTGCGCATGGCGCTGGAGGCGGGCGGGTTCGAGGTATGTGCGGAGGCGGGGGACGCTGTCGGCGCGATCGACGCGGCGGTTCGCGAGCTGCCGGACGTGTGCTTGCTCGACATCCACATGCCTGGCGACGGCATCCATGCGGCCGAGGCGATCTCGCACGAGCTCCCGGACGCGGCCGTCGTCATGCTGACGGTCTCACGCGAGGACACGGACCTCTTTGACGCGCTACGCGCGGGTGCGTCGGGGTACCTCCTCAAGGACATCGATCCAACGCGGCTGCCGCTCGCGTTGCACGGAGTGCTCGAGGGCGAGGCCGCGTTGCCGCGTCAGCTGGTCGCGCTGTTGATCGAGGAGTTCCGCGAGCGGAGGCGCCGGCGCCGTATCCCGTTGCGCGGCCGCCGCAGTGCGGAGCTCACGGACCGGGAGTGGGAGGTCCTGCAGCTGATGCGACAGGGCGCGCAGACCGAGGAGATCGCTGCGCGTCTCTTCATCTCGCCGGTGACTGTGCGGACGCACGTCTCCGCGATCCTGCGCAAGCTGCACGTGCCGACGCGCGAAGCGGCGATCGAGTTGCTCGACCGTTGAGCGAACTCAGCGGCGGCTAGTCCGAGAGGGCCTTTCCGCGTTCAAACGAGTGAACGCAAGATAGGTCCCGCGGCCCTTGTTGCCGAGTTTGACACGAACGAGACTGAGGTTCCGGGCACTGCGGCAGCCCGGCTTTGAACGGCAGGGAGGGAGAGCAACAACCGAGATTTTCGAGGGGACTGAACCCGACGGGCGTCTAGTCACTCAGCTTGTCCGTCGGAGCACGATCTAAGCGGTATTGCGGGCAGTTCTGCGGCGTTTGTGGGAGGGCGAGGGGACGTGACACTGGCGTACAGGAGGGACTCTTGTACGCCAGTCTGGTCCCGCTCGACTGCCGCCGCCGGCTGGGAGGCGGCGGGCCGCCCGAGTAGAGGGGTCATTCAGGTGTGCCGCGCCTCGGCGTGTTCTGTCTTCAAGTTTGAGGTGCTCTACGGCGCCTCCTGCGGCGACTAGGGAGGAACAGGGGTGGCTACACCGAGACAGATGAAGAGGAGAGGGCGACTGGGCCCGATCCTTGGGTCGATCTTTCTCATATTGACGATCGGCGCCGTTTGGGCTTCTGCCGACACCATCACACCCGACGGCGACACTGTGACAGCCGGGAATCAGAGCACGGTCAATCTTGGCACTGTGGCGCCAGGCGCGACCGTGACGCCCAAGACGAGCTTCACGCTCAATTGCACGGGCAAGAACCACCCCGATCAGGGCCAGACGATCGACTTCACCTATTCAGCGGGTGGCTCGACGGTCCCCGCCGGCACACTCAGCGCCACAAGTGCGTCGATCGGCCCAATTCCGGCGAGTTGGCCTGACGATACGAGCGGCGGCGGGTCAACGAACTGCCCCTCCCCGTTGACGATGCCGGATAACGGCGACAGCACCGTCACGATCACAGCGCCTACTGCTCCGGGCAACTACTCATACACTGTTGCCTGGAACTTCGACCTAACGCCGCCCGGCTCCGGTGACAGTTCAGCGGTTGTCGGTTCCAACACGAGCGTCACTTACAACCTCACGGTCGCGGCGGACAGCGCTCCGAGCGTTAGCAGCTTTTCTCCGGCAGACGGGGCAACGGATGTGGGAGTCAACTCATCGATTACGATCGGATTCAGCGAATCGGTCAGCGCAGGCAGCAGCGCGTTCACGCTCGAGTGCCCGGCCGGGACTCCGAAGAGCTTCTCCCAATCCTCAAGTCCGGCAACGAGCTTCACGCTGACTCCGAGTGCGAATCTGCCTTACAGCACGACGTGCAAGGTGACCGTAGCGGCGAACGGGATCAGCGACACGGACAGTATCGATCCACCGGACCATCCTGCGAGTAACACGTCGTTCAGTTTCACGACGGCTGCAAATCCGGACACGGATGGCGATGGGGTTCCCAACGCTACCGACAACTGTCCAACGGTCGCAAACCCGGGCCAGGCTGACACAGACGGCGACGGAATTGGCGATGCATGCGATTCGGATCTCGACGGTGATGGCGTCGCGAACGGGTCGGATAACTGCCCGAGCGTTGCGAACGCCGGCCAGGTCGATACCGACGGCGATGGAATTGGCGATGCCTGCGATTCGGATATCGACGGCGACGGCGTGACAAATGCGTCCGACAACTGCCCGAACACATCTAACGCCGATCAGGCGGATGCCGACGGCGACGGGATCGGCGACGCCTGCGATTCGGACGTCGATGGTGACGGTGTGCCTAACGCCACGGATAACTGTCCGTCGGTCGCAAACCCGGGCCAAGTTGACGCGGACGGCGATGGATTCGGAGACGCCTGCGATTCGAACGCGTTCGCACCGGCTGTTGGATCGGCTGCTGTCGACGCATCCGGCAGCGAGGGCGACACTCTGGGCACATCCGGTTCATTTACGGATGCCGATGGCAACGGCAGCCTGACGGTCACCAAAGTCAGCGGCGCAGGCAACGTAACGGACGAAGGCAATGGCAACTGGTCATGGAGCTACACGGCTGCAAATGACGGTTCAGGGACCGTGGTTGTCGAGGTCTCCGATGGGGAGCACACCACCCCGCCGATAAGAGACTCGTTCGATTGGTCTGCGGCAAACAAGGCACCGACGACGCCAGGAAAGCCGTCGCTTTCGAGCGGGTCGAGCCCGAATAACTCGGGTCAGTACACGCTGTCCTGGGCGGCGTCCTCCGATGTTCCGGGGGACACCGTTACTTACTCGCTCTACCACAAGGATGCAGACGATGCCGGCTATTCGCTGGTGCAGAGCGGCCTGTCTAGCAACTCCTTCACCTTCGGTAGCGGAAACGCTGAGGCGGAGGGAACGTGGACATATCACGTGATCGCGAGCGACGGCGAGGCTGCCAACTCGACGAGCGATACCTCGGACGCGTCCGATGCGACCTTCGTCGACAAGCACGGTCCGACGGTGACTGGCACGATCACCAGCACGGCACACAACGTGGGTCCGGTGACCTGGTACAAGGACAGCGCCGCGATCTCGTGGAATGCCAGTGATCCCGACCTCGCGGACGGCTCACCCGGCTCCGGTGTCGCGGGTAGTGCGACAGGCGACTCACCGATCGGCGAAGGCTGGGATCAGACGGCACATGGGTCCGCGACCGACAACGCTGGCAACACAGGGAACGGCTCGGTCCAACACATCAACGTGGACACCGGCGCTCCGAACGTCTCGGCGTCGATCATGAGCTCACCGGCCTACAACGACGGAACGAACGACTGGTACAAGGACTCGGTGACCGTGGGTGTCACGGCTTCTGATCCGAACCTGGGCGACGGCCATGCTGGATCCGGTCTCGCTACAGATCCGAGCGGGCCGCACACCTTCACGTCAACAGGGTCATATACCGCGACGGCGACCGATAACGTCGGCCACTCGACCGGCTCCGACACGATCAGCTTCCATGTCGACGCGGCCGCTCCGATCGGCGGAGCAGTCTCGGTGACGCCGGGCTACAACAACACCGGGACAGTTGCAGTCTCTGTCACGAACGCCACGGATGCCGACTCCGGGATCGCATCGAACCAGGTGAGGCGGATGCTCGGAACGCTTTCCGCGGATAGTTGTGACTTCAGCGGTGGAAGCTGGGCGAACGTCACGCTCTCGAGTGGGAACGACACCGTTCCGGGCGGGAAGTGCGTGAAGTATGAGCTCGTCTCGACCGACAACGTGGGTCATGAGGCGACGTTCGGGCCGTCCGGTGTAGTCAAGGTCGATACCTCGGCTCCAGCGATCACGTTGATCGGCAACTCCCCGGCCGCCAACGGCAACCTGGCTGTGAATGGCTTCGGCTGGAACAAGAGCAGCCCGGTCACGGCGAGCTGGAGCTGCGCAGACGCGGAGTCGGGAGTCGTAAGCACGCCCGTGACGAAGCAGGCGACCGGTGAGGGCTACAACCAGAAGGTCACGGGAACCTGCACGAATAACGCCGGGCTGACGGCAGATGCCGATCACTACATCAACATCGACCTGACCGCTCCTGGTGTGACCTGGGTCGGCGGACCTGCGGACGGCGGGAGTTACTACTTCGGGTCTGTGCCCGCTGCGCCGACGTGCAACGCCACCGACGCGCTGTCCGGGCCGAACGGATGCTCGGGCACCGGCTACTCGACCGCGGTCGGCCCGCACACGCTCACCGCGACCGCGCACGACAAGGCAGGTAACGACGGTGTCGAAACTCGAAGCTACACGGTTCTCGCCTGGACGCTGAAGGGCTTCTATGCGCCGGTTGACATGCCAAATCCATCGATCGTCTGGAACACGGTCAAGAACGGATCGACGGTTCCGCTCAAGTTCCAAGTCTTCTCGGGAACTACGGAGCTAACGGACACCTCTGTCGTAAATCAGCCTCTGAAGGCAGCCGGCGTAGCATGCGGCGCTGGAACAGCCGACGACATCGAGCTGTTGGCCACCGGCGGCACGAGCTTGCGCTATGACGGCACAGCTCATCAGTTCATCTACAACTGGCAGACGCCGAAGAAGGCGGGTGCCTGTTACCTGGTCACTGTCTCGACGCAGGACGGGTCGGCATTGTCGGCGTACTTCCAGCTCAAGTAGAAGGAACCAAGGGGGCTTCTCCAGAAGGGGAGCGTGCAAGGCGGCAGCGCTCCCCTTCAACAGTTAGGCAGGCAAATGGACGCAAACGGCGCACGCGAACTCAGCAAGCGACTCGAGGCCCACGAGCACTGGCGGCAGGCTGCCGCGGTTCTCCGCGGCGAGCAACCGGCGACCGACCCGGACGCTCCGGATCTCGAGGAGCTCGGTGACGGGATCCGCCTTTACCGACGGGAGGCGCAGCCAAACTCCTCCTCAGGCGTAGCGCACAGGCTGTGCAAGCGGCTTGTCGACGGGCGCTGGGAGACCTCCTACGAGGACGAGCCGATCGAGTACGTCGACGAACGAGCCGCCGAGAGTTCCTAGCGCACCATGAAGGCGGTGCGAACCTGCAACCGTCGGACTTCGGAGCGCACCGCCGGTCGATCACTTCGACGCGGCGTGCGCCTTTCCCGCCGGACCTAGAGGACGGCGCGCAGGGTCTCGACGCAGGCCGGGTCGAACTGCCGGCCTGACTGCGACACGATCTCCTCGAGCGCCGACTCCCGCGTCCGCGGGGCGCGGTAGGGGCGGGGCTCGATCATGGCCTGGAAGGCGTCCGCCACGGCGACGATCCGCGCTGAGAGCGGGATCTCCTCGCCGCTCTTTCCGTCCGGATAGCCCGCGCCGTCCCACCGCTCGTGGTGGGAGCGGACGATGCCGAGGACCTCCGCCTGGTCCAGAATATGCGCCAGCATCCGCTCGCCCAGGGCGGCATGGCGTCGCATCGCCGCCCATTCGAGCTCGTTGAGGGGGCCAGGCTTCGTGAGAACCCGATCGGGGATGGACAGCTTCCCTACGTCGTGAAGGAGGGCGCCAAGCTCGACGCACCGGCGCTCGGCCGCGCCGAGACCCAGCTCCGTCGCGATCGCGAGGGCCAGGCTGCTGACCGCCGCGGTGTGCTCCTGCGCGTATCCCTCCTTGAGTTCCAGCCGGTCGACCAGGCCCGCCAGCCTCATCGAGGCAGTGGGACTCTCGAGCTCGCGGAGCTTGGCAACGACGGCGTTCATAGTGCGACTACCCCTTTCGGGGGATGAGCGAAAGATCCTACGTCGGGAGGATCGGGTTCTTGTCTGTCTACCCGCGGGGGAGCGGGGCTGCGGTGTCCGGCCTACTCGTGTTGGGAGCGCTACTGGCGCTGCTCGTCGCGGCGTGGGCTGCTGCCTTCCGGGCGGGGACCACAGAGCTCGACCGGGCTGACGCCAGGCTCGCCAGTGAGGCGCGATCGGCCTCTGCGGGCTTCAGCGCGCTCGTCGCGGCCGGCGACGCCCGGGCAGGGACGCTGGCCGCCACGCCGGCGCTGCAGCGGGCAGTGCTGCGGGGGAACGCGGCTGGAATCAGGCGGGTGCTCGGCGGCCGGACGGACGTCGCGGTCTACGGGAACTCGCGGTTGCTCGCCGGACACGTGCCGTCGGTCGCGGCCGCCACCCGGACGGTGCGGGTCGTCGCGGACGGCAGGACGGTCGGTCGCGTCATCGCCTTCATCCCGGTGACCGGCGCGCTGGTGGACCGCCTTGCGAGCTCGGCCGGGGTCGAGTCGCCCGATCGCCTCTGGGTGCGGGTGGGGAGCGAGGCGCTGGGCGCGCCACTCGGGAAGGCCTTCGATCTGGTGCAGGCCGGTCGCAAGTACCGCGTCTTCGCGACCAAGCTCGTCGACGGGCCGCTGGCGGTCGTGCTCGAGGCGGCGACGCCGCGCGCTTTGATCGGCCAGGGAGTGGGGAGGCGGACGCTCTGGTTGATCCTTGCGACCCTTGTCTCGGTCGCGACGCTCGCCGTGCTTGCGCGCGGCGTCTACATGCTGGTCTGGCGGCCGCGGCGCCGCCCTCGACGACGCGACGTCCGCCAGGTCGTGGCGCTGATCGGCGATGCGCTCGCGTCGACGCACGAGCCGGACCGACTCCTGCCGGTCATCCTCCACGCGGCGATGGAGGCAACCGGCGCGGTGGCGGGTGTTGCAGTGCGGGGCGGGGAAGAGGTCGCCCGCGAGGGAAGCTTCGAGCGGACCGGTGCGCCGCTCCGGCTCGAGCTCGCGAGCGCGGAAGTTGCCGGAGAGGACCTCGCTCTGATCCTGCACCCCGTTCCGACCGGATTCGACGAGCGGACTGTCGAGCTCGCGCACTCGCTCGTCGCCCAGGCGGCGGTGGCGCTCGACAATGCGCGCCTGCACGGAATCGTGAAGCGGCAGGCGGTGACCGACGAGCTCACCGGTCTTGCGAACCGCCGGTCGTTCCGCGAGTCGCTGGACACGGAGTTGCTCCGCGCGGAGCGGTTCGGCAGCGGGCTGGCCTTGATCGTCGCCGACCTCGACGACTTCAAGAACGTCAACGACCGGTTCGGGCATCAGGCGGGGGACGAGGTGCTTCGTGCTTTCGCCGAAGTCCTGCAGGGCCGTATCCGCGGGATTGACCTCGCCGCCCGACTCGGCGGCGAGGAGTTCGCCATCCTGCTGCCGGAGACCGATGCCGTGGGTGCTGAGGCGCTGGCGGAGAATCTCCGGCTGGCCGTGGCGAAGCTTGCGGTTCCGGTGGATTCGGAGCAGATCCGGATCACGGCGAGCTTCGGCGTGGCGGCGTTCCCGGAGTCCCAGGGCGGGGACGAGCTGATGACCGCCGCGGACCTCGCGCTCTACAGCGCGAAGCGGCACGGCAAGGATCGTGTCGTTACGGTCAATCCGGAGAGCCCGTAAGCTGGTAGATGTCTGGGGCTGCGGTGATACTTCCTATGTGAAGCGGATCCTGCTCGGGGGGACCTACGTCGGGGCTGTCGCCGCCGGCGCGGTCGCGTCCGCCCAGCTCTGGCTCCATGCCTTCACGGTCAACGAGCAGTCGTTCACTCGCGAGCTGGCCGTGCCGAGCACGCACGTCCGCAGCGTGCCCGTGCTCGTCGCGCCGCCTCCGGTGCACGCAGTAACAAGGCGGGTCGCGGTGCGGCTCATCCCGGGCTTCACGCCGATCCTTGCCTCCAACGGGCCGACTGCAATCAGCACGCCGAGCGCCGCGCCGAGTCCACCATCGGGTGCCGGCCCGCCTACGACTCCGACGCCCTCCCCGTCGCCCGCACCGTCGCCTGGGACGCCACCCGCAACGCCGGGAACGGCAGCGCCGGCGCCGCCCCCTTCGAGCGGCGGCAGCGCGTCCGGCAGCACGCCGTCGGCCCCGCCCGCGGCAAGCGGGCCCGAGCCTTCCGCTTCCTCGCCTCCCGTGCCTTCGAAGCCGAAGCGCGACTCGGACACACATGAGCGGGCGACTCCCGCGATCCCTGCTACGTCCGCGAAGCCTCCGAACCCGAGACCGGCAAGCCCGGCGACGCCCGCAATCCCGCCGTCGCACGCGCGGCACGGCGAGGCCAAGCCGGAGAGGCACGCCAAGCCGAAGCTGCCAAAGCCGCCGAAGCCGAAGGAAGCGCCGGTGACGACTACGACTACGACTACGACTACTGCCGTGACCACAGCAACGACGACTACGACCACCTCGTCAGAGGAGCACGGTCACGGCAACGGTGACGAGCATGGGAACGGGAACGGCCAAGGGAATGGCAATGGGCACGGCAACGGAAAGGGCAACGGCAAGTAGCCGGCTCGGAGGCCGTTACGCTTTCGCAGGTGCCTGCAGTTCGAGTTCCGCGGGTTCTCCGCGTCGGAGCTCACGGCTGCGTTCTGCCTCGGCGTTGATCTCAGCGCCGAAAAGAAGCGCGACTGCGCTCAGCCAGAGCCAGATCAGCATCACCACTACCGCTGCGAGCGAGCCCCAGGTCTTGTTGTACGAGCCGAACCTCGCTGCGTAGAAGGCAAAGGCGCCCGAGGCGACGAGCCAGATCACGATCGCGACCAGCGAGCCGAAGCTCAGAAGACGCCAGCGCGGATGCTTCACGTTCGGGCCGTAGTACATGAGTCCGGCGAAGGCGACGAGCAGTCCGACCACGAGGAGCGGCCACTCCGCGATGTACCACGCGATCTTGACGATCGACTTCGCGTCGAGTGCATCGCCGATCCAGGTGGAGAGATGCGGTCCCAGCACCAACACGCCGAAGCTGAGTGCGAACCCGATCAGGGCGAAAAGGACCATCCACAACGCCGTGATCCTGCGACGGAGGAAGCCGCGACCTTCCTCGCGGTCGTAGGCGATGTTCAGCGCCCACATCAGGCTCTGCATCGCGCCCGTCAGCGACCAGAAGGCAAGAACCCCGCCGATGCTGAGGACGCTGATCGCCGTTCCCTTGTGCTGAGTCATGTTCTTCAGGCTGTCCTCGAGCAGAACGCGCGCCTGGCCGGGCAGGATCCCGTGCAGCTTTCCGATCAGGGTGGTGACGGCCTGTGGGTCACCGACCAGGCCAAAGACGCCGACCGCCACCAGTAGCAACGAGGGGATGGCGAGAAAGGCATAGTAGGCGAGCGCGGCGGCGATGTTCGTCATGTGGTCGCTGTTGAACTCCTTGAAGGCGCGCTTCAGCACTGCGACGTAGTCGCGCTTGGAGAGATCCGTCAGCCGCGGCTTCTCTAGCGGCGGCTCGTGGCGTTCGGGTTGCGGCTCGGGTGCCTCGTCTGGCAAGGGCCGCTCGGCGGAGTAGTCGTCCGGCACGAATTCTTCTCGGCTTCGTCTCTGGCGCAGTTTCATTGAGGTCGTCCTCCCGGTTGAACGGGGCTGGGGCGGGGGAAGTTACGCGGCCGCGGGCGTCCGCGGACACGCTGCGCCCGCCCGATCTCAACGGACATGTCTTGGGGTCAGACCCAATGACACGGCTGGATCAGGCAAGAGGTCCGGAACGACCACCTTCAGTGTCGCGAAGGGATCCGGACGCGTTTGCGCCCGATGTGTAACAGAAGCGTTGCGCTGCCGGGGCGGCGGACTACTCGGCGACGAGCGCCGGGATCGCCACGTCGGCGTCGCCGTCGACGTTCTCTACGCCGAGCGGACGCCAGCGCGGAAGGCTCAACGACACTGTCGTCGGGCCGCCGGGCCGGCTCTTCACGTCGAAGCGTCCGCCGAGCAGCCGGATACGCTCGCTGCTGCCGACGAGCCCGAGGCGTCCTCGCTGTGCGCCGTCCAGGAGCGTCCGCGCGACGTGGAAGCCGATGCCGTCGTCCTCGACCTTCGCGTCCACCCGCCCCGTCCGAGCCGTGATCATAATTCGAACGCGTGCGGCATTCGCATGCTCGCGGATGTTCGTGAGCGCCTCCTGGACGACACGGACGAGCGCGATCTTCTGCGAGACGGTCATGCCGATGAAGTCTCCGCTGATTCGTTGCTGCACGTGGATGCCGGTTCGTTCCGTGAACGCCGCGACCTCGTCGTTGATCACCACCGGCAAGGGCCTGCGGACGAGACTCCCGGGCTCGAGCGAGTGCGCGAGCTCGCGCAGCACGCGGTCGAGCTCCCAGATACGCGCGTCGAGGTCGCTGATCCGGGCGATGCCGATCGCCTGGTGCTCCTCGGGCAGGAGCTCCGTGAGCTGTCGCCGCACGAGGTAGAGATCCGCGCCGAACGCTGCGATGTGCTGGAGCGCGCCGTCGTGCAGGTCGAAAGCCAACCGACCGAGGCGCCGCTCGCTCGCTCGCACGAGCGAACGCTCGCGCGCCGCGCTGCGCTCAAGGACGAGCTCACGCTCGATCACGGGGCTCATGGCGTCCGCCGCCTCGGCAAGATAGACGCGCACGGTGTCACGCCCTTCGACGCGTGTGCGACCGACGAGCGCAGCCCACGGCGTCTCCCAGCGCGAGACAGGCACGCCCACGATCGTCCCGCGCGATCCGCTCTGAGCGGGCACTCCTTCGAGCGCACGCATCGCAACGCCGCGGAAGCGCCGAGTCTGCGTCGTCGGCCCCTCCTCGACGAGACAGACCGGCCGGGCGTCGGACCCCTTCGTCCAGAGCGAGACCTCCGAGATCGGCGCGAGCGCAAGCAGGAGCCTCAGCTGCGTCTCGAGTGCCACCGCCGGCGGAAGATCGTGGAGCTGGGGTGCACGAACCGCGCCGAGGAAGAGCTGGAGGGCAAGCGAGTCGCTGGAGAGCTCCAGCAGCAGGGCGAGCTTCGAGACGATCCTCTCCGCTTCGCCCCGCCGCCAGCGCCGCTCGATCGTGCACAGGACGAACAGGTCGCCTGCGTACCCGATCGCGACGGCGGTCGACATGTCGCGCCCGGCGGCGACGAGCTTGTCGGCACGTTCGCGACACCGCTCGACCTCCGTTCGGATGCCCTCTCCCTCAATCCGGGTCCCAAAGATCCGGGCGACCGCGTCCAGCGTCGTGTTGCGGGGCGCCGTGCACGTGACCACGCGCACGCAGCCCAGCAGTTCCTTTTCTAGCGATGCCTCAGCCGCAGTGGAGTGCTCTCCCCTGAGAAGTCTCTCCCTCTGCAGAAGAGGCGAGTCCGCAGTAACTCCCACTCGCCCTCCCTATCCCTCGCCCCAAGTTTCGTTGAGTTGGGCCAACGACTCAATGGGCCGCAAGGCCCATCTTTCGTTCAACGAATGAACGTCTTTTGGGCCCTAGAGGAACAGGACGACTACGATCGCCCCGCCCGCGAGGAACGGACCGAGTGGAATTGCCCGCTTGCGCGCCGACGTACCTTCTTTGAAGAGCATGACGGCTGCGGTGACGCCGGCCGCCAGCGTGCCGAGGAGCAGGGCCGGAATCACGGCCCACCCGAGCGCCGCCCCGATCAGGAGCGCGAGCTTGACGTCGCCCATGCCGAGGCCGCCGGGATAGACGAGTGCGACCACGAGGAAGAAGAGCCCGGCGCCGAAGCTCGCGACGATCCATTCGAGCCAGTGGTGGGGGTGGATGGCGATGTGAGCAACGAGGACGGCGATCCACGCGGGAACGACGATTCGGTTGGGGATGATTCGCCGCTCGAGGTCGACTCGGGAGATCGCGACCAGGACGCAGATGAAGAAGATCATCACCAGCGTCTCCGCGTGGATGCCGTAGCGAATCGCCGCGAGGATCGAGAGGAATACGGCGAGGCCAATAGTGACGTTGTGGGCGAGGTCGGGCGGCCATGCCTGGCGTGTTTCGGTGTCGCGTTGGACGACCGTCTCCGAGCTCACTGGTAAGCCCTCTCGATCTCCGTGAGGGGCGTCGGTCGGTTCAGTGCGGCCGCCTCGATCTGGGAGACCAGCGTGTCGATCGGCATCCACTTCTTTACCGCCGGGAGGCCCTGCCACCCTTGCTCCTCGTCGTCGTTTCCGTCGACCACGAGCAGGACACTCGGAGCGGACGCAAGTGCCTGTAACGAAGCGATCTTGCGAGCCGCGATCGTGCGTGAAGGGCCGGTCTCGAGCAGGACGACATCAGCCCGGTGCCGTTCGACGGAGTCGAGCGTCTTCCTCGGGCTCGTGTCCTGGACGTCGTAGCCGCGGATCGCGAGCAAGAAGGAGGTGACGCGCAGAAACCTGCGGTCGCTCCCCGAGAGGAGGACGCGCAGCGGTTGGATGCGGTGGACCTTTGCGGTCTCCGCATCCGCCGGACCCGCAGTCATGCCTGCGCAGGTTGCGCGGTGTCGATGCGGTCGCCTACAGCGATGCCGCGTCGTTCCGCCTCGCCTGCCGCGAGCTCGAGAACAGCGTAGGAGTGTCGGCACGAGCGCGCCCGCCAGGGCGGTACGCGCTCGGCCACCTTCAGCACTTCACCCTGTCGGGAGAGGAACACGACATCAATCGGGAAGCGCATGAAGAAGGTGTGAATCGAAGGCGCCGGCCGGATCAGCAGGCCTTCGCCGGAATCGACGCCCCGCTTGCCGAGGAGGCCGCGCATGCGGGGCCACATCCGGTGGGCGACCGTGCAGCGTTCGCACGCGACCTCGCCGTTCTGGCGCAGGAGCGTGACGACCCCCCGAACGTTGCTGATCGTCGGTCCCTGCGTGTCGGCCTGGCCGCCGGAGTGGACGAAGCTGACCATGCCTTAGAGGGATCCGAGTCCCTTCATGAACATGAAGATCGCCGGCCCCAGCAAGATGACGAACATCGCCGGGAAGATCAGCAGGACGAGCGGGAACAGGATCTTGATCGGTGCCTTCTGTGCCTTCTCCTGTGCAACCGCGTAGCGCCGACGGCGCATCTCGTGGGCGAGGTCGCGCATGATCTGCCCGATCGAGACGCCGAGGCTCTCGCCCTGGACGATGGAGCGAACGAACGACCGCATCGACGGCGTCTCGCAGCGCGCGAGCATGTTGAGCATCGCTTCCTGGATCGAGAGACCCATGTTCTGCTCCTGCAGTGTGAGCTGCAGTTCCTGGTCCAATGCTCCGCCGATTCGACCCGCCGCCGTCTGGAGCGACCCAACGAAGCCAAGGCCGCCCTCGATCGTGACGACAAGCAGGTCGATCAGTTCCGGCAGGTTGTAGTCGATGTCGGCCAACCGCTGTCGGGCGCGCTCCTGCAGGATGCGGAGGGGGAGCCACCAGCCGGCGAAGGCGAAGATCGCCGCCAAGAGCACGAGTGAGACGGGCTTGACCCCAACAGCTGCGCCGAGCCAGATCCACAAAAGCGGCAACCCGATCGCGCAGAGGACACGGTAGCCGGTGAATCGCCCCGGCTTCACGTGGTAAAGGCCTGCCGCAACGAGGTCCCTCCGCGTGCGTTCGGTCGTTCGGGAATCCGAGCGGCTCGATACGGCCGATCCCAGCTTCGTGGCCACGCCGTCGAGCGCCCCACGTAGACCACTGCCGCCAACCTCGCCCTCTTCGCCCTTCGTGAAGCCATACGGCCGCACGCGGCGTTGGACTCCGACCGAACGTTCGCCACTACGCGACCACAGCGTCACGCGAGTGAGACTGGCGACTGCAATGCCCGTAAGAACGATTCCAATGATGAGTAGGAGAATCATCGTCACACCTTGATGTTCACGATTCGCTTGATCACAAATGAGCCGCTGACCACCGAGATGGCGGCGAGCACGAGAAGCACCCGGCCGGTCGTCGAGTGGTACATGACGCTCATGTAACCCGGATTGATGAGGGTGATGGCGAGGAGCAGGAAGAGCGGCAGTAATGTCAGCACCCAGCGCGACATCCGCCCCTGCGCGGTGAGAGTCTGGACTGTGCGCCGGAGCTCGAATCGCTCCCGAATCGTGTCCGTGACCTGATCGAGGACCTCAGCCGTGTTGCCGCCGGTCTCACGTTGAAGCGCCGCCACGAGCGCCACCTGCTCGAGCTCGCGGCTCTGCATTCGCTCCACGACGACATGCAGAGCATCGTCGATCGGGACGCCCAGCTGTTCGTCGGCCACCACGCGTTGAAACTCGGACTTGGCTGGCTGCGGAGCATCGTTGACAACCACTGACAGAGCTCCGATGAAGCTGTGCCCGGCTCGAAGGGCCGAGGCGAGCACCTGAAGGTTGTCGGGAAGCTGTTCGGCGAACAGTTTTCGCTGGTGCGCGAGCCTTCTCTGCAAAAGCGAGCGGACGCCGATCGGGATTGCGACGGCCAGCGCCACTCCGACGAGCAGCGATCCGATGACGACCTTGGCGAACAGAAGCACCAGGAGCGAGCCGACCGTCGTGAGCACGAGAATCTGCTCCGGGGGCATGGTGATCTTGGCGATCTCCAGCTCCCACTTGAACTTCTGCCAGCGAGAGCTGCCCCGCAGCATGCTCTCCGTGCCTTCGAGCATCTTTTCGGTCAGCTGCGCTGTGGGTCGGCGACTACCTTCCTCGACGGCGGCGGGTACCGATACGAACTCGGCCATTCGCTTTCGAATCGTCCCGCGCCTCGGTCCGGACAGGATCGACATCGCTCCGAGACCAATGAGCAGGGCGGCGATTAGAGCTACGAGTGTCATCGTGAGCCGCGACTCCCAGACTCGGTCGAACACTCGTCTCTCGTAGGGAGGCTTTGGAACCTTCGTCCCGACCGCGAGGGCCGGCGTCTGGTACTGCGATGTCGCCACCCCGTTCAGGCCGTCGACGCTCACGCTCACCGTGATGTGCTTGTCAGGCCCCGCAAGCGATCGGTACCGCAACAGATACTCGCTGGCCAGCGTGGATCCCAGCTGCCTGTAGATCGTCTTGAGCTCGCCGATGGACTTCGTCTCGACGTAACGGCCGCCTGTGTCCCGCGCCAACATCTTCAGTGCGCCCAGCTTCGACACGCGCGAGCGCAGACCGACCGCGAAGACCCGAACGTGTGCACCTCGCGCGGCGGCAGCAGCGCTGGCCAGGGTCTCGTGGCCGCCGGTATCCCCGGGTGCCTTGTGCTCCTGGCCGTCTGACAGGACGACGATCGTGCCCACGCTGATGTGTGAGTCGCCGAGGAGCCTGATCGACCGGACGACGGCGTCGTAGATGTGCGTTCCGAACAAAAAGGGCGGTTGCTTCGACAGCGCCTTGTCGACCTGAGCCTGGTCCGTGGTGAAGGGCAGTACAACGGTCGGCTCGACGTTGTAGGTCATCACGGCGAGCTGCTCGTGTCCTTTGCGTTGCGCGGCAAAGGCCCGTGCCGCCGAAAATGCCGCCTTCTCGGGCTTCCCCTCCATGCTGGTGCTCGCGTCGATGACGAGGACGGCCCCGAATTGTTGTTTCTTGCTCTCCCCGACGGGGACGACCAGCGGGTCGTTGACCGACTTGCCGTTTTCGGAGATGTGAACCGCGTCGGGCTGAAGTTTCATGCCGTGTGGCAGCGTGAGCACGAACGATCTGGCGGGAAAGCCCGCGCTCACGGCTTCGGTGATCTGAGGCCGCCCCTCGGCGCCGAGCGCTGCAGCGCTTGCGGCGAACGCCGCGACAGCAATAACTACGAGAAGGAGAAGGCGTCCGGTCATTACAAGGACGCTCTCGCTGCGAGCTCCGGCATCTCGATTGCGCCGGGAATCACGAACAGATCGTTCGGAAGGCCGATCCCGCGCTTCTCGAACTTGTAGAGGAAGGTCGGTCGCAGTCCTGTTGGCTCCATCCGGCCGACGACCGTACGGTCCTTGTGCACGCTTTCGATCTTGAAGGCGAAGATCTCCTGGAGCGTGATCACCTCCGACTCCATGCGCTGAACCTCGGTGATCGCGGTCACGCGGCGGGAGCCGTCCTCGAGACGCTCGAGATGGACGATCATGTCGAGGGCCGACGCGATCTGCTGGCGGATTGCCCGCAGCGGAAGGTCGTAGCCGGCCATGAGGACCATCGTCTCGACGCGTGCTAGGGCGTCGCGCGGCGCGTTGGCGTGAACCGTCGTGAGCGAGCCGTCATGGCCCGTGTTCATCGCCTGGAGCATGTCCAGGGCTTCCGCGCCACGGACCTCGCCGACGATGATCCGATCGGGCCGCATGCGCAGTGCGTTGCGGACGAGGTCGCGGATGCTGATCTCGCCCTGGCCCTCGATGTTCTTCGGGCGACCTTCAAGCCTCAACACATGCGCCTGCTTCAGCTGAAGCTCGGCGGCATCCTCGATCGTGACGATGCGCTCCGAATCAGAGACCGCCTGGGAAAGGGCATTGAGGAGTGTCGTCTTGCCGGTACCCGTTCCGCCTGAGATGAGAATGTTGAGCTGCGCCGCAATGCAGCGCTGGAGAAAGTCCACGGTGCTTTCATTAAGGGTTCCGAGCCGGATCATCTCCTGGAGATCGAGCCGCTTGTTCGCGAACTTGCGGATCGTGATGAGCGGACCGCTGAGCGAAAGGGGCGGAATGACGGCGTTGACGCGGCTGCCGTCGGGCAGGCGGGCGTCGACCATTGGTGACGACTCGTCGATTCGGCGCCCGACCTGCGCGACCATCTTGTTGATGATCCGGCGAAGGTGCGAATCGTCGTTGAACCGTACCGTGGTTTGGTACAGGCGGCCCTGACGCTCGACCCAGACGTCGAAGGGGCCGTTGACCATGATCTCGGTCACGCTGTCGTCGGCGAGCAGCCGCTCGATCGGGCCGTGCCCGAGAATGTCGTCAGAAATGTCGGACACGAGACGCTCTCGGTCGTCACGCGAGATGCCGTTTTCACTGCCAAGGTGAACCCTGATGTCCGTGACGACTCGTTCTCGCAAGGCCATCGGGTCCATGCTGGCGTTGAACAGCTGGGGGCCGAGCTCGCCGATCACCGCAAGGTGAATACGGTTCTTGACCTCCGCGAATGGATCGGGCCCGGAGAGTGTCGTTATTGGAGCTGACGTCGAGAGTCGTTCGTGAAGTTCCATCATGACCTCCAGGCAAAGCGGCGCTTAGTGGCTTGCGCGGGCGCAGGTGCTGGTTCCTCGGGCTGTTCGGCAGGCTCCG
>JBKOWS010000124.1:0-8206 GCA_046724565.1 Actinomycetota bacterium | reverse complement strand
GCCGTCTTGGCCGGGACGCCGGGGACCCCTTCCAGCTCCTCCTGCGTCGCGGCGAGGAAGCGCTCGGCGGAGCCGAAATGGTGCAGGAGTGCGCGTCGGCGCGCCGGGCCCACGCCCTCGAGCTCGTCGAAGATCGACGCGAACGACCGCGTGTCGCGCCGCTGACGATGGAAGCCGACCGCGAAGCGATGGGCCTCGTCCCTGATCCGCTGCAGCAGCTGCAAGCCGGGCGAGTGCGGCGCAAGCAAGATCGGATCGGGACGACCGGGGACGAAGACCTCCTCGATCCTCTTAGCGAGCGCCACCACCGCCACCCGGGGCAGGTCGAACGCCTGCATCGCCGCCAGCGCGGCCGACAGCTGGCCCTTTCCGCCGTCGATGACGACGAGGTTCGGCGTCGCCGCGAACGACTCGTCGTACTCCTCGGCGGTCACCTCGGACAATCGGGCAAATCTGCGCGAGACCACCTCCGCCATCGCGGCAAAGTCGTCCATCCCGTCCTGCCCGCGAACGCCGAACTTGCGGTAGTGCGCCTTCTTGGCGACGCCGTCCTGGAAGACGACCATCGAGCCCACGTTGTCCTGACCCATGGCCGTGGAGATGTCGAAGCACTCGATGCGGAGAGGCAGAGCCTCGAGGTTCAGCACCTCGCGGAGCTCTTCGAGCGCCTCGATGCGGCGCAAGCGCTTCAACTCCGCCTGATGCGCCTCCGACGCGAGCGTGTGGCGCGCATTCTCGGTCGCCAGCTCCTGCAGCCTCCGCTTCTCGCCGCGCTCCGCCGCCCGCACCTCGACACGGCTGCCGCGACGCTCAGAGAGGAAGGTGGCCAGCGCTGCGGTATCTCCCGATTCCCGCGGCACGACGATCTGCGGCGGGACACTCGGTGCCGACCCGTAGTACTCGAGGAAGAAGGACTCCAGCACGGTCGCCGTGTCCTGCCCGGCCACGTTCTCGAGGTGGAAGGAGTACCGGTCAATCATTTTCCCGTCGCGCAGCGGGAAGACCTGTACGACGGCACGGTCCGCGTCGACGGCCAGTCCGATCACGTCGATCGTTCCGACCGAGCGGCGATCGGCCGCCTGCCGTTCGGCCAGATGCTGAACGCTCCGGAGCCGATTCCGGTATCGAGCAGCCTCTTCGAAGCGCTCGTCGGCTGCCGCCTCTTGCATCTTGCGCTCGAGCTCTCGCTGGATCGGCTCGGTGTCGCCCGAGAGGAACTCGATCACCTGGTCGATGATCGCGCGGTAGTCCTCCTTCGAGACGTAGCCCACGCAGGGGGCCAGGCAGCGGTCGATGTGGTAGTCGAGGCACGGGATTCCGGAATGGCGCCCGGGCTTCGGTCCTTCGCAGGGCCGGTACGGGAAGACGCGGTTCAGCACGTCGAGCGTTTCCCGCACCTTCTTCGCATTCGCGTATGGCCCGAAGTAGACGACCCCGCGGCGGTGGCGCTCGCGCGTGAACATCACACGCGGGTACTCGTCCTCAACCGTGACCGCGATGTATGGGAACGACTTGTCGTCGCGGAGCCGGACGTTGAACGGCGGCCGGTGTCGCTTGACGAGATTCTGCTCGAGATGAAGCGCCTCGACCTCGTTCTGGGTGACGATGACCTCGATGTCCTCCACCCGGTCGGGAAGCTGCTGGATCGAGGCGCGAGTGTCCGAGCTCTGCTGGAAGTAGGACCGCACGCGAGGCCGCAAGGACTTGGCCTTGCCGACGTACAGCACCTCGCCACCCTTGTCGCGAAACAGGTAAACGCCCGGTTTCGCGGGCAGTCCTTTCAGCTGTTCTTCCAACTTCGGAGGCATGGAGCCAGCCTAGCCCTGGGACATGGCCGGCCCGACACGATCCCAACGGCTCTCCCGAAAAGAGACAGCGGCCCGGGTGGAGAGGCCGGGCCGCCTGGAAAAGTCCGAATCGTGGGGAGCTAGCGAGCTTCCCGGGCCCCTGCGGCGAGAGCCTTGGCAACACGATCCTGACTGCTGTCAATATCGGGCGTCCCCGGAGGATCTGCTGCCCCGAACAGGGGATCTTCGGGTGCCGTGGTTGCAGGTTGACGCTTTCCGACGAGGTTCCTAGACTGGCGCGGAGCCTGACGTTTTCGGGCTCCACACCTCTTTACGATTTGCTAAAGCATCGATCCCTCATCGCGTGCGCCTGTCTTCTGACGGCTCTCGTGTTGCCCCTGAGGGCCGTTGCGGGCGACCGGATGTACATGGGGGCAGCCGAGGACGAGGGCCGCAATTCGGATCCCGCCGTGGCCATGGCGAAGCTCCAGCTCGCGAAGGCCGCCGGATTCGACACGATCCGGGTCACCGCGATCTGGAAGCCGGGTCAGACAGCGGTCCCCCCCAACGAGCTGGCCGCGCTTCAGTCCATCGGCTCGACGGGCGATCTCCTCGGCATCCGGATCGTCGCCACGATCATGAACTTCGGCAGCAGCACGACCCCGGTCACTGCGACGGCGCGCAACGAGTTCGCCAGCTTCGCCGCCGACCTCGTACGCCAGGTGCCGGGAATCCGCGAGTACATCATCGGCAACGAGCCGAACCTCAACCGGTACTGGCTTCCGCAGTTTGGCCCAAACGGCGAAGACGTCGCAGCCCCAGCCTACGTTCAGCTGCTGGCCCGGGCCTACGACGCGATGAAAGCAGTGGACAAAGGCATCTTCATCAACGGCGGCTCGGTCTCACCGCGCGGAATCGACCGGCCGGGCACGGGCCGTGACACACACTCGCCCACGACGTTCATCCGGGACATGGGCGCGGCCTACCGCGCGCTGAACCGCAAGCGGCCGATCATGGACGGCTTCGCGTTCCATCCGTACGGCGAGAACTCGAGCACGCCGCCGACGTTCGTGCACACGTACGGCACGTCGCTCGGTCTGGCCGATTACGACACGCTCGTCGCCCTACTCGGCCAGGCGTTCGACGGCACCGCCCAGCTGGGCTCGACGCTGCCGATCGTCTACGACGAGTACGGGGTCGACTCGCAGATCCCCGACGGCAAGCGACGCTTCTACAAAGGCAAGGAGCCGGCGACGACCAAGCCGGTCAGCGAGGCGGTACAGGCCTCCTACTACCACGAGGCGTTGCAGATGGCCGCCTGCCAGCCGAACGTGCGCGGATTCCTGATCTTCCACGTCACCGACGAGACGGACTACAACCGCTGGCAGTCGGGCGTCTACTACGCGGACGGCACGCCAAAGTCCTCCCGGCCCTACGTCAAGCAGACGATGAGCCAGATCCGGTCGGGCGCGGTGGACTGCGGCGAGCCGCCGGTCGGTACCGCGAACGACGGCTGGTCGCTCGCGTCCCCCGCCGAGGTTGCTGCAGCCGAGAAAGGCTCCAGGACCGTCGGTGGCTGGGTGCTCATCTCGGCCTCCTCGGGCTAGCATCGTTCCCGTGGAAGGGCAGTACGTCGCCTACAGCTTCTATCGCGTCGACCCGGCCTGGAGACGGCTTCCGGTGGAGGAGCGAGCCGCGGGGAAGGACGCGTTTGCCGAAGTCGTCGAGGACTGGACGTCGCGATTCGACACGCTTCGCGCCTACACGGTGACAGGCGTCCGTCCCGATGCCGACTTCTTTCTCTGGAAGATCACGCAACGGTACGAGGAACTCGGAGAGCTGGGCGCGGCGCTGAACGGAACGCCGCTGGCCGGTTGGCTCGAGACGCCGTACTCGTACCTCGCGACCACGAAGGCCTCCGAGTACACGAAGGCACGTCGACCGCGGCGCGTCGTCCCGAAGGGCTCGCCCTACCTCGTCGTCTATCCGTTCGTGAAAATTCGTCCCTGGTACGCGCTCGCACCGGACGACCGCCAGCGCGCGATGGACGAGCACATGCGGATCGGCGCCGAGTTCGCCACGATCCACAACCACACGACCTACTCGTTCGGCATCGACGACCAGGAGTTCATGACGGTCTTCGAATGCGACGAGCCGTCAGACTTCATGCACCTGATGCTGACGCTCCGCGAAACCGAGGCGTCGCGCTACACCGAGCGGGACACCCCAATCTTCGTGGGCCAACACGTGAGCATCCGCACTGCGCTCGACGCCCTCGACGGCGCGTCGACGCGGGTCGAAGCCTAGGAGGGTTTGGCGGAACGTCGCTCGACGGCACAGCCGATGCTTCGCCATGCCCTCCTAGGGCCGGGCGCCTGCTTCCACATCGCGCCAGCGCTTGAGATGGCGCAGGCCGATCGCAGCGGGGACGAGCGGAAGCCACAGGTTGAAGATGCGGTAGGCGACGACGGCCAGGACGGCCTTCGCGAGGGGAATACCGCTCCAGGCGAGCGCAAATGAGACCAGCGCCTCGACCGACCCGGCGCCTCCGAGCGGGAGCGTTCGCCGCGTCAGCGCATATCCCGTCGCGTAGCCGATCACGAGCGCTGCCAGATCCGGCGAGTCGTGGAACGCTCGCAGGCAGGCCCAGAGGCAACCGACGTCGCCGACCCAGTACAGGGTGGTGCCCACGAAGGCGCCGCCGTGGTCGGCGCCCTGCGAGGCGAGGTTCTTGAGCATGTGAACGGCGTCCAGGCCGTGTCGGAGCACCTCTCGCCAACCGCCTTCGCCTCGGACCCGGTGCCGATAGGCGAGGGCACCGAAGGCCGCGACGAAACCGAGTGGAACGGCGATCGCCCACGGCAGCGTGAAGCCGAGACTGGGATGCGTCGCACCCCGGGCGAGGAGGATCACTGCCGCGAGCGCGGCGGCCGGTGCGAGCACCGCGTACTCGAGCGCGCCGAGGCCGAGCACTCGCACCCGGGCCTGGCGCGGCTCGAGGCCCGCCGCCTCGAGCGCCTGCCGATCCACGACGAAGCCGCCCCTGATGACGAACGCCCCGAAGCCCGCCGCGACAATCGCACCCGCTCGACCGATACCGAGACGAGGTCCGCCCTCAAGCCGGGCGATCTCGCGGTACGCCACGACGTACCCGAAGTACGCCGCGACCTCCATCCCGAACGCAACCGGCAGCCAGATCGGATCGAAGTGATGGAGCTCGTGGAGAACACTCCCGAAGCCGGCCGCCCAGGCGATTCCGATGGCAGCCCCGAAGGCCAGCGCGGCCCCGATCCCGATGAGGATCGCGTGCTGCGCCGGATGGCGGTCGAGGTGCGGCACCGGCCGCAGGAGCACCTTGAGTGTCATCCCCTTCGAATCGGTCGAGGCGCCACGGCCGCCACCCCCACTCGAGTGACGAACGGGTCTCAAGCCGGCAGGCCCTGGCCTTGCCTAGTACCGATACGAATGACGGTCGCGCCAGACGCGGAACATCGCGTAGCCGGCGCAGCCGACGATGCCGATGAAGGCGAGCTGCTCGTAGCCCGGCAGGCCATGCCAGAAGTAGATGCCGATCGCGGCCACGATCAGCAGCGCCGAGCCGTAGAAGACCACCCGCTCGCGCGCCGACCAGGTCTCGATCTCGCCGCGCCGTTCACGCCAGACCAGATAGATGAAGAACGCAATTGCGAGGAAGAACGCGATCCGTAGCAGCATCCCGATCGCGACGACCGCAGTGTAGAGGTTGAGGACGACCACGACGAGCACGATCAGTCCGATGATCAGGAATCCTCGGAGTGTCGGCCGGTCGGAGAGGAACTTTCCCACGCCTGCCAACAGGGTAGCCTCGACAACGCAGAACCGCCCCGCGAACGTAGGCTAGCTCTGGCCCCGGACCACGACCCGAAAGAGGAACCACGTGATCGAAGAAGGCAAGCCGGCTCCCGACTTCGAGCTCCAGAGCGACAGCGGCGCGACCGTAAAGCTCTCAGACTTGCGCGGCCGCCCCGTTGTTCTCTACTTCTATCCCAAGGACGACACGCCCGGCTGCACAACCGAGGCCTGCGAGTTTCGTGACGCGTACGACGTCTTCCGCGAGCGCGGCGCCGAGGTGCTCGGCGTGAGCCCGGACGACGCCACCTCGCACGAGAAGTTCAAGACGAAGTACGGCCTACCGTTCACGCTGCTTGCAGATCCGGACCACAAGGTCGCCGAGCAATTCGGCGTCTGGACCGAGCGGAACCGCTACGGCAAGAAGTACATGGGCATCAACCGGTCGACCTTCATCATCGATCCGGAGGGGAATGTCGCCAGGGCGATGCTCGGCATCAAGCCCGCCGGACACGCATCTGCGGTCCTCGACTATCTCTAACCGGACGCAGCGGTCCAGGACGAGAAGGGCGACGAACTGGCCCCGGCCGCATACGGCCGGACGGCACCCACGTAGGCCAGGGCATACCGCGCCTCGTAGAGGCTGGAGATCTTCACCGCGTCCCCGGTTTGCGGTGCGTGGATGAACAAGCCGCTACCGATGTACATCCCCTCGTGCTGGGGGACGCCGGCGGCGTTCGCATGGAAGAAGACCAGGTCGCCCGGCTGAAGCTGGTCCCTTGGAATGTGACGACCGGCGTAGTACTGGAAGCCCGTGTAATGGCCGAGCTTGATCCCCAACTCGCCGTAGACGTACATCGTCAGGCCGGAGCAGTCGAAGCCGAGCGGCGTTGCCCCTCCCCACGCGTACGGTACGCCAAGGAAGCGATAGGCAAGCGCGACCGCCTGGCCGCCAAGTGTGTTCGGCGGCGTCGGAAGGAGTGTGCTCGGCTCGAGGAACATCGGGACACCCGCGAGCGATGCCTGCGCCGCGGGAAGCTGAGGCAGGCCGAGCACCGCCGTCGCCGTGCTCGTTCCGGAACCGGAATGCGCGGCGCGCGCCAGCCCGACGAGCAGTTGAGTGCCCGGTGCAAGGCCGAGCGAGGGATCCGAGACGAAAGCGCGAAGCGCCACCAGGCCTGAGCCCGTTCGGCCCGGAGAGACGGCCTCCTGAAGCGCGACGAGATAGCTGCCACCTCTCAGCGGAATGATCGCGTTCGGACCGACGACGTAGCTCTTGCCGTCGACGACCAGACCGTCGATGCGCGCGCCGGCCAGCCCGCGCGCAGGGACGACCAAGCGGCTCACCGTGACGCGCCCGTTGAACATCGATACGTCGCGGAGCTCAACCCGCGCCGCGTTCGCCCGTGAGAAGCCGATCCGGAGGACCGAGCCGTCAGCGGGATAGGCGTAGGCACCGGCCCCGGCTTTGCCGATCAGCGTCCCGTCGGAGGACCGGACCTCCGCAAGCCCGAGCGTGCCCGCCCTCGCCGGAGCGGCGAACACGAGCAGGACGAAGGCAACCGCCGCACCCCGACGAAGCATCCCGGCCAAGAGTGTAAGCGGTCTTCCGATTTAGGCCCAGGAAAGCGGCTTCCAGCCCCGGGCTCAGCCGAATTTCGCAAGACACCCTTTAGGGGTAGGTCCCGCGTGCCGACAAGAGACGTGGTGCATCGCGAACGCACGGGTCGTGGGGTGCCGCAGCCCTCGACCTAATGCCGGCGGTGCGCCAAAGCAAGCGCTCGGGCGGTCCCTACCTCCCCAGTGGGGGCCGTCCGTGCTTGAGTGCCCCGCTTCACAAGATGCGGCCCGCTGGTTGGGCGGGCCGCAAGCGTCACCAACGATGCGTCCTCTGGACGGGGGGAGAGTTCCATCCGGAGAGCCGCGAGAGCAGGTGGTCGCCCAGCTCCGATAGCGACGCCGCCTGAAGTATCGCAATTGCCGGGCGGCCTGTCGCTGGTTCCTCTCCCCGCGACGGTCCGCCCGGCCCTACTCAGATCGGTTGCCGAGCCAATGCCCTTGAGTCCTGGGCCCACAGTGGCGAACGCCCCCAGCGGGGGATGTCGGCGGCGACTCGATCCGACGATGATGGGAGCAGATCGATCTCTAGGCGAAGCGGCGCGCCTCGATAGGAAGGACGCAACGCGTTGAACCAGCTTCGCCGGCTTCAAGTCGATTTTCACGTCTCCCCGCACCACTTCCTTTCATCGCGTACGCGGCGCGCGGTCGAGCTGCGAAGGGAGGTGAATCCATGTTGTCGTTCACGGATCTGATCCATTACCTCCGCGCACGCTTCCAGGTCGAGGAGGGTCAGACGATGGCCGAGTACGGCGTCGTCCTGGCAGTGATCGCTCTCGGCGTCGTCGTGGCGCTCGGGCTCCTCTCGGGTGCAATCTCCGGTGCGATCGACCGCGTTCGCGCGATCTTCGGATAGAAGAGTTGAAAGCCGCAGACGGCCGTTGTTCCCGTCACCGGCTGCGACCGGTGGGCACAACGGCCGTTCGCCCTTGCGCAGGCAATCCATACCTTTGGTGAGTTGACGGGCGCTTCAG
>JBKOWS010000051.1:0-7440 GCA_046724565.1 Actinomycetota bacterium | reverse complement strand
GAAATCGCGTTCGGGATCAACACGCACGAGAGCCTCGTCGCCGCGTACTTCACGTACCTCGGCAACATCGCCCGCGGACGCTTCGGCACCTCCCTGACGTTCTTCCCCGATACCGTCAGCCATCAGGTGCTGCAGGCCCTGCCCTGGACGCTGTGCCTCGTCGGGATCACGACCATCCTCGCCTTCCTGCTCGGCACGTTCATCGGTCTCGTGGCGGCGTGGCGACGCGGAGGAATGCTCGACGGAGTGCTGCCGCCGATCTTCGTCATCACGTCGGCCTTCCCGTACTTCTGGCTGGCACTCCTGACGATCTGGCTCTTCTCGATCAAGCTCGGCTGGTTTCCCGAGAGTGGCGGCTACGACGTGACGACGACGGTGGGCTGGTCGTGGACGTTCGTCGGTGACGCGGTCAGGCATTCGATCCTGCCTGCGGCGACGATCCTGATCACGTCGATCGGGGGCTGGATCCTCACCATGCGGAACAACACGATTTCCGTCCTGGCGGAGGACTACGTGCGCATGGCGAGGGCCAAGGGCCTGAAGCCGTGGCGCATCATGTGGACGTACGCAGGGCGGAATGCAATCCTGCCGAACCTGGCGGGCTTTGCCATGTCGCTGGGCTTCGTCGTCAGCGGTGCGATCCTCGTCGAGTTCGTCTTCAACTATCCCGGCGTCGGCTGGATGTTCCTGCAGTCGGTGGAGAACCAGGACTACGCCCTCATGCAGGGGCTCTTCCTCCTGCTCACAGTCACAGTCCTCGTCGCGATTCTCGCCGCCGACGGTGCCACTGCGGTGCTCGAT
Organism: Actinomycetota bacterium; assembly: GCA_046724565.1. Classification (GTDB taxonomy): domain Bacteria; phylum Actinomycetota; class Thermoleophilia; order Gaiellales; family Gaiellaceae; genus 3-1-20CM-4-69-9. The sequence continues at coordinate 6,639 of JBKOWS010000051.1, read as the reverse complement.
CCGCGGACGCGAGACCGGTCGTGAGCACCCAGTCGGTCACGGCGGCGCCCGAACCGACGACGACCGCGCCGGGCCCGGGGCCGCCGGTCGCGGAGGCGCGTCGTGGCTTCGGAGGCGATCTGTGGCGCGCGGTCCGGCACAACCGCAAGGCCCTGGCCGGGCTCGGCCTGCTGGTCTTCTTCCTCGTCCTCGCAGTGTTCCCGGGGCAGATCGCCCCCCACGATCCGCTCGCTCAGATCTACGACCCGGGCCTCGGCCCATCCCGCGAGCACTGGTTCGGAACGACCGCCTACGGGCAGGATGTTCTCTCCCAGCTGATCTGGAGCACGCGCGAGTCGGTCGTGATCGCTCTCCTGGTCGGCGGTCTGGCGACCGTGCTCGCAGTGCTCGTGGGGGTCTCGGCGGCATATCTCGGAGGCGCGTCCGACGGTTTCCTGTCGCTTGTCACCGACGTCATCCTCGTTATCCCGATCTTCCCGCTGATCATCGTGATCGCCGCGTACGAGAAGAACTCAGGGCTCTTCACCCTCGTGGTGGTGCTCGGCTTTCTCGGCTGGTCGTACGGCGCCCGCCAGTTGCGCTCGCAGACCCTGTCGTTACGAACGCGGGAATTCCTCGAGGCGGCTCGTGTGCGAGGCGAGCGGAAGCTCTACATCATCGTCTTCGAGATCTTGCCGACGATGACCTCGCTCATCGTCGCGACCTTCCTGGGCGCCGCGTTGTACGCCGTCCTGTTCGCGGCCGGGTTGCAGTTCATCGGCCTCGGCGATCCGAACAGCCAGAGCTGGGGAACGATGCTCTACTGGGCCGAAAACAACGAGGCGCTCGGCGCGGGTATGGCCCTCTGGGCGATCATGCCCGGCATCTGCGTCGCTTCACTCGGCGCCGCCTTCGCCCTCCTCAACTACGCGTTCGACGAGATCAGCAATCCGGCACTTCGCATGCGCCGGCTCGACCGCCCGATCGACCGTCCAGGAAACGACCGGCCGCCCGTCGAAGTGCCGGTTGCTTCCGACCGCATCCTCGAGGTCCGCGACCTGACCGTCGCCTATGCCGCGGACGAAGGACCTGTCGTCGCCGTCGACCACGTCAACTTCGACCTCGCGCGAGGTGAGTTCCTCGGCATTGTCGGCGAGTCGGGCTGCGGGAAGTCGACGCTTCTGTACGCGATCACGAGGCTGCTCGGGCCGCCGTTCGCCGGAGAGATCACGGGTGGACAGGTGATCTTCCAGGGCCGCGACATGGTCGGGCTCACCGATCGCGAGCTCAGGCACCTGCGCTGGCGCGAGTTCTCGGTGGTGATGCAGAGCGCGATGAACGCCCTCAACCCGGTCCTGACGGTCGCGGCCCAGATGCGCGACGCCTGCGAGGCGCACTCGAACATGTCCTCGAAGGAGATCGAAGAGCGCTCGAGAGAGGTTCTGCGGCTGGTCTCGATCGACCCGATCCATCTCCACAGCTATCCGCATCAGCTCTCGGGCGGCATGCGCCAGCGGGCAATGATCGCCATGGCGCTGCTCTTCACGCCGGACCTCATCATCATGGACGAGCCGACCTCGGCGCTCGACGTCGTGGCCCAGCGCTCGCTGATGATGCAGATCAAGGAGCTGCAGAAGCAGCTCGGCTTCGCCGTCATTTTCGTCACCCACGACATGTCGCTCGTGAGCCATTTCTCCGACCGGCTCCTGGTGATGTACGCGGCTCAGGTGGCCGAGTTCGGGAAGACCCGGCAGCTCTTCGACAAGCCCCGCCACCCGTACACGCGCGCACTGCTCGAAGCATTCCCGTCCGTTCACGGCGAACGCGTTCACCTGCTCGGCATTCCCGGCTCACCACCGGACCTCGCCCGACCCCCTGAAGGCTGCCGGTTCGCGCCTCGCTGCCCTCATGTGATGGCGCGCTGTCTCGCCGCCAACCCACCGCTCTTCGACGTCGACCGTGATCTCGTCCGCTGCGTCCTCTACGAGAACGGTGCGGCGGCGAAGGCCCCAGACGGCATGGCATTGGCGAGCGTCGCCAAGGGCACGGGATGAGCGAGCCCCTTCTTCGGACGGACGGCTTGACCCGTCACTTCCGCGTGGGCAAGCTGATCTCGCGGCAGACGCTTCATGCCGTCGACGACGTGAACCTCACGATCGACCGGGGAGAGATCGTGGCGCTGGTCGGCGAGAGCGGAAGCGGCAAGAGCACGATTGCCCGGCTCCTCGCGCGCGTCTATAGACCGACCAGGGGTGAGATCTACTTCGAGGGGAAACCGATCAGTCGGCTGCGCACTCGCAAACAGCGACTTGCGTACTCGAGCGACGTGCCGATGGTCTTTCAGGACCCCTACAGCTCGATAAATCCGTCGTATCGCGTGGCGCACGGGATCGTCCGCGCGCTCAAGCTTCACCGCCACGGACTTGGCCGGACCAGGCGGCAAGGCGAGGTCGAGCGTGTTCTCGACGAGGTTGGGCTCACGCCGTCCACCGCAGCTGCGCGAAAGTTTCCCTACGAGTTGAGCGGAGGGCAGCGTCAGCGCGTCGGTTTCGCCGAGGCTCTCGCTTTCCGGCCAAAGCTGATCATCGCCGACGAGCCGGTCTCGATGCTGGACGTCTCGATTCGAATCGGCATCCTCAACCTGATGGCGGACCTGCGCGAGCGCGAGGGCGTCTCGTTTCTGTACATCACTCACGACGTTGCGAGTGCGCGCTACATCTCCGACCGTGTCCTTGTCATGTACGCCGGCCATCTCGTGGAGGAGGGGCCGACGGACGATGTTCTCCATCGGCCGAAGCATCCGTACACACAGCTCCTGCTCTCGGCCGTACCGGACCCTCGCGCGCCACTCGGCCTTTCGGATACCGCAGATGCCGGCGAGCCGCCCAAGGTCGTGGATCCAAAGGAGGGCTGCCGGTTTCGACCTCGGTGTCCATACGCGATCGCGCGATGCGAGACCGAGACGCCTCTGCTCAGAGAGCTCGGAAGAAGGCGTCTCGTGGCGTGCCACGTCGCGGAGGCAGATCCGCAGGATTTCGTGGGGACGACGACCGTGGCCACCGAGGAGCCACCGGCCGCGCAGGTGGAGCCGCGCTGAACGCCAGGGAGCCCGGCAAGCACTTCCTGGCCGAGATCCACGAGCAGCCCCAGGCGCTGCTCTCGCTCCTCGAGCACGCGGACGAGTATCGGGTGGCAGCCCGCGGCCTGGTCGAACGCCGGCCGAGTATCGTGCGCCTGATCGGCCATGGGTCGTCGGACGCGGCCGCCTCCTTCGCCGTGTACGCCTTTGGTCTTCTTCCAGGTTGGACCGCGGTGCGGGACTCGATCTCCTTGCTCGTCTACTACGAGGCGCAGCTGGACTTTTCAGACTCGGTCGTGATCGGCCTCTCGCAGTCGGGCGAGACCCCGGACGTCGTCACCTACGTCGAACGTGCCCGCCGGATGGGAGCTCGAACGATTGCCTTGACCAACGAACCCGACTCGGAGCTCGCCCGTGTGGCCGAGATTTCGCTGCCGCTGGCAGCAGGAACGGAGCATTCCGTCGCCGCCTCAAAGACCTACGTGAACATGCTCGCCGCGCTGGCCCTGCTGACTGGAGCATGCGCCGAGCGAGAGCGGGAGACCGTGGACGGGCTACGGAGGGTCGCTGAGCTGCTGTCGGTAACCCTCGGCTCGCTGGAAGCCGCGAGTGCGGTTGCCCGCGCCTTCGCTTACGTCGGGCGGATGTACGTGATGGGGCGTGGCATCGAGATCGCCACCGCCCGCGAAATCGCGCTGAAGCTGAAGGAGACCTGCCGCCTCGCGGCGGAGCCACTGACCGCGACGGACCTCGTGCACGGCCCGGTCGCCACGCTCGACGCCCTGTTCCCCGTCTGGACGATCGCCTCGCTGGACGAGAGCCTGCCGGCGGTGGTCGATGCGGCCGCGCGGGTCCGGGATGCCGGGGCGACGATCGTCGCGAGCGGGAACGCGGCGAGTGAGATCGAGGGCGCGGCCTATGCGCTGCCCGTCCCCGAGGCGCCGCATCCGGTCCTGGCGCCGCTCCTCTCGGTGGTGCCGGGGCAGCTCTTCGCGGCCTCGCTCGCTCAGGCGAAGGGCCTGGACGCGGACCACCCGATCGGCCTGACCAAGGTGACGCGAGCGCGTTAACCGAGCCGGACCGCTTAAGCTCAGACCTGGCAGCCGGTCACGTGGGCAAGTCCATCCTCATAGTCGATGACTTCGCGACGTTCCGCGCAAGCGCGCGAAGCCTGCTGGAGGCCGAAGGATTCGACGTCGTCGGCGAGGCCGAGAACGGCGCCGGCGCCGTCCGGCTGACGAAGGAGCTCGAGCCAGAGGTCGTCTTGCTCGACGTCCACCTCCCGGACTTCGACGGCTTCGAGGTCGCGGAGCGTCTGCATGAGCTCGACGCTCCGCCGATCGTCATCCTCACCTCGAGCCGCGATGACTACCGCTCGCTCGTGAGCTCCAGTTCGGCGCGCGCCTTCCTACGCAAGGACGAGCTCTCCGGAGAGGCCCTGGCTTCCGTGCTCGCGTCCACGTAGACGCCCAGCCTCGGTACCTCTTTCGGGGGTAGACCGGCCGCCGCATTGTGACGACTGTGTGTTCTGGAGAACTGCGGCATGACGATGTTCGAAACCAGCCAGGCGGCGCCGGCTGCGCCGGCAACACCCCCGTTCAGCAGCGCAGAGATGCGGAGCTATCCGCTTGGAACGCTCGTCTATCGCGCGGGGCTCATGTCGCTGGAGGACGTCAATCGCGCGCTGTCGGAAGCAGCCGACAGCGGGCGGCGACTCGGTGAGGTCCTGCTCGAGTACGGACTGCCCGAGCGCGAGCTCACGAGACTTCTCGCTGCGCAGCACGGCCAGGAGTTCGTCGACCTCACGGAGTACCCGATCGATCCCGCGGTCGCACACGAGCTTCCGCGCAGCGTCGCGGAGATGTACTGCGCCTTGCCGCTTGCGCGCGAGGACGAGTGCACGATCGTCGCGGTTCCGGATGCCGACAACGCTTCGCATCTGACCCGCCTGCGCGAGGCGATGCACGGCCCGATCCGGCTCGTCACTGCGGCACGCTCGGACATCAAGGACGCGATCCAGCGCATCCACGAGCCTCAGGGGCCGATCACGCAGATGGCTCTCGCCGAGGCGCGTGGAGAGGTGACCCCGCCGGCAGCGGCGCCTGCGCCCGCGCCGAAGACCACCTACCGCGTCGAAGTCACGCTCGCGAGCGGAGCGACGCTGCTGGTTGCAGAGGCAACCGATTTCGAGTACGCGAAGGCGATGGGCATGCGCGTGATCGACGAGGCCGAGGCCGGCGGAACCGTCGCGGTCGGCGACGCCACCATCGACGGACGCCAGATCGTGTCGGTCGACGTGCTCGGCCGAAACGGATGACGAACTTCCCTCTCGCCGCCGTTCGGGAGCTCGTCTCCTCGGTGCAGAAGGACGGCCGCCCGGTCGTGCGACTCACCTGCGCGGACTTTGGGACCGAGTGGGTCGTCGCCGCGGACGTCTATCCAGCCGACGAGCTCGCGGTCCAGCCGCGAAGCACAGGGCCGTACGTCTTCGACACCGCGCAGGAAGCCAAGAGGTTCATCCAGAGCTCGCTCGTCGCGATCGAGGCTCTCGGCTGCGACGCAGCCTAGGGCCGGCTTCGCTGCCGCGCGACCGACGCGACCTGCTTCCAGCGCTTCTTCCGCGCGAGTCGTAGCCGTTTGTCAGTGCGAGCGGCAATCGACTCCAGTTCGCGCTGCAGCTTTCGCCACGAACGGAGACGGTCCAGCTCGAGCTTTCCGTCGTCCACTGCGCGGAGGACAGCACAGCCCGGCTCGCGCGCGTGCGCGCAGTCCCGGAAGCGGCACTCGGCGGCGAGCGCCTCGATGTCCTCGAAAGCGGCGCTCAGGTCGCCCTCCCAGAACTGCAGCTCGCGCAGTCCGGGCGTGTCGATGACAAGACCGCCGTCCGGAAGCCGCACGAGCTCCCGATGCGTCGTGGTGTGCCGGCCCGTGCCGTCCGCTGCGACCTCCCTCGTCCTCATCAGTTCCTGCCCGGCGAGGCGGTTCAGAAGCGACGACTTGCCGACGCCGGAGGATCCCAGCAGGACCGCGGTCCGACCCGGCTGCAGATAGGGCTCGAGCAGCTCGAGTCCGGCGCCGCTCAGGTTCGAGATGGGGTGGACCGGCAAAGCGATCGCGACGCTCTCGACCGCGAGTACGGCTTCGTCCACGTCCTCGCGGAGATCGGACTTCGTCAGGACGACGATCGGCTGCGCGCCGCTCTCCCACGCGGTGGTGACGTAACGCTCGAGGCGGCGGAGGCTGAAGTCGTCGTCGAGCCCGGCCAGGAGGAAGGCGGTGTCGACGTTCGCGGCGAGGACCTGGTCGGTCGAGTCGTTGCCGGCGTTCTTGCGCACGAAGGCGGTCCGCCGCCGCAGGATCGACGTGATGACGGAGCGTTGACCTTCGGGCTGCGCGACCGCGACCCAGTCGCCGACTGCAGGGATCGGAGCTCCGACCTCGTGCTCGTAAAGCAGCCTGCCGGCTGTCTTGGCCCGCAGCTCGCCGTCTTCGGACCACACGGCGTATTCACCGCGGTGCTGCGCGGCGACGCGTGCGGGAATCAGGTTGTCGTGCTCCAGTTGCTCGAATGTGGACGCCCA
>JBKOWS010000044.1:0-10287 GCA_046724565.1 Actinomycetota bacterium | reverse complement strand
CGCGTCGCTCTGGAGCGGCGCGGGGAAGTTGAACCAGCGATTGAAGTTGAAGCAGACTGCAGCGGCGTTGAACTTGGTGCCGTCTTGGAACTTGACACCCCGACGCAGCGTGAAGGTCCATGCCAGACCGTTCGGGCTGTGACTCCACTTCGTCGCCAGCTCGGGGACGATGTCCGTCCCGCCGAGCTTGAAACCGACGAGGCTCTCGAAGATCTGATCGGTCGTGCGGAGTGACGGACCGTCGGATACGAGCGCTGGATCGAGCAGCGCTGGATCAGCGTCCGTCCCGAACACGAGGGACGTGGTCTTCCCCACGCTCCCCCCAAAGTTCGTTCGTGCGTTCGCCGAACCTGCAACCGTAAACGCCAGCGTCAGCGCGGCGAGCGCTATGACGGACGTGTGTTGCTTCCCCCTCACCTGTTCTCCTTTCGCCCTTTTCGCAAAAACCCGATCTCCATTCTTGAGACCGACACTTTCGCGCACAAGTTAGGTGCGTGTAAAGGGAGAAGGCGGCCCGTGGCCGCCTTCTCGGTTCGATGTAAGCCTGTGTCTACGCGGCCAAGGAGATCAGATCTCGGAGTGCCGAGAGGCGCGCGAGCGCCTGGCCCTCGAGCTGCCTGACACGCTCTCGCGTCAGGTCGAGCTCGTGGCCGATCGCCTCGAGCGTCCACGGCTCGCCCTCGAACCCGAAGCGCAGCTCCAGGATTCGGCGTTCCCGCTCGGGGAGCGCGTCGAGCGCTCGCCGGACACCCTGCCGGCGAAGAGACTCCTCCGCCTCGTCGAACGGATCGGCGGCCTCGCGGTCTGCGAACAAGTCACCGAGCTCACCCTCGTCGTCGGCCCCGACGGTCTGGTTCAGCGAGACCGACGCCTGCGCGGCGCCCAGGGCCTCGTCGACGTGCTGGATCGGGAGGCCGGTGGCCTCGGCGAGCTCCTCTTTCGTCGCCTCGCGGCCCAGCTCGACCTCGAGCCGGCGCGCCGCCCGCGACAGCTTCTGCTGACGCTCGACGACGTGGACCGGGACGCGAATGGTGCGGGCGTGGTTCGCCACCGCACGCTGGACCGATTGGCGGATCCACCAGGTCGCGTACGTGGAGAACTTGTAGCCGCGCCGCCAGTCGAACTTCTCGACGGCTCGGTTGAGTCCGAGTGTGCCCTCCTGGATCAGGTCCAGGAAGGGGACGCCCAGCCCGCGGTAGCCCTTGGCAATCGAGACGACCAGACGGAGGTTCGACTCGATCATGCGGCGCTTGGCGACGGGGTCGCCCCGCTCGATCGCCTTGGCGAGGGTCACTTCCTCGGCGGCGGTCAGCAGCTTGTGGCGGCCGACGTCGGCCAGGAAGAGCTGGAGACTGTCGGCGGAGCCGGAGAGAACGTGAGCCTGAGCCGCTTCCGCGGCGATCTTCTCCTCGGCCTCGACCTCCTTGGCCTTGGTCTCGGCCTCGGGCTGCCGGACCTCGAGGCCGATGCGTTCGAGCTCGCGGGTCAGCTCTTCGACCTCGGCCTCGTTCAGGTCGTGCTCGAGGGCGAACGCCTCGAGCTCAGCAGCCTCGAGGTGCCCACGCTCCTCGGCCCCCTCGACGAGCGCCTTGGCCTGGTCGGAATCAAGCAGTTCGTGCAGCTGATTTTGTGTCAAGTGTCCCTTTCAGGTCCTACTTTGTGATTCGCGGGCGACCTTCTGCACTCTAGGCCGGATTCCCTCTTTATTCCAGCGAGAACCGCCCTGCTGGGCGCTCCGACCGTTCAACGAAACCGTGTCCTTTGTTATTCCGTTGCGGCCGGCTCTTTCGGCTGCGCGCGCACCGGGAACTCGAACTCGATCTTGTCCTCGTCGTTCAAGACGAGCCGCGCACGAAAAGGTTTGCCGTTTCGCGAGCGGAAGCCAGAGAGTACTTCCCGGGTCCGACGTTCCTCGATCAACTGGCGCGCAATTTCCGGTGTGAGCGTACGACTCGCGACCCGCTTCCAGATCACGAAGCCGCAGCCGACCTCCTCGCGGCTCTTCCAACTCGTGCAGCCGTACGCCTTGGAGTTCTCCCGGATGATCTCCCCGGTCTCGGCCCCACAGCGGGGGCAGAGGCCCAGCTCGACCCGCTCAGGCCGGAGCTTCTCCTTGTCGAGTGCGGCGATCTGGTCGACCGTCTCCTTGGTGAACTCGGCGATGCCCTTCATAAACGCCTTCCGGTCGCCGCGACCGTGCTCAATGTCCGAGAGCTTGTGCTCCCAGTCACCTGTGAGCTCCGGCGAGGTCAGCTTGTGCTCCTCCAGCATGGTGATCACCTGAATACCCTTCGGCGTCGCCTGGAGGTCCTTGCCCACGCGCTCGATGTACTCGCGCCGGATCAAGGTCTCGATGGTCTCGGCCCTCGTGGCGGGCGTGCCGAGACCTGACTCCTTCATGGCCTCGCGGAGCTCCTCGTCGTCGATGAGCTTCCCCGCCGTCTCCATCGCAGACAGCAGCGTCGCCTCGGTGTAGCGGGGCGGCGGCTTCGTCATCTTCTCCTCGATCTCGGCCGCGATGCACCGGACGGTCTGCCCTTCCTTCAGCACGGGGATCTCGCCGCCCTCGGACTCGTCCTCCGACTGGCGCTCCTGATCGGGCTCGACTCCGTAGACCGCACGCCAGCCGGCCTCGAGCGTGACCTTGCCGCGCGTCCGGAAACGCTCCTCCTCGACCACGGTGATCACCGTCGTGCGCGCGTAGCGGGCCGGCGGATGGAACACGGCGAGGAAGCGCCTTGCAACCAGGTCGAACACCCGCCGCTCGTCGGGCGTCAGGGCTTCCATGTCCTTCTCGATGTCGGTCGGGATGATCGCGTGGTGGTCGTCGACCTTCGCGTCGTTGACGACCCGTTGCAGCGGCAGCTGGTCGAGGCCGAGCACATAGTCGGCGGCCGCGCGGTACTCGGGGACTGGCTGCAGCGTCGCGGCCGTCGGCTTGAGCTGCGCGACCATGTCCCCCGACAGATATCGGGACGACGTGCGTGGATACGTGATTGCCTTCTTGCCCTCGTAGAGTGACTGCGCGGCCTGCAGCGTGCGCCGCGCGGAGAAGCCGTAGCGTCGGTTTGCGTCGCGCTGCAGCGAGGTCAGGTCGTACAGCAGCGGTGCACGCTCGGACTGTTCTTTCCGCTCGACCTTCTCGACCGTGCCGTCCTGACCGGAGACCTTCGCGACGATCCGGTCGGCCCGCTCGAGGTCACCGAAGATGCGCGTCTCGTCGCCCTCGAACCAGAGCCCCTGGTACGGAGGCTGGAAGGTGGCGTGGACGAGGCGATACGGCTCCGGAACGAACGCCTGAATCGCTCGCTCGCGCTTGACGATCATCCCGAGGGTCGGCGTCTGGACGCGGCCGAGCGAGACGACTCCGCCAACCCAGGCGCGGCCGCGGATCGTCGCGGCGCGCGTGGCGTTCATGCCGACGAGCCAGTCGGCCTCGGAGCGGGACCGGGCCGCGTCCTCGAGGTGATGCATCTGGGTTCCGGGCCGGAGCTTCTCGAAGCCCTCGCGGATCGCCTGCTTCGTCATCGAAGAGATCCAGAGGCGCTCGACCGGCTTGGGTGCCTTCGGGCTCGTCGCCGAGTCCCCGAAGACCGACTCGTACACGTACGCGAAGATCAGCTCGCCTTCGCGCCCGGCATCGCACGCGTTGATGATCTTGTCGACGTCCTCGCGCTTGAGGAGCGTCTCGATCAGCTTCAGCTGCTTCTTCGACTTTGCGTCCCGTGGGACGAGCTTGAAGCCGTTCGGCGGCACGATCGGGAGATCGGCCATCTTCCACTTCTTCCACTTCTCGTCGTACTCCTCGGGCTCGGCGAGCTGGACGAGGTGCCCCACGGCCCAGGTGATGATGTAGTCGTCCGACTCGAGGAAGACCGCCTCGTCGCGGGTCGTCCGCGACTTCGTCTTGGACTTCGCCGCTTCTACGACCTCTTCGTTGGTCGGTTCCTCAGCCGTTTTCCTGGTCCGCTTCGGCTTGATGTCGTCGAGCTTCCGCCGCTGAAAGGGTCCGTCAAGCGCGCCCGCGAGGTCGCGGCCGACGGAAGGTTTTTCGGCAATGACGAGCGTCTTGGCCATCTAAAACACCATAGCGAGCCTCGGAAGGAGGGCCCGCCGGGGATACTTGGCCGCGTGCGGCCGAGCCCCTTCTACCTTCTTGTCGGCACGGTTTCGTGGCCTGTGCTGCGAGGACTGTTCCGACTTCGTGCCGAGGGGACGGAGAATCTGCCTCGCGAGGGCGGCTATGTCCTGGCCGCGAACCACAACTCGAACTTCGATCCCTGGCCGCTCGGGCTGCCGCTCTGGCCGGAACGCTTCCTCCGCTTCATGGCCAAATCAGAGCTGTACTGGTGGCCGCTGAACCACGTGATCAACGCCGGCGGAGGCTTTCCGGTCCGTCGCGGCGAGCGGGACGTCGAGGCGATCAAGCGCGCCGTCGACCTGGCCCGCGAAGGCCACGTCGTGGCGATGTTTCCCCACGGAACCCGTCAGAAGAAGGGGCTCGTCAAGCGCTACCAGCCGAAGGCGCACACAGGCGCCGCGCGCATCGCGCTCGAGGCGGGGGTGCCCTTGGTGCCTGCCGCCATCGCAGGGAGCGACCGCCTTTCCCGGCTCGGGCCACTCCGTGTCCGTTACGGTCGCCCGCTTGAGCTGGAGGACCTGGACGGCAAAGAGCCTTCGGTCGCCGCCCGCGAGGCAACCGACCGGTTGATGGCCGAGATCGCCCGCCTCGAGGAGGGCCTCTGAGCAAGCCCCTGCTGGTGATTGATGGCGATTCGCTCGCCCACCGCGCCTATCACGCCCTGCCCAAGAGCTTCCGGCGCGCCGAGGGGAGGCCCGGGAACGCCTTGCTGGGCTTCTCGAACTTTCTCCTACGCCTGTGGGACAGCGAGCAGCCGAGGGCCGCGCTCGTCGGCTGGGATTCCCTGGAGCACCCGACCTACCGACACGAGCTCTTCGCCGGCTACCAGGCCGGTCGGGTGTTCGACGCCGACCTCCTCGAGCAACTCGACCTGCTGCCCGAGCTCGTCCGCGCGTTCGGCTTCGTCGCGGCGAAGGGGCCCGGCTACGAGGCGGACGACTTCCTCGCCGCGGCGGTCGCCCAGGAGGAGGAGCGCAGCGGCACCGCCCTCGTCGCCACCTCCGACCGCGATTCGTTCCAGCTCGCCAGCGATCGCACGACCATCCTGCAGCCGATCCGCGGGGTCAGCGAGCTCGCCCGGATCGGACCGGCGGAGGTGAGGGAGAAGTACGGCGTCGAGCCCGAGCAGGTGCCCGACTTCATCGCACTCCGGGGGGACCCATCGGACCGCCTGCCCGGTGCGAAGGGTGTGGGCCCGAAGACGGCGGCGAACCTCCTCGCGCAGTACGGGACCCTCGAGGCAATGCTCGATCAGGGACGCTTTGAAGCTCAGGCGGAGGAATTGCGGATGTACCGGCGAATGGCAACTCTCGACGCCTCTGCCCCCCTCCCTCCCCTCCCTGATCAGAACCCCAACTGGGCAGAGGCGTCGTCCTTTGTGCGTGAGCTCGGACTGAACGCTCTCGCGGACAGGGTCGCCGCGCTGGGCGCATAGGATCGGCGGATGGGCACCTCGCTCGCGCACGCGGTCCGATCGACGTCCTGAGTCATCCGGCGCTCGCGCGCCTGCATCCGACTTTCGCCCATCCCGAGTCTCCCGAGCGCATCGAGGTGCTGCTCGCTGCGTTTCCCCACGCGCGCGAAGGCCGACCTGCAAATCGCGACTCGCTCGAACGCGTACACGCGCCCGAGTACCTGGACGCGCTGGCGTCACTGAGCGAACCGGCCTGGATCGACGGAGACACGATCGCATCGGAGACGAGCTGGGAGGCGTCGCTCCTCGCGGCAGGCTGTGCGATCGAGGCCGCGGAGACGGGCGCTTTCGCACTCGTCCGCCCGCCGGGTCACCATGCGACGCCCCGGCGCGGAATGGGTTTTTGCCTCATCAACAACGTCGCGATTGCCGCCCGACATATGCAGGCCGAGCACGGCGTCGGACGGATTGCGATCGTCGACTTCGACGTCCACCACGGAAACGGAACGCAAGACGTGTTCGCAGGCGACGACTCCGTGCTGTACGCGTCGCTGCACCAGGCCGGGATCTATCCCGGCACGGGTGCGGTTGGCGAAGGAGGCCCGACCACGGTGAACGTTCCGCTGCGCGCCGGGTCGGGCGATGCGGAGTGGCTCGATGCCTTTACGGAGTACGTCGAGCCGGCGGCTGCGCGGTTCGAGCCCGAGCTCGTGCTCGTCTCCGCGGGCTTCGACGCGCACGAGGACGAGGACCTGTACGTCGTGGACATGCGTGTCACGGAGGCCGGGTTCCACGAGCTCGCGAAGCGCTGCGCGAGGCTGGCTCCACGGATCGCGGCGGTGCTCGAGGGGGGCTACAACCTGGCCACGCTGCCGCGACTCGTGGCTGCTGCGCTCGAAGGCTTTGCCGAAAACGAGTGACGGCCGGCTGAGCCGGCCGTCACCGTCGTACGCCACAATGCGATTCGTTCGCCACGCACACCCGCTTGGAGCGTGTCCTCCAGACCTGCACGCAGTATTGACCCTCCGAACGCGCGCGTCGTCGCCCGCGCTGGGTGAGTCCTCTCACCCAGCGGGGTGAGTCACCGGCGCGCAGTCGAGAGCGCCTCGAGGGCTTCTCGCCGCGACGAAACCCCGAGCTTGCGCAAGAGGCTCTTCACATGTGAGCGAACGGTGTGCTCGGAGATGTACAGGCGCTTCGCGATCTCGTCGGTCGCGAGGTGCTCGTCGAGCAGGAGGAGCACCTCGAGCTCGCGAGCGGACAGCGCCGCTGCGATCTCGTCCGGCACTCCGGAGCCTCTCCCTCCCCCTGCGCGCACCTGCTCGAGCAGCCGGCGCGCGACCGTGCCGGACAACGCGGCCTCTCCTTGCGCGACTCCGCGGAGGAAGTCGACGATTCGCTCCGGCGGCTCGCTCTTGAGCAGGTAGCCGGCTGCCCCCCCGCGGATCGCCCCCAACAGGTTCTCTTCGGTTCCCGAGGCGGTAAGGACGACCACTTCACACCCGGGCGCCGCCTCCCGTAGCCGCGGGAGCGCGGTGAGACCGTCCATGCCAGGCATGGAGAGGTCGAGCAGGACGAGGTCCGGGCGAAGAGCCTCGGCGCACTCGACCGCTTCCTCCCCGTCGGAGGCCTCGCCGACGACGTCGAAGCCGTGCTGTGCTAGCAGTCCGGCCAGTGCGGACCTGGTCAAAGGATGGTCGTCTACCAGAAGGATTCGCTCAGCCATGGGCTTCTCAGCCCTTATCGGCGGGCTGGGATCTGCCGACAAGACTGACGATGCGAGAAGACGGCAGAGACGATTTCCAGTCGTGGCTCTGGGGAGAGATCCTCCTAGTCGGCCTGCTCGGGTCCTCGCTCGCTCTCTTCGTCACACGTCATGACCTGCAGACGAGGGTCTCCCTCCCGCAACTTGGTCTCGTCCTACACACGATCATCGCCTTCGCTGGCGGACTCATCGCCCTCCTGGCGGGCATCCGCTACGCGGTTGAGGGCCGCCGCGTCGACCTCCTGCTCTGCACCGGCTTCCTGGTCGGGGCCGTCTCCATCGTCGCCTTCTCGATCGCGCCGGTGCTGGACGGTGAATCCGTGCACGGGCCGGAGGCGTGGGCCGCGGTTGTCGGCAGGATCCTCGCCTGGTCGCTCATCGCCGCCGCGCCCTTCGTCAGCGGCCGCTCCGGGCCGAAGGCGCTCGCGAACACGATCGTCGCAACGTGCTTCCTGCTCGTCCTCGCGTGGCTGGCGCTGCGGTCGTGGGCTTCCGGCCTTCCCTCGCTCGATCCGTCCTCCGACACTCCCGGACTGCTGGTCGGCGCACTGTCCGCGCTCGCACTGTTGAACTTGCTCGCCCTCGTCGGCTTCGGCAAGCGCTTCTACGAGCGCCGGGAGGATCTCGACCGCTGGCTCGCGCTCGGCTCCACGCTGATGCTCTTTGCCTCCCTGCATTACATGTTCACCCCAGTCCTCGCGCCTGCGTCGGTCTCGCGTGGCGACTTCTTGCGCGTGCTCGCCTACGGGCTTCTGCTCGTCGGCGTCTGGCGGGCGATCAGCTATGCGGAGTTCGGACGAGCGGTCGCCGACGAGCGGGCGCGCGTTGCGCGCGAGATCCACGACGGCCTCGCGCAGTACCTGTTCGCGGTCTCAACGCACGCGACGATGCTGCAGCAGGGGGCCCCGAGCGAGCAGACACTGCGGAAGCTGAAGGAGGCAGCTGATGCCGCGCAGCAGGAGGCGCGCTTCGCCATCCTCGCACTGTCGACCGCGGCAGGAAACGCACCTTTCGACGCCGCGCTCCACCGTTACATCGAGTTCCTCACCGCCGACGGCGTGCTCGAGGCGGATCTCGAGATCGACCCCGCGGTGCGGCTTGCGCCTGACGAGCAGATCGAAGTCTTTCGGATCGTGCAGGAAGGACTCGCGAACGTGCGCAAGCACGCAAACGCGACGCGCGCCGAGGTCGTGATCGGCGCCCGCGACGGAGAGCGGTACGTCTCAGTGCGGGACGACGGCGAGGGCTTCGACGGGGAGTCCACCGGCGCCGGCCAGGGCCTCAAGAACATTCGCGCGCGGACGAAAAGCATCGAAGGCGGCTTCACGCTCACGTCGCGACCCGGTTTCGGGACGGCACTCGAAGTCGTGCTCCGCACGTAGTCCGGCCTAGTCTGCAGGGGTGCAGGACCCGGTCGCACTGTGTGCGGACGCCGTCGCGGGCTGGCACTCGGCCTGGCTGAAGGCACTCGGTCTTCGATGGGAGCGGGACTCGCAGCTCTGGCGCGCTCTGGATCGGCCACCGGCCATGTATTTCGCAGCCATCACGCTGCGGCCTGATGTTCCGAAGACGGCCCTTGGTGATGTCCCCGGCAGCGTCTGCGACAACTGGCAGGCGCTGTCGCTCGAGCCCTTCGGGCTGAAGGTGTGGCGAACGGAGCCCTGGTTTCTCAGGCCCGCCGGCGAGGTGTCATTCGAGCCGCCGCGCGAGTTGGACCTTGTTCGGGTCTCGACTCCCGAGGAGGTCGCAGAGCTCGAGGCGGTGAGCGTTCGCGGGTTCGAAAACGAGAACGCCACGATCGCACCGGGCGCGATTCACCCGCCCGCGATCCTCGAGGACCAGCAGATGGAAATGTTCCTCGGCCGCGTCGACGGACGAGCGATCGGGGCCGCCATGGGTTACCAAACCAGCGACGCGGTCGGCGTCTTCGGCGTTACCGTCGTTGCGTCGGCTCGACATCGTGGCTATGGAACCGCGCTGACCTGCGCGGCGATCCTGGCCGAGAGCGGCTTGCCGTGCGTGCTGTCGCCGAGTCCCGAAGGTGCCCCGCTGTACTCCAAGCTCGGCTTCGCCCAGGTCGGCGAGCTGAGCATCTGGAGCGCCTGACGCGTCAAGGCAGCCCAGGCCCGGTGACGCGGCGGTCGCCGCGCGCCGTCTTCACGAACACCTGCCAGTTGTACAACGCGAAAAACATGGTCCGGTCCGACGCAATCCGTCGCGCGTAGCGCAGAACTGCGTCGACGTATGAGCTGGACGGGTTGTACTGATGGAGCGCGCGTCTCAAGTCCCGTGGCGCGCCGCTCGCGTGGAGGTAGTTCGCGGCGCCGAGGATCGCGTCGTGGGCGTCGTGCACGTTTCCACCGAGGCCGTAGCGACGCCACGTTGCGGGCACGAACTGCATCGGCCCCTGAGCCCCGGCTGCGCTCGCGTTGCGCAGCTTGCCGAACTTCGATTCGACGAAGTTCACCGCCGCAAGGACGTTCCATTGCACCTTGAAGCGCCGTTGGGCTTCTCGATAGTTGTCGAGCAGGGCGGACGCAGGGAGCGCCGGCCCGACCTTGATCTTGTGAGTCGCGAGCGGGGGCGTCAGCTTGTTGAGCTCCCTGTGGGCGGCGAGAAGATCTAGCGCCACTCGGGCGAGGTCGCGTGGTAGGAGCTTGACCGTGGCGCGCGACAACCGTGCGTTGGTTGCGAGTAGGCGATACATCCTTTGCTCGTAGAGGGCGAGGAGCACGACGTCATCAGGTGCCGCGGAGGACTTCGGACGCCACCGGTCGATCGCGTTGCGGAGATCGTTCGCCGTCGTCTCGAGCGCACGAGCGAGTGCCGGTGCGTCGCGCGGGATCGGCTCGCTCGGCGGAGGCGCAGCTCGCGCCGTCGAGTTGACGAGAGCAACGGATATTACGAGCGCGAGCCCGAGCCATGGCCATTTGCGGAAGCCTCCGCTCTCCTGCGCGATCGTTTTGT
>JBKOWS010000115.1:0-11927 GCA_046724565.1 Actinomycetota bacterium | reverse complement strand
GGCGACCGGACGCGGCGTGTGCCTTGTGCCGGCGCCGGTCGCCGATCAGTACGCGCGTGAGGACGTACGGTTCGTCGAGGTGACAGACGCGGACCCGGCGGTTGTCTCGCTTGCCTGGGCGCCGCAGAGCAGGCGTCAACTTGTTGAGGACTTCGGCCGCGCCGCTCGCGAGGTCGCGAACGAGCACCGCCTGGCCGCCACTTCGGCCTAGACTGCCTCGACCTCCACGAACGACGAACGACCCTGGTCGGGCGTGAACGGCACCGCCTCCCCGTTTCTGAGGCGCCGAACCTTCCTCAGGGCGTCGAGCGCCGTCGCGGCAAGCTGTGCCAACTGTGTGAGTCGCCGCTCATCTTGCTCATGGAAGTTGGCGCCGTCGTACTTGTCGGAGAGCTGAAGCAAGCCGTAGTTCAGGCCGTCTTCGCCGATCAGCGGAACCGCCAGGAGACCGCGGAGCGGGGGATGCTTCCCTGCGGACTCGCCGTAGCCACGCCAGGCGGGATGCCGCTCCACCTGTTCCTGCGTGAGGCGGATGGTCTCGTTCTCGGCCACGACGAGGGCATGCAAGCCAACGCCGCGCGCCGGCATTGTGAAGTCCTCCCACTCGTCGTATTTGGGCGACAGCGAGAAGTACTTTCGGGCGTGGGCCCAATCGCCGGCGACGATCAGGCTCATCGCGGCTTGATGAGCGCCGATCAGAGCGCGGGCGATCTCACAGGTCGTCTGCAGCGTCGTGTCCACCCGGCTTTCGAACTCCAGCGCGGCTTCGTCGATCATGGCAAGAAGGCCTCCTTCCACTCGCGGATCTGCCAGGCGCGAACGACGCCGTTCACGACGAACGGGTCGCCACGCGCAAACTCCTCCGCAGCCGCGCGGCTGGTGAAGACGGCCATCGAGCCCTGGTTCTGCGGATCGCCAAACGGCCCGTACGCGATCAAGGAGCCGCGCGCGTGGAACTCCTGGCCCCGCGCGAGGTGAGCGGGCATGTGTGCCGGGGCTTTCGCGAGCACGTCGTCGGCCGACTGATAGAGGAGGACGTACTTCATGTTGCTCCCACCCTCAGCCAAATGTCTGATCAGTCGAGCAGGAGCGAGTGGTAGTCCACAGACAGGGCGACCACTAACAAGAACAGGAGGAGGGGTACCCATCGGCCGGGCTCACAGCACGCTGAAGTTCGGCGCTGCGTATGCGCCGTCATCGCGCTAGATCCCTAACGCTTCGATCACCAGCGCGGCGACCTTGGTACCGGAATACTGCTGCTGGCCGGTGATCAAGCGGCCGTCCCGAACGGCGAAGTCCTTGAAGAGGCCAGCCTGGACGTAGTTCGCGCCACGTTTACGGAGCTCGTCTTCGATGCGGTAGGGCATCACCTTTTGCCCCACCGACCGGTCGGAGTAGTCCTCCTCGACGTTCGCGAACCCGGTGACCGTCTTGCCCTCGACCAGATACGAGCCGTCAGAGAGCTGGACGTCGATCAGCGCGGAGACTCCGTGGCAGAGGACGGCGGTCGGCTTCTCGGCCTCGTAGAAGGCGGCGATCGTTCGCTTCAGCTCCGCGTTCTGCCGGAAGAGGAACATCGGCGCGAAGCCGCCACAGACGACGATCGCGTCGAACTGCTGCAGATCGAGGTCGGCGAGCTTCGGCGTGTCCTCGAGCTTGCCCACCAACTCGGGCGTGTTGAGGAAGCCCATCGAGATGAGATCGTCGGCCGACCACTTCGACTCGTCGCGAGGATCGGAAAGAGCGTCGATCTCGACCTTGCCTCCGTCGGGGCTCGCGATCGTGATCTCGTACCGAACGCGCGTGAACGCGTGGTAGGGATGGGTCAGCTCGGCGGCCCAGAATCCGACCGGCCAGCCGGTGGTGGAGGAGATGGTCGGATTGGCCACGACGATCAGCACGTGCGGCCGCTTCGTCCTCGTCACGTCGACGATCTCCTGATGCTGGTCGGTTGCCTGGGCGGCGATCATCTTCTGTCAAGGTAGGCGGCCGGCCCTGCGATTCACAAGCGCGAGTTGTTGTTCGCCGACAAGTCCTGCTTGTCGTTACGCGGCCGATTCAGTCGTACACTCGCGAGGTGGCGACGCCCGATCTCCGGCAGATGCGCTACTTCGCAGCCGTTGCCGAGCGGGGAAGCTTCACCCGCGCCGCTGAGGATCTGCACGTCGCGCAGCAGGCCGTGAGTCAGCAGGTCAAGACACTCGAGCAGACGCTCGGCGTCACACTGCTCGAGCGCAGTTCGAGGCGGATCACGCTCACACCGGAGGGCGTCGTATTCCTCGCCGATTGCCGGCGCGTGCTTGCCGGTGCCGACCGGGCGGCTCGTCGCGTTCAGGCCGCTGCTCGAGGAGAGGCGGGGACGTTAGGGCTCGTCTACAGCCTCGTCAGCGCGTTCGAGACGGTGCCCGTCCTGCTTGCCCGTCTGGGCAAGGACTTCCCCCTGCTCAAGGTCGATGCACGTGAGGTGTTCGGCGCCGATGTTCCGGGACTCCTCCTCGACGGCCACTGCGATCTCGCGCTCGCGCCTCTGACCACCCAGCCCGCCGAGCTGCGACAGCAGACGATCAGGCGCGAGGTCATGCGCGTCGCGGTCGGAGAGACCCACCCGCTTGCAGCCGAGGAGGAAATCGAGCTCTCCCGGCTCCGCGAAGAGCAACTCGAGCTGTGGCCGCGAGAGATGTCACCGGGTTACTTCGACGCAGTCATTGCAGCGTGCCGCGCGGCCGGCTTCGAGCCCAAACGGGACGAGCATGGTGCCGGCTCGACGGTCTGGGGGTACATCGCCGAGGAGCGGGGGGTGGGTCTTGTCGTGAGCTCCCTGGTCGAGCAGCTGCCGCGCGGCGTCAAGCTGCTCGACCTCGCGCCGCCTCGACCGATGCTCACCGTCAACGCGGTCTGGCGGGAAGATCAAGACCTTCCCGCCGTCGACCGTGTTCTCAGCACGGCGAAGGACATCTCGACCGAGCGACACTGGTCCTAGTGCCCCGTCAGCGTGACCTGGTAATGGGTCATCTCCTCGATGCTGGAATAGAACGGCTGCGTCGCTTCGAGGAACGGCTTGAAGTCCTCGCTCTTGCGAAAGCCCTGCAGGTGACCCTCGGTGGAATCCCATTCGATGCGGACGATCTGCTTGTCTGGCTCGTCGACACAGCGGGCGGATTCCCAGCGCTGGCAGTGCGGTGAGGCATCCAGGAGCTGGCCCGCGCGGCGGTACGCCTCGTCGAACTCGTCGTTGCGGCTCGGGTCGATCTTGTAGCGGATGTACTCGACGATCATGGTCGTCCCCTTTCATTCGGGAGCCGTGACCGGCGCGCCGATCGGCGACTCGTGACGACTCGGTGGTTCGCGGTGTGTGCGTGGCAGCCAGTCGAGCCAGCGCGGCAGGTACCAGTTCCAATCGCCGAGGAGCTTCATCGAGGCCGGCAGCAGCACTGCTCGAACGATAGTTGCGTCGATCAAGATCGCTGCGGCGAGGCCCACTCCGGCTTGTTTGACATCGAGTTGGCTCAGCGTCCCGAAGATCGAGAAGACTCCGACCATGACGAGCGCGGCACTTGTGACGACGCCGGCAGTCCGCGTGATCCCGTACCGAACCGCGTCGTCATTGCCGAGTCCCGAGTCGACGCCTTCGCGGACCCGGCTGAGGATGAAGACGTGGTAGTCCATCGACAGCCCGAAGAGAACGACGAAGAGGAAAAGCGGCAGCCAGGAGATGATCGACCCGTTCGAATGGAATCCGAGCAGCCCCTGCGCCCAGTGGTGCTGGAAGACGAGGACGAGCACGCCGTAGGCGCCTGCCACTGAGAGCAGGTTGAGGAGAATCGCCTTCACCGGCACCACGATCGACCGGAAGGTGACGAGCAGCAGCACGAATGCCAGGCCGAGGACGAACGCCATCACGTACGGCAGCCCGTGCTTGATCTGGTGCGTGAAGTCGACGTCCTCGGCGACGGTGCCGGTGACGGCGGTCTGGACTCCCGGGATGCCGGCGAGTGTCTTCGGAATCAGGTCGTCCCTCAGCACTTGGATCGCATTGCGGCTGGCCGAGTTGTTCCCTAGTCCCGTCAGCGGCAGCGCGACACCGACTGCCTTACCGTCGTCGCCCTGGTTGGTCGCGAATGGCGGGTGCGTGATGCCCTGCGCCGCAGCCATTGCCTCGAGGCGCTTGAGTCCGCGCATGACCGGTGTCCGCTGGTCGCGCGGGAAGCTGACGACGAGCGAGGCAGGCTCGGAAGTGCCCGGGAAGTCGCTCTGCATCTGTGCGACCAGGGCCGAGTCGCTTCGCGGCTTGAGCGTGTTGGAGTCGGGCTCCGCGATGTGCATGCCGAGCGCCGGCAGTGCAAGGGCGACCAGCAATGCAGTCCCGACGAGCAACGAGACGAGCGGCCGTCGGAGCACGCGGTCGATCACCGCCGGCCAGAAGCGCGACTTGGTGCTGTCGGTGTGCAGGTGCGGCAGGAAGGGGATGCGGCCGCGGTCGATCCGCGGCCCGAGCAGTTCGAGCACGGCGGGGAGTACGGTCACCGAGCCGGCGACGGCGCAGGCGACGACCGCGATCGTTCCGCTTGCGATCCCGTTGAAGATCGCCGAGCCCACGATGTACTGCCCCGCCATCGCGATCGCGACGGTGGTGCCGGCGATCACGACCGTGCGGCCGGAGGTACGGGCCGTCCGCTCGAGTGCGTCATGTGAGGACAGTCCGCGCCGTCGTTCCTCGCGTGAGCGGACGACGTAGAAGAGCGCGTAGTCGACGCCGACCGCCATCCCGATCAGCAGGACGATGACCTTGACGCTGCTGTCGAGCGCGAAGAGGTGGCTGATCGGACCGAGCAGTCCGAACGCGGCGACGACGGCCGTCAAGCCGAGGAGAACCGGAACGATCGCGGCCATGAACGAGCCGAACGCGAACAGCAGCACCAGGAGGGTCACAGGAAGCGCGAGCTTCTCCGCTCGGTGGAGGTCGCTATTCGAGCTCGTCCCGCCGCCGCTGCCGGGGCCGTTTCCACCGATCGTCAGCTGCGGATGGGCTCTCGCCGCCGCGGTGAGCTCGGTCTGGACGGCCCCGAACTCCTGCGTCGCCCTGGCCGTCAAGAGAGCCGAATGACCGTCGCTCGAGGTGCGGAGCGTGACGCCCGTGCCCAGCACGTTGCGCATCCGCGCTCTGACGTCTGTGATCGCGGCTCGGAAGGCTGGATCACCGACTCGGAGCGAGTCGCTGTGGAGGTAGCCGTAGTCGAGCTCCGGGATTCCCCGCACGTGGTGCCGGTCGAGCATCGCCTAGCCCCGCGCGGATTCGCCCGTGGCGCTGCTCTGCAGTGTCTTGTCCCCAGTTGCCTGGAGAGCTCCGATGGAGCCGACGACGAACGCGAGCCAGAGTGCGATTGCCTGCCAGGGATGGCTTGCACTCCAGTGACCGACGGCGGCAATTGGATTGCGGCGGCGCTGCTGTTCTGTGGCGTTCATGGGGGTTCCCTCCTGAGCAGTGACGTCAGTCGAGGCTAGGCCGGTCGAACGCGCGGCACGTCGGGCAGAAGGAGGAACGGTCGTCCGCCGAACGGCGGGATCTACGAGACGGAGCTCCTCCGTCCGTATGAGGCGAGTTACCGGGTTGGCCGCGTCATTCGGGCTGCCGGCTCAACCAGCCCCGCGTCGTACGCAGCGATGACAGCCTGGACGCGGTCGCGCACGCCGAGCTTGCGGAAGATGCTCGAGAGGTGGGTCTTGATCGTCGGCTCGCTCAGATAGAGCCGCGCTCCGAGCTCCGCGTTCGACAAGCCGCGCGAGAGCAGCGTCAGGATCTCGCGCTCACGTTCGGTCAACGCCGACAGTGACGGTGGCGGTTCGTCGTCTTCCGCGGGGAGGCTCGGGGCAAAGCGCTCGAGCAACCGCTTCGTCACGGTTGGAGCGAGCAGTGCCTCCCCGTCAGCAACGACGCGAATTCCGTCGACAAGCTGCCGCGCAGTGACGTCCTTGAGCAGGAAGCCACTGGCGCCGCCCGCAGTGCCTCGTACACGTATTCGTCGAGGTCGAACGTGGTCAGGATGAGGACGCGGGTCTCGAGTCCGCTCAGGAGGATGCGCCGCGTGGCCTCGATGCCGTTCATCTCGGGCATGCGCACGTCCATCAGCACGACCTGCGGCAACAAGCGCTTCGTCAGGTCGACGGCTTCTCGACCGTCAGCTGCTTCGCCGACCACATCGATGTCTTCCTCGGCGTTGAGGATCATGCGGAAGCCATCGCGGACGAGCGCCTGGTCGTCGCAGATGAGCACACGGATCGTCATCGTCGTACCGGGTCGAACGGCAGCGTGGCGGCGACCCGGAATCCACCCGTCGGACCGCGCCCTGTTTCGACGTGCCCGCCGAAGCCAGCCGCGCGCTCGCGCATGCCGATGAGACCTTGTCCCCCGGCTCCGTTACCTTCGGTCGGCGCCGTACCGTCGTCGAACACCTCGACATCGACGGCATCGGGGCCGTACCGAAGCAGGACGGTGGCGTGCGTCGCGTTTTGCGTGGCGCAGTGTGTTGGTCAGGGCTTCCTGCACGATCCGGTAGGCGGAGAGCTCGAGGGCGGAGGAAAGTTCGGGCCGCTCGCCGACGATCCGGAGGTCGACCTCCAGTCCAGCTGTGCGCACCTGCTCGACCAGGACTTCGAGCCGCGCGAGCGTCGGCTGAGGAGCAAATTGAGGCGACCGCTCCTCTCCGATCCTGACGACACCGAGGACGCGACGGAGCTCGTCCAGCGCCTGCCGGGCCGTGCTTCCGATGGTGCGTACCGCGCGTTGCGCGTCGGTTGGGTCCTTCGAAAAGACGGCATCGGCGGCGGTGGCCTGGACGATGATCACGCTGAGGTTGTGCGCGACCACGTCGTGGATCTCGCGGGCAATCCGTGCCTGCTCCTCGAGCACCGCCTGTCGCGCGTTCGTTTCTTGCTCGCGCTCGAGCTGAGCGGCTCGGTCCTCGACCGCGCGGAGGTACGCGCGGCGCGTCCGCACGTTGTCCCCGAGGATTCAGGCCGCGACCAGTGGGGCAAGGCGCCCGGCGAAGAGAGCGACGTTGCTCCAGCTCGCATGTTCCCAGTTGATGAGGTGGGCAATGGGAACGCCGACGAGGACGAGCGCGAGCACGCCGGCGATGAGTGCGGTTCGCCGCCTGCTGTGAGCCGCGACGCTGTAGAACGCGACAAGAGCCGCGAACGGCCAGTAGCCGTCGTAGACCACGGTGAAGAAGGCGGTCGCGGCCGCGATGACCCCGAGCACGTGCACGGGATAGAGCCGTCGAACCGCCAGCGACAATGTCGCGAGGAAGGCAAGCGCGACCAGTAGTGCCTGCGCAGGCTGATCGGAGCTCGCCCCGGATGCTGCAGACCCGGCCGCGACGGCGATTGCGAGTGCGAGCGCGATATCGGGCAGCAAGGACTGGAGGCGATCGCGCACTCCGTCACCGTACTCCGCGCGTAGCCAGGTTGCCTCGTGCGAACGGATGATTCTCATGGTGGGCGCGATGCCTCCGGCTGAGACGCACTCCATGCCTCCCGCCGATGTCGACGCCCCGTCGGCGAGGCTAGCTTCGTTGCATGGCATCAGCGCCCTCTCTCGTCGAGATCCCTCCTTCGCCTCGACGGCGGGTCACCGTCCTCGTGCAGGACGTGCTTCCGGTGGCGCTGATCGTGGTCGTCGGAATTCTGGCGATCATCCTCGGGAACGGCGGCGGCCCGCGCGGCTCGCACGTCTACTGGCTGAGCGTCGTGCTCGCCGAGAGTGCGCTCGCCCTGCTCATGCGCCGCCGCCATCCCGTCGGTGCCTTCGCCGGAGTGACCGGCGCGTACGTCCTATTCGACGCCCTGGCCGTCTCCTTGCTGCCGATCCTGCTCGCGACCGCGACGGTCGCCCGGGGTGCGATGCGCCGTGGAGCCTCGGTGGCCGGTTCCATCGCTGCTCTCGCCGTCGTCGTCGCGCCGATCCTCCATCGGGATCCGTTCGACGTTTTCCAGGTCCTGCCGGCTCTGCTCGCGATCGCACTCGCTGTCCTTGCGGGGAGGTACCGCGCCTGAGCGCGCCGTGCGCGTTCCTATGATCGTAGGCGCATGGCGAGTGTTGAACCGTTCCTCGAGCAGGTCGCTGAGTGGGCGCGGAACCGGTCGGATGTCCGGGCCGCATTCATCGTCGGCTCGCAGGTGCGCACCGAGGTCCCCGCGGACGAGCTCTCGGATGTCGACCTCGTTCTGGTCGTCGACGACCCGGCTCTCTACACCGAGTCTGCTTCCTGGCTCGAGACGTTCGGAACGCCGATGCTGACCTTTCTCGAGCCGACGCCGGTCGGAGGCCTGCTCGAGCGTCGCGTGCTCTTCGAATCAGGTCTCGAGGCGGACTTCTCTCTCGTGCCGGCTTCGGCATTGAACGCCTTGCTTGCCGATTCGGAAGCCCTGGGCGTACTGGCGCGCGGCTATCGAATCCTTTACGACGAAGTCGGCCTCGATGAGCAGTTTTGCCGCGCGACCAACGTTGAGCCTGCGCACGCGACGGCGTCTCAGCTGGCAGAGCTCTCCCACGACTTCTGGTACCACGCGGTCTGGGCGGCGAAGAAGTTGCGGCGCGGCGAGATCTATGTCGCGAAGCAAGCGTGCGACGGCTACCTGAAATCGCTGGTCGTCGAGTTCCTGGCGATCAAGGCGCGAGACTCAGGCACGGAGACCTGGCACCAGGGCCGATTCCTGGAACGCTGGGCGGAACCGTCCGACATCGCTGAATTTTCCGGAACCTTTGCGCGCTACGACGACGCCGACGTTGCTCGGGCGATCAAGAGCACAGCTGAGATGTTCGCCCGCCTCGAACGTGAGCTTTGCGACCGCCGCGGATTAGGGCGTCTCGTCGATCACGACCGGGTTCGCCTTCACCTCGAAGCGCTGCTCAAGACGTGATGTTTCGATAGAGCCGCGCCGCAGCCGCGACTAGCGGCTCGGTCGGATTCATCCCCGTTCCGACGGAAACCGAGGCCGACGAGCAGGCGATTGCCACTATCGTCGATGTCTTCCGCGACGTCGGAATTGAGCTTCACCAGGAGACGCGGGCGTGGAGCCGGCGTCCCTGAGAGCCCCAACCGCGTCTAGTCGCGGCCGTTCGCAAGGCAGAGTGCGGCGAGGTCGACGCCTGCGTACTCCGGCTGGTGCACAATGCAGCCCAGGCGTCGCGAGACGAGCTCGGGCACCGCGCCCTCCTCGAACACGGCGTACAGAGCCTTCCGCTCCAGCCTCGTCGCAAGAGCTGCGGCTTCCTGTTCTCTCCTGGGGGAGGACAGCTTCGAGATCTCGGTCAGCCGGGCCCACTCAGGCGCCGGGATATAGGGCAAGGCCTGAAGGTACGGGACGCTGTCGCCGGTGTTCGAGTTCCCGCCGCCCCAGGAGAGATCCGCCTGCGCCATCTTCGTCTCGACCGTTCCCTTCTCGTCGTTCCTGAGCGGCAATACGGTGACGCCGATGCCGATTGCCGCGAGCTGCTGGCGCACCGTGCGCGCGAACGCGGCGGCGGTCGGGTCCCCTGAGGGATCGAAGGTGGCGAAGACCGCATGGACTCGGCGGCCGCCCATGAGCTTCCTGGCCTTGTGTAGATCCGGGCGAAGCGGATACATCTGTGTCGCAGCGAACCCGCTCAGCCTCGGCGAAAGCAGGCGGGTGGAAGGAAGCGCGTTGTCCAAGGACGCAAGGGCGCGTCGATCGAGCGCGTACTCCACCGCGCGGCGGAGTCGAATGTCCTTGAACAGCGGCCGGTTCGTGTTGAAGGCGAGGAGCTTCGTCGACGCGGTCGAGTCCGGCGTCAGCCGATACCTGCTGCCTGCGCCGCGAGCGGCGGGTGTGTCCGGCGCGAGCGCCGGATCGTACTCCATGACGTAGTCGAACTTGCCTTTCGCGATCAGAGCTGCGGCATCTGCAGGCGCGACGCCGAATCGGTACACGATCGCGTCGAGGTGCTGCGGACGCGGACCGTGGTAGTTCGGATTGCGCTTCAGCACCGCCACCGAGTCCGTATGGGCTGCGAGGTAGTACGGCCCGGCGGATGGAATCGGCGCGGCGATGCCATGCGAGACGACCGGCGTCGACGCGGGAACGGCGCACGCGTAGGTGAGCGCGAGCAGGCGGGGGAGCTCGGGTACCGGCTTCGCCAGCCTGATCACGAGCTTGTCGTCGTGAGCCGACAGCCCTGCGATGTGCGGGGTCTTGCCGGCGTGGTACGCGGCGGCTCCCACGAGTACGGCGGCGTTCGGGTCGAACCACTCGTACTTCGGTGAGAGCGTGCGCTCGAGCGCGTGCCGGAAGGATTCGGCGGTTACCGGCTCGTTCGACGGCGGCGAGAACCGGTAGCCCGCTCGGATCGTGAAGGTGTACGTGCGACCGCCGTCGGACACCTTCGGCCACGTAGCCGCGACCTCGGGCAGTAGCTTCTTGCCCGCCTCGACCGGGGCATCCGGATAGTTGAGCAGCCTCGCGCACGTCGCATAGTGGAACTGCAGCTGTGGTGCGTCGAACGAGGCGGAGAGGGATGGGTCGGTCGGCGCCCCGCTCCAGAACAGCGTGTCGGCCTTGACCGCGACGCGAACGATCCGTCCCTTGAGTCCTGCCGTGACGTCACGCGTGCTCGGCCTCACGCCGACGGCGATAACGCCTTCCCGTTCGTCGATGCCGGCGAGATGGTGGCCCAACGCGTACGTCCGCCGCGCGTTCGTCGTCGGATCGATCTTGATGACCGACCCGCTCTCCCCGTCCGCCACCCACAGGCCGCCATCCCGGTACGCAAGGCTGTCGATTCGTGAAGGCAGTTTGATCGTGGTGAGAACGCTCCCGTCCTTGCTGAGCTTCCAGACCGTTGCGTCGGGGTTGACTGCCGCCCAGACGTAGCCGCCGCCTGCGGCGACGCAGCAAATGCCCTGAGGGAGTCGGATCTTTGCGACGATCGAATTGGTCTGCGGATCGATCTTTCTCAACTCGCCCGCCGGCGCGCTGGCGACCCAGAGCGCTCCGTTGCCGTAGGCGAGAGCGGTCGCTTCACCACCGAGGATCGAGAACCGGTGCTGGACGCGACCCGTCGCGGGATCGATGCGCTCCACCCAGGCGCCGGGATTGAAGCCTCCGTGCCCGACCCAGACCGAACCGTCGGCGACGGTGACGTCGGACGTCTGGTTCGTCCCGGCCTTTGGCAGGCTGATCCGGTCGGCGACGATGGGCGGATCCAGGCTCGGATCGATTCGCAACAGGGCGGGCGAGTTGAAGTCGCTGACCCAGACGGAGCCCTGGCCGACGGCCAGACCGCTCGGTGTCACACCCAGCCCGAGTGTTGCGACGACCTTGCCCGTCTGTTCATCGATCCGCGTCAGCTCGCCGTCCGACGAGACGCTCCAGAGTGTCTTGCCGTCGAAGCGCGTCGCCACGGTGTCCCTGACCGAGGCCTCGCGAAAGACCTTGCCGGTGCTTGCGTGGACGAAGGCGTTCGAGTCGGGCTGCGGGAACGCTGCCGCGTTCTCCGTTCCGCCCTGTGTGAGAAGGACGACCGCTGCGGCGATGCCGCCGGCGACCGCAAGTGCGCCCGACCCGGCAATGATCCTGCGACTGCGCGTGGCAGCGGCGGTCCTCGGAGGGTCGAGCGCGGGATCCTGGCGCAGGATCGCCTGCTCCAAGTCGCGGAGCGTCTGGCCCGGCTCGATGCCGAGCTCTTCGACGAGTCGCTTGCGGGTGCTCCCGTAGACGCGGAGCGCTTCGGCCTGTCGGCCCGCGCGGTAGAGCGCGAGCATCAGCTGTCCGCGGAGCCGCTCACGGAGGGGGTGGCTCGAGCTCAACGCTTCGAGCTCGGGCACGAGCGTGTCGTGGTGGCCGAGCGCAAGCTCTGCGTCGATTCGTTCCTCGATCGCGACCAGGCGCAGCTCCTCCAGCCTCTCGAT
>JBKOWS010000069.1:0-18621 GCA_046724565.1 Actinomycetota bacterium | reverse complement strand
GGCGCGGATACGGTCACCTACGGGGGGAATACGTCCTGCATCGAGGTCTCGGCGGACGACGGCACGACCTTCGTGCTCGACGCCGGTACAGGAATCAGAGGGCTCGGCCTCGACCTGCTGGAACGCGGAGTGCGTCGGCTCCATCTCTGCCTGACGCATCTGCACCTCGACCATCTGGAGGGCTTGCGCTTCTTCGCGCCGCTGTGGGACGAGCGTGTCGAGCTCGACATCTGGGGGCCTCCGTCCCATTACCTCAGCTTGCAGGAACGGATCGCCCGCGCGTTCTCGCCACCGCTCTTTCCCGTCGAGCTCCGCGACGTCCCCGCCGCAGTCACCTTCCACGACGTCCCGCGCGAGCCGTGGACGATCGGGCGGACCCTGCTCACGGCGGACTTCGTCATCCATCCGGGCCCGACGGTCGGATACCGGATCGAGACGAGCTCGGCACGCTTCGCGTACATCCCCGACCACGAGCCTGCGCTCGGCGGGCCGATCGCTGACAGGCCGGCCGACTGGATCTCAGGCGCGTCGATTGCCGCGGACGTTGACGCGCTCGTCCATGACGCGCAGTACTTCGAGGATGAGTACCAGGATCGAATCGGCTGGGGCCACTCGAGCGTTGCAGACACCGTGGCCTTCACAGGCGCCGTCGGTGCGCGCCGGCTGGTGCTCTTCCATCACGAGCCGCGTCACAGCGACGGCCTGCTCGAGCAACTCGAGGACCGCGCACGCGAGCTCGCGATCCGAAACCGCGGCCCGTCGCCGACCCTCGCGCACGAGGGCATGGTCTTCGAGCTGCCCTAACGCAAGTCTTTGTTCGACTCCATATCGAACCACATCGCAAAGAGCGTGAACTGTGACCCGAAGATTAGGAGGAGTGCGACGAGCACGACCGTTCCGACGGAGACGGCGTTGCCCATGATCCTCAGCACGACCTCCACGATTCCCAGGCCGAGACCGAGGAGCGTCATCAGGAAGCCGAGCGCGTAGAAGAAGACGAGCGGGTGGAAGTCGCGGATCACGTACTTCTCCCGCATGCGCCAGAAGAAGCCCTTGAGGAGGAGCCAGGAGATCCGCGGAAGGACCTTCCGGATCTTGATCCCTGAGCGCTCGCCGACCCCGTACACGGGCCGCGACGGGATGTCTCGGACCCGCGCGTTCCACACGTTGAGGTGCACAAGCATGTCGTTCGGAAACCCGTAGCCGCGGTAGATCCTGTCGAGATCGAGCTGCGCAAGGATCTCGCGACTCGCCGCCGTATACCCCGACTGCGAGTCCGCGACGTGCCAGTAGCCCGACGCGATCTTCGTCAGGAACGACAGGACGGCGTTGCCGAGGTAGCGGGACCGTGGAATGACCTGCCAGGCCTCGCCCGAGATGAGACGGTTCGCCTTCGCGTAGTCGAGCTCGCCGCGCGCCACGGGTAGCGCGATCTTCTGCAGGTCGGTGGGATCCATCTGGTTGTCGGCAGCCATCACGCATGTGACGTCGATGCCATCAGCCAGTGCGCGCCGGTAGCCGGTGACGATCGCCGCGCCGACGCCGGAGTTCCGCTCGTGCGTCACGACCTCAACGCGAGAGTCGCCGGTTGCGCGCGCGGCCGCTGCCGTGCCGTCGCGCGACGCGTCGTCGACGACGATGATCCGATCGACGAAATCGGGCAAGCCGCGGATGGTGGTCCCGACGAGCTCCTCCTCGTCGTAGGCGGGTACGACCACCGCCACCGTCTTCTCCTCGAGCATCAGGCGCCGCGGCTGCGACGGACCAGCGGATCCCACAACAACGCGGCCAAGAGGCCGACCAGGAGACCGAGGAAGGCGGCCACGACGACCGAGTTCCGCCGGCTCCGGGCCGTCGTCTCCACCGCAGCTGCACGGGTCAGCACAGTCGGCCGCTCGACGTCCTGCGCCTGGATGAGGAGCTGCTTCGCCTGAAGCTGATCGTCCAATAGATCGCCGAGGTGCAGCGCGATGACGGCCTTCGCCGTGGGATCGGATGCGCTTCGCTGCTGCTGCTGGATCGAGTCGATCTGCTGCTGGTCGGCGTTGATGCGCTCCTGCAGTGCGCCGATCTTCCCGTCGGCGTACGTCGAGAGGCGTGTGACCACGACCTGCGCGAGCGCATTCGCGGCGGCCTGCGCTCGGCGCCTTGTCGATGCCTGCACGGTCAGGCGCACGAGCGGGTTGGCCGTGACGCGCGTCGTGCTCGCGCCTGCACCGGTGGAGATGGTCTTCGTCGAGATGTTGCCGCGCAAGTCGCCCGGGCGCATTCCCGCCTTTGCCGCAGCCTCTTCGATCGAGCTCTCGGCGCGCGCGATCGTGCCCACGGTGGACGGGTTCGCCTGCGGGCCCTGCAGCAACGTGCCGCCGACCACGCTGTACGACGCGCCGAGGTAGACCGTCGCGCTCGCGTTCCACACCTGCTTGCCACCGAGCGACACCAGGTAGCCGATCAGCGCCCCGACGAACAGCCCGACGAGCAGTAGCCACCAGCGCGCGACGATCGCACTCCAGTACCGGCCGAGGTCGACCTCCTGCTCGGCCTCGAGGTCGTGTTCCCGTGTCGTCAAGGCGCGGCGACTCTAACCGAGGCCCATTCCCACTGGGCACGCAAGCCGTCTTCGAGCGCTGTTGTCGCGCGCCAGCCGAGGTCACGCTCGATGCGCGTCGCATCCGCCGACGTGCGCCGGACATCGCCCGCCGCGGCCGGGCGTTCGACGATGGCGAGACTGCGTCCGGAAATTGCTTCGAGCGTCGCGATCGCATCTCGCATCGTCGCTTCCTCCCCGCCACCGACGTTGTAGACGGCGCCCGCCGGCGCGCGTTGGATCGCCGCAATGGTCGCCGTCACTCCGTCCGCGACGTAGGTGAACGAGCGGGACTGGAGGCCGTCGCCGTAGAGCTCGAATGCCGCGCCGCGCGCGAGCGCATCGACGATGCGCGCGAGCGCCATGTCGGGTCGCTGCCGCGGGCCGTAGAAGGTGAAGTAGCGGAGGACGACGGCATCGAGCCCGAACTCCTTTCCGTAGGCGTGTGCCAGCTGCTCGCAGCCG
The DNA here is from genome assembly GCA_046724565.1 of Actinomycetota bacterium. Taxonomy (GTDB): domain Bacteria; phylum Actinomycetota; class Thermoleophilia; order Gaiellales; family Gaiellaceae; genus 3-1-20CM-4-69-9. The sequence continues at coordinate 15,569 of JBKOWS010000069.1, read as the reverse complement.
AGCTTCGTGATCCCGTACGGTGAGATCGGGCGCGGCTCGGTCTCCTCTGGAGTCGGATACCGCTCGGCCTCGCCGTAGATCGACGACGACGACGCGAACACGACCCGGACGCCGGCCGCGGCCGCTGTCTCGAACACGCGCCGGGTGGCGAGCAGGTTACGACGAACGTACTCCTCGAACACGTCGCCGAAGCTGCGGACCCCTGGCTGACCCGCGAGGTGGAACACGCCGTCGACGCCGTCGAGATCGAGCTCCTGATCCGCGAGGTCGAACCGTGCGACATCGAGGCCCGCCGCGTTCTCCTCCTTCAGCACGGGATCGTAGTAGTCCGTGAAACAGTCGACGCCGACAACGTCGTGGCCCTGCGCCGTGAGCGCCTGTACGAGGTGCGAGCCGATGAAGCCTGCAGCACCGGTGACGACGTACCTCACTCGGCGGGGGCGAGCGGCTTCAGGGTTCCGTCGCCGTTCTCGGTGAGGCTGAGGTCGGAAAAGAAGCGGGTCATGACGATTCCCTCGCGGAAGTCGCCGAGCCGTGGCTCCGGCCGCTCGCCGCGCGCCAGCGCGAGCGCGAGCTCCGGATAGCGCCCGCCCGCCGCGAGCGGAAGCGGGAACCCGCCGCCGAAGCGCGGGTTGATGTCGGTGAGGAAGTGCGAGCCGTCTGCCTCGCGGAAGCACTGGATGTTCGCCGGGCCGACGAGCTGCAGCTTCTCCGCGACGTCGCGCGCGAGCTCGATCAACCGCTCGTCGCGGATCGTCATCCCCTTGATCGACTCGCCGCCCTTCGACTCGATCATCGTCCGCGGGATGGCGTTGAGACACCGCCCGTCGAGATCGCAGAACACGTCGATCGAGAACTCCTCGCCGGCGAGACACGCCTGCACGATCGAGTCGACCGGCGTGTAGCCGAGGAAGAAGCCGAGCTGCGCGGGATCGGCAGCGCGGTAGATGTGCCGCGAGCCGAACCCGTGCCGTGCCTTGACGAGCAACGGGAACTCCGCATCGTCAGGGACGCCGTTCGGCAGCCACGTCGGGGGCGAGGCGATTCCATGATCTTCGAGGAGCAGATGCGCCAGGTACTTGTCCCCGAGGCGCTCGACGATCTCCGCGTCCGGAAGGAGGACGATCGCGCCCAGCTCCTCGCGCCCCCGAGCGAGCGTGACCTGGTCGAGGTCGGTGAGCGGGACGATCAGGCTGACGTCGTGCTCGTCGACAAGCGCCCGCAGCCTCGGCACGTACTCCGGCTCGTCGATTCGTGGGACGAGGGCGTGGCGGTCGGCGTGATAGAGCGCGGGCGCCAGCGGGTTGACGTCGGTTGCAATCGTCGCGGCGCCGGCCCGCCTGAACGCGCCAACGATGTCCACGCGCTGCCCCGCACACGTAAAGAGAACCGTCGTCACGGCGAGAGCCTAGCCCGGCGCTGGCCAGGGCGGTCTGGTCGACCGGTCAATGCAGACGGATGCACGAGCAAAGCTCGCGCATCCTGAAGCGGCGCCGCAAGCGGCGCCTCAAAGGAATCCCAACGGCGCTCCGTAGACGAGGTAAGGAACGCTGAGCACTGCGCTCCCGACGGTGACCACGAGGACCGCGGCTCGCACGAGCCGGCCGCGTCCGGCCAACCAGTCGAAGGCGAACCCGAACGCCAACGCCCACGCCGGAGCCGTCGTGAGCATGTAGCTCGCCTTCAAGACGTCGCCGTCGGGCGTCGGGTAGCTCACGGTGAAATAGAGGTAGCCGAGCACGCCCAGCACGGGCAAAAGCGCCACCGGAAGGAGAGCCGGGATCCGCCGACGAAGCGCAGTGGCGATCAAGGCGACGCAGCCTCCAACCGCCAGGAAGGTGGGAAGGAGCCCGAGTTCGGTTTGCTGACGCAACTCGTACTTCTGGCGCGTTGTCGGCGAATGCGCCGCATCCCAGCCGAAGACGCCGAAGTAGTCCCCCCAGAGATCGCTGTAGGTCGTCGGGAGTGCCTTGTTGACGTAGTTGGGACGGACGGGATCCGTGAACACTTTCGGGAGGCCTAGTCCGAAATAGAAGGATGCAGGGCGCCGCTCCCACACAGGTTTGTCCTCGGTCGGGCGGTCGAAGACCGGATTGCCGTAATGAATCGCCTGCCGGATGTACCAGGGGGAGGCGACGACGGCCGTGGCGGCGACGACGACGCCGAGCGTGGTCAGCACCGTGCGCCGGTCCGCGTAATGGAAGAGCGCCGCCGCACCGAACGCGAGCACGACCGCTGCGAACGTCCAGAGGGAGAAAGCTCGAACGAGCTGTCCCGCGCCGAGCGCGGCTCCGAGGGCAATCGCCGGCAGCGGCCGAAAGCTGCGGCGGACGAGGATGCGCGCCGCGAAGAGCAGCGCGATACTCGAGACCAGCATCGAGAGGGGCTCTGGATGAAACATGGCGCCCATCTTCACGACGACCGGTAAGAAGCAGAAGAACCCGAGCGCCCCGTATTGGAGCCACGGACGACCAGGAAAGAGCTCGCGGGCGAGAAGCAGCACCACAACGGCCGTCGCAAGCACAACGAGCCAGTTCAGGTACTGGGCGAGCTTGTGCGGATCCTGCGAATGAACGTGCTCGCCTACGAGCGTCGCCAGGCCGGCGAGCGCGTAGAAGCCGGGAGGTGTGTAGTACTCGCTCCTGGTCTCGGGCCCGGGGATCTGCCCGTGGTGGATGAGGAGGTCGGCGTAGGTCTGGTGCTCGGCGACGTCGAACCCGCCATAGCTCGGATAGTCGTACGCGTTCCACAGGGCGATCGCCGCCACCACAGCCAGGAGGGCCGCCGGCACCTGCCAGCTACGTGCGCGCAAGCTCGAGCAAGAGATCGCGGTACCTGTGCACTGCGACGGTGCTGTCGGCCTCACGCTCGACCCATTCGCGGCCACGGGCTCCCATCGCCTGGAGGTCGTACTCGCCGTCGTGCGCATCACGAATCCCGCGGGCAAGCAGCTCCGGCCGTCCGGGCGGAACGATGATCCCGCAGCCGACTCGTTTGACGACTTGAGCCGTCTCGCTCTCCGGGTCGGCCGCCACGATCACCGGCCGCCCCACGGCGAGGATGCCGTAGAGACGGCTCGGCACGACGTAGCCGGCGAGGCCAGGTGCGAGCCCGACGACGTGCACGTCCGCCGCGGAGAGGGACTGCGGCAGCACGTGGCGCGACTGGTAGTAGAGGAAGCGCACCTGGTCGACCTCCAGCAGCTCCGCCAGCGCCACGAGCTCCGCGTGACGCGCACCGGTGCCGATGATCATGATTTGGAGGTCGTCCAGGTCGCGCAGGAAGGTCGCAGCGCGAACGAGCGAGTCGAGATCCTGCGCGTGCCCGACGTTTCCCGAATGCATCGCGACGAACTTCTCGTCCAGCCCGGTCTTGAGCGCCCAGGGGTTCGTCTTCTCGTGCGGGCCCAGCCTCGTGGTGTCGATCCAGTTCGGAATCACGCGGAGCCGCTCCGGCCGGGCACCCTTCTCCTCGAGCCGGCGGCGCATTGTGTCGCCGATCGCGACGATGCGATCTGCACGGCGGAGGTAGTAGCCGACGAGCCCGCGCAGCAGGCTCATCAGGATCGGATTCTCGAGCCGCTTGAGCTGGACGGCGATCTCGGGAAACACGTCCTGACTGATGACGACGAGCGGCGCGCGGAAACGGCGAGCGGCGAGGAGCGCGATGTCCGCGACGATCGGCGGATCCGTCATGCAGAGGACGACGTCTGGACGCCTTCCGCGCATGCTGCGGAAGAGCGCCGCCACCAGGTAGCTCACGTAGTTGGCGCCGCGCGCGAGCAGCCTCGAGCGCTCGAACGAGGTCGACGCGACGCGAATGATCTTGACCCCGCCGCGCTCGGCGTCACGCGGCTCGTCCTCGTGGCCGTGCAGGACGCCGGTGACAACTGTGACGTCCATGTCCTCCGCGAGCGCCTCGCACAGCTCGGTGAGGAGCTGCGCGGTCGCCTCGATGCCCGGCCAGTAGTACTGGTTCAGTACGAGGAGACGCGGCTTGCGGCCGGCAGACATCCAGGCAAGGCTAGTGCTGCCGTCGGCAAGGCGCGGCCGCATTAACCTCACACCCGTGAATCAGCGGCCGCTCCGGATCCTCTTTGCTGCCCCCGTCTGGGCGCCCTCGCGGGCATTCGGTGGCCCGGTGGTCGCCGCGAGCGAGCTGGTGCGCCGGCTCGTCGCGCGCGGGAACGACGTCGACGTGATCACGACCACGATCCTGGACCTGCACTCCCGGCCGGCGCTCCGGTCCTCGCTCGGCGTGGTCGCCGGCGCAAACGTGCGCTACCTCTCGACCCCTCTGCGCTATCGCTGGATGGGAATCACGCCGGGACTCCCCTTCGCGCTCGCGCGGCTGAACCGGCCCGACGTCGCGCACGTGTTCGGGTTCCGGGACCCGGTCACGACCGGCGTCGCGGCCTGGTGCCGCATCGCGCACGTGCCGTACGTCTTCGAGCCGCTCGGCATGTTCGAGCCGAGGCTGCGGAAGGTGCTGCTGAAGCGCCTGCTGGATGCGACCCTCTATCGCGGCGTTGCACGCGGCGCGGCAGCGGTGGTCGTGGCATCCGACCGCGAGCGCGACGCCGTGATCGCGTGCGGCGTTCCTCCCGCAAAGGTGCATGTCCGCGGCAACGGCTTCCCCGATCCGGGCGAGATAATTGCCGACAGCGACGGCGATCTGCGCCGGCAGCTGGGCATTCCCTCGGACGCGCCGATCATCCTGTACGTCGGAAGGATCGCGTCGGGCAAAGGGATCGAACATCTCGTAGAGGCCGCGAGACAGATCCCGGAGGCGCACGTCGTCCTCGCGGGACCTGATGATCGCCACGGCGTTCCAACGCAGGCGCCGAGAGTGCACCGTCTCCCGGCGACGGACGCGCCGCCGCACGGCCTGTTCCCACAGGCGGACGTCTTCGTCCTGGCATCCGAGGGGGAAAGCTTCGGCATCGTCGCGGCCGAGGCGGCAGCGGCCGGGACGCCCGTGATCGTCTCTGATCGGTGCGGCATCGCCGACTTCTTCCAGGACGGCGAGGCGCTGGTCGTTCCCTACGACCGCGATGCGGTCGTCGCCGGCGTGCGTCGCGTGCTCGACGACGCCGACCTTCGAGCTCGGCTTGCGCGCGGCGGGATCGAAGCCGCGCGCCGCACCTCGTGGGACCACGTCACCGACGTGCAGGAGGAGATCTACCGCGAGGCGACGGCTTCTCGAACCGCGGCGACAAAGTCGTCGACGGACGGCTCGTAACCGCAGCCGCGCACCAGTTCCCGCGAGCGAGCACCCATAGTCCGACGTAGCTGCTCGTCGCCCGCGAGCCGGCGGAGCGCAGTCGCTGCCGCAGCCACGTCGCCTGCCCGAACGACGAAGCCGTTCTCCCCGTTGCGGAGCAAGTCGCGTGAGGCGCCGACGCGATCGGAGAGCACGAGCGGTAAGGCGGACGCGGCCGCTTCGTTGACGACGACTCCCCACGGCTCGTGCCAGGAGAGGAGCGCGAAGACGTCCGCATCGACGTAGCGCTGCGCGAGCTCGTCCTCGCCGAGGCCGCCCGTGACGACGACGAGCTCGACCCCCGCCTCGCGGGACGCAGCAGCGAGCACTTCGAACCCCTTCTCCGGCACGTCGCGCCCGACGGAGAGAACGACTACGCCTTCGTGCTGCGCACGCGGCAACACCTCCGCTCTGCGGATCCAGCGCCCGACGTCGATGGTATTCGCGAACACGCGCACGTTCCGAGCGCCGCGGTCGATGACGGACTCGCGCGCCGCCGATCCCACGACGAGCACCGATGCCGCGCCGCGGATGATCGGTGTAGCGACAACGTCCTTCACGGCGCGACGCCAGCGCGGGCGGGGCTCCAGATCGTGGCTTTCGACGTGGAGCACATACGGCACTCCGCGCGCACGGCTCCAGGCCACGGCTGCTTGCGACGCGAAGGTGCTCCAGCCCGAGACGACGACGACGTCCGGGCGCGATTCTCGGAGGGCGCGAATGATGCCCGGCGTCACCGGGTAGTCGTGCCGGAACGCCCCACGCAGCCCCGGCAGGCGAAGGCCGCGGAGAAACACGGCGCGATGGCGAAGCCGCACCGTCCAGTCCCGGCCGGCGACAGTGCGCGCGGCGTAGATCACAGTCAGGTCTACGTGATCGGCGATCCGGTCGAACAGAGGCGCGCGATAGGGCGTGGGCTCAGGGGAGACAACGGTGACGCGCGTCATCGGGCGAGCGCCTTCAACGCAGCTTGCCGTACGCCCCAGTCGCGCCCGTACAGGCGTTCGAACGCGCGCAGAAGCGCGACGAATGCGCGTCTCGAGCCTCCGGCCTTCCCAGCGCCGACGCGCCAGGCAGCCTCGGCGTCAACCTCCGGGGCAACGCGGGCGATCTCGCGGAGCGCAACTTTTCGCTGAAACGACTCCTGCAGACCGCTGCGGCGCAGTGAAGCCTGACCTGCGTGCACTCGTTTGAGGACGAGCGGCGCCTTCAGATTGGTCCCGTCCGCGAATGCGAAGAGGCGCGTCCAGAGGTCGTAGTCCTCGCTCTCGAGATACGCGGGGTCGTAGCGCATCCCATGCGCGTCGAGAAGCTCGCGATCGACGAGCACGGTCGGATGGAAGAAGGGAGAGCTGAAGAGCGCGTGCCAGCGCAAAGGTGTCGCGCCGCCAGGCAGCACGTGCGTAGTGCCGGAATGGCCGTCCTCGTAGAGATCGACGATCGCGGAGCCAACGACGGCACATCGAGGTTCGGCGCGGAGGCGCTCTACCTGGTGCTCGAGCCGCTTGGGCAGCGACACGTCGTCGGCGTCGAGGCGCGCGACGTAGCGACCCCCGGCGAGGTCGAGCCCACGGTTCAGCGAGGCCGCGAGACCGACCTGCTCCTCGTTCCGCAGGACGCGCAGGCGGTTGTCGTCGACCGCGTCGAGCAGGTTCGACGTCTGGTCGGTTGAGGCATCGTCGACGACGATCAGCTCGAGGTCGTGCAGCGTCTGCCGCAGCACGCTGTCGATTGCCTCGCCGAGGAACGACGCGTCGTCATGAGCAGCCAGCAGAACTGAAAAGAGCGGCACCGCGTTAGCGTACGGCGGTGACTTTCGACCTCGTCGTGGCGACCGTCGACCGGGTCGCGGAGCTCGGCCGGTTCCTCGACTCCCTCGACGGCCAGACACACAGGGACTTCCGGGTGCTGGTGGCCGACCAGAATGGGGACGACCGCCTCCGAAACGTGCTCGAGCGGCATGGGTCGCTGCGCACCGAACGGTTGCCCGCTCCTCGCGGGCTCTCTCGCGCGCGCAACGAGGTCCTCCCGCGCCTCCAGGCCGACGTAGTCGCCTTTCCCGACGACGACTGCATCTATCCGCACGACCTGCTCCAGCGCGTCGCCGCCCGACTCGGCTCGGGCCTCGACGGGGTCACTGGCCGCGAGCCGTGGTGGACGACCCAGACGGCCTTCCTGACGCGCGACAACCTCTGGAACCGCGCCATCTCCTTCACGGTCTTCCTCCGTCGGGACGTGGTCGAGCGTGTTGGTCCATTCGACGAACGGCTCGGCCTGCCGACGTCGTCGGGTGAGGAGATCGACTACCTGATCCGCGCGCTCGATGCAGGGGCGCGCATCGAGTACGACCCCACGCTCGTCGTCGAGCATCCGCGGAAAGAGATCGAACTCACCGCGGTCGGCGCACGCGACGGCGCGAGCATCGGCTACATCCTGCGCAAGCACGGCTATCCGCCCTCGGTCGTCACGCGCATGCTGCTGCGCCCGGCCGGCGGGCTCGTCCTCGACCCGCGGCGAGCACGCTTCCACCTCGCGACTCTACGCGGACGACTGCGCGGCTACCGCTCGTGAGAGACCTGCCCCGTACCCTCCTGCGCAGGTCGCATCGGCGCCGCCTGATCGACGGGTATCTCAGAGAGAACAGCCTCCGCAAGCTGCACCTCGGGGCAGCGGAGAACGTCCGGCCGGGATGGCTCAATACCGACCTGCACGGCTACGGGCGCGGCGGGGACCTCGTCTACCTCGACGTGCGCAAGCGCTTTCCGCTGCCCGAGGGATCGTTCGACTTCGTCTTCTCGGAGCACATGCTCGAGCACCTCACCTACGAGGAGGGTCAGCGCTGCTTGCGCGAATGCCTTCGCGTGCTCCGTCCCGGCGGAACGATCCGAACGGCGACCCCGTCGCTCGAGCAGCTCGCGCGACTCTACGACGGCGGCGAGGTCCGTGACCAGTACGTGCACTGGGCCGTCGACACGCTCGAACCGGAAGTACGCGCGTACCTGCCCGGCGTCGTCGTCAACAACTTCTTTCGTTCCTGGGGCCACCGCTTCATCTACGACGAGGACACGCTTCGCCACGCACTCGCAGCAGCCGGCTTCGTCGACATCGTGCCGGTTCGCGTCGGCGAGAGCGTGCACCCCGAGCTCGGAGGGCTCGAGCGGCATCTGGCCGGGACACCAGAGATCAACGAGTACGAGACGTTCGTGCTCGAGGCGCGCCGTCCCTGAGCAGTTCGTCGAACAGGCGGGCATGGCGCTCCAGCCAGGGCTCCAGGTCGAACCGTTCGACGGCACGCTTGCGAGCTGCGACCGCATACCGCTCGCGCTCGGCGAGCAGGCGCCGTGCGGCATCGGCGAACGCCTCCGCCGCCGGCGGTTCGTCGCGCTCCCATCCGACCGCATGCGGAACGCCGATGCCGGCTTCGTCACCGACGAGCTCGACGGTGCCGCCACTGGCCGCGTAGACCACCGGTAGCCCGCACGCCATCGCCTCGATGACCGCCGTCGGGCAGGGATCCTGCACCTTCGTGTGCAACAGCAGGTCGGCTCGCCGATAGACCGCCGGCGCGTCGCGCTGCGCATATCGGCCGCTGAGCTCCAACCGGTGCGACACGCCGAGCTCGCGCGCGAGCGAGTGTACGTCCGAGACGAGCCGCCCCGTGACGATCAAACGTGCGTCCGGCAGATGGACGAGCGTCCGTAGCGCGACCTCGAGGCGGTAGGCCTGCGTCTGGTCGCCGGCGAGGAGCAGCATCGGGCTCTCGGCGTGGAGCTGTTGGGGCTCCGGCGCGAAGTGTCCGACGTCGACGGCGTTGTAGAGAACCTCCCACGTCCCACGTGGCTCACCGAGGAACTCGTCAGCCGAGCGCTTGCAGAACTCGCTCTGGTAGAGGACGTGGTCTGCCCCGAGCAGCGCGCGCCTGAACTCGCCGTTGATGCGCTCCGTCTCGCTGCCGGCCCAGCCCGGGTACGCAACACCGCTCTGATTCACGACGACGGGAACGCCGCGCCGGCGGGCGTAGGCCAGCAGCGGCCGAGCGTCACGCGGCAACCAGGTCGAGCCGAGATAGAGGAGGGAGAAGTCCGTCGGGCTGTTCGGAAACCGCTGCGCGAGCCGCTCGAACTTGCCGGTCCCGCCGGCGACCGGATCGCCGGGCCCCGGCACGCGGTCATGACCGTAGAAGACACGCGTGCCGGGGCGCCGCCCCACCCGCGTCAGCAGGCGAAGCCACCGAAGCGCAGCGCGGAGATAGCGCTCAGCCCGCGCCATCGACGAATCCTTCGAGCAATTGCGCCCAGAGAGGGTCGAGTCGCTCCTCGGCGTGCGCCTCCGCCGTCGCACGGCCCGCTGCGCGCAGTCGTGCACGCAGGTTGCGGTCGTCGTGAACTCGCTCGACCGCGGCTGCGAGCGCGTCAACGTCGTCAACCTCGGCGAGGAGCCCGTTCTCGCCGTCGCGCACGAGCTCCGCAGCCTGCCCGACGCGGGTCGATACGAACGGCACTCCACTCGCCATCGCCTCGAGCGTCGCCTTCGGCCCACCCTCCTGGCGCGAAGTGACCAGGCACACGTCGACGTCGTGGTAGGCGAGCCCCAGCTCCTCGCGGGTCGACAGCAACAGGTGTCGATGCGGAACGCCGAGGCGTTCGAGCTCGCGCCGGACATAGCCGCGGGCCGGGCCGGTCAGCACCACGGACAGGTCGTCGATGCGCTCTCGCAGGCGCGCGACCACGGCGACGAACACGTCGGGGCCCTTCAGGAGCTTCGGTTCGAGCCCGTCCGCCATGCCGACACCGTCCTTGGCGAACGAGCCGATGACGAATGACGCGGCGCTCCGCTCGCGCGCGAGGACGAAGTGCTCCAGATCGACGCCGATCGGAATCTTGAACACTCGCTGCTCCGGGACGCCGGCGCAGACCACGAGCTCACGCATCTCGTCATGCGTGACCTGAGCTCGGTCGATGCGCGATGCGTTGCGTCGCAGCGCCTCGTAGGCTCGATCGAACTCGGGATACCCCTCCGTCCACGGGCGCCCGTGGAAGTAGCTCACTCCCAGCCGATGCGAGGACTCCAGCCAGCGCGGCTGCAACGCGTTGAAGTGGTTGTGCTGGAAGACGGAGCGCGCGCCTGAGAATCGAAGCACGGCGTTGCGGCCCACGTCGTAGCCGAGGCGCCGAGCAGTAGCGACGAGGCGCGCGCGGTCGTCGTCGATCGACCAGCCGAGCCGGTCGCCCACGACGTACAGCTTCGAACGCCTCACGCTGTCAGCACTTCGAGGTACCGGTCGGCGACCTCCGCCAGCAACGGGACGCGAATCGCCGCACGGCGCTGCTCGAGCTCGGCCCGCAGACGGGCGAGGACAGCGGGGAGCTCCTCCGGCGCGTCGAACCCCACACCGGCGTCGCCGACGACCTCGGGATGTCCGCCGCTGCGTAGAAATGCGGCAGGCAAGCCGCATGCGAGTCCCTCGAGCAGCGCGTTCGAGCAGGGGTCGTCGCGGCTCGGCGCAAGGAAAACGTCGTGGGCGCGCAGAAGGTCGGCCAGCTGTGTAGACGGCAATGGTTCGACGATACGGATGTGATCGAACCGTGCTTGTGTCCGTCCCGCGAACGTCAGCTCGTACTCGTCAAAGTCGAAGTGCGCATCGAGCCAGGTCAGCACATCGGCGCCTTTGCGGGGATTGTCCGACCAGCTCGTCGTGATCACACGCAGGCGTTCGTGCGGCCGGCGCTCTAGCGGCGGGTGGAAGATCGAAGGGTCGACGGTATTGTGGATCACCGTCGGGTTGCCCAGCTCGAGCCCGAGCTCGGCGTGCTTCTCGAGGCTGTAGCGGGATTGCAGAATGGTCGCGTCTGCCAGTTCGTTGATCGCGACGATGCGGCGGTCGGTGCCGTCGTCGAAGCCTCGGTAGACGCCGATCGGTCCGTCGACCCGGTGCACCATGCGGACGTCCGCCCGCGCGAATCGCCGGAACCGCGCAAACTCGAAGTTGAATGAGTTGTAGAGGCAGGCCGGCGTTGAACCCGAAACACGGTTTGTCTCGACCGTCAGCCCACGCCTCTCGAGCTCGCCAACGAGGGCAAGCAGGAACTGGTTGCCGCCGCCGTAGGGCGGCTGGTGGAACTCGTGGAAGACCGCCACGTCGCTGCGCCCGCGGCGCGAGCGCATGAAGTCTCGCTCGGTCGCAGCTTTTCTTAACAGGACTCTTACGAACGTGCGGCCGCGCATCGCCAATGATTCTTGCGGCTCTGGATGTCAACCGTCCCAGCTACCATCCGCCGGTCAACCGGGGTGCGGAAAGACCCGCACACGAGAGGAAAAGGAGTCTCATGCGTATCACCCGCTTAGTGCTGCTCGTACTAGCAGCTGCGGCTATCGCCGGCATTGCCGTGCCGGCTGCCGGCGCGCTCACGTTCCCGGACGACATCTGTCCAGTCGCGACAGGCACCGTCATCAAGGTCTGCCCTTCGGGAGAGGTCGGGAAGCCTTACAGCTTCCAGATCAAGGGCCGCGAGGGAACGGGCTGCGTCCCGTACGTCGAGTTCAAGGCGACCGGTGCGCTGCCGCCCGGTCTGTCTATGTCGTCGAGCGGCCTGATCAGCGGCACGCCTACGGCGACCGGCGAGTACATCTTCTGGATTCAGATGACGGACATCCCCGCGTCGCAAGGTGGCGTGTCCTGGTGTGCTGACGACAACTCGACCGAAAAACAATTCTCGATCACCATCAGCCAGGGACTGCAGATCGTCCTGCGTCAGAGCACGCTCACGCCGGCCCAGCTCACCCTCCCATACAGCCTGCAGTTCTCGGCCACTGGCGGCAATCCGACCTGGACGGTTTCGTCCGGCGCGCTTCCTGCCGGCCTGACGCTCAGCTCGTCGGGGCTGATCTCGGGGACGGCGACTACCGCCGGCGACTACAGCTTCAAGATCACCGCAACCGACGGCAGCCGCTCGGACACGCAGAGCTACTCCATGTCAGTGGTGCCGAAGCTGGTGATCGGTCAGACGAACGACGTCGGTGAGGTGGGTCTGGCCTACCAGTTCACACCGCAGGCGACGGGCGGCAAGGCGGGATACACCTGGACGGTCGACGGTGGCCTCCCGGCCGGACTGACGCTGGACGCGACAAGCAGGGCTATCACCGGCACGCCGACGGCACCCGGCACCTTCGCCCTGAAGCTAACCGTCAAGGACAGCCTCGGGCTGACGACGACGGTGGATTTCCCGCTCACCGTCGCGCCGCGCCTCCTCGTGACCAAGAGGCCGCTGCCGGCCGCCAAGGTCGGGAGCGTCTACCGCGCCACGTTGAGGGCCACGGGCGGCGTCACGCCGCGCAAGTGGCGCATCATCGGCGGCCTTCCCGGGTTGCTGCCGAAGGGCCTGAAGCTGAACGCGAGGACCGGTCAGATCACAGGCACCCCGACGCGGGCCGGCACCTTCCGCTTGCGCATTCAGGTGACGGACAAGCTCGGCGCACATTCAGCGCTCGGCGTGATCCTCAAGGTTTGGCGCTAGGAGACAGTAGGTCCCAAAGCGCGTTGGTGTAGCGCTCCCAGGTGAGACTCCGCTCCACCGTTTCGCGGGCGCGGATGCCCAGAGCAGTTGCGGCATACGCGCCCCTAAGCAGTGCCAGCAAGGCCCGTTCGAAAGCCTCCGCGTCGGCGGGCGGGACGAGACGCACGTTGACGCCGTCCTCGAGCTCGTAGCCGGTCGCGATCGCGTCGGTTCGTGATACGAGGACGGGCTTGGCCATGGCCATCGCTTGAAGCAGAGTCGTGGTCGCCCCGGAGTAGCTGTTAGCCCGCACCGGCAGGGCGACCACGCGCGCCGCGGCGAGCCGGTCACGGACTGTCTCGAGTGAGACGTCGACCTCGACCGTGACGTTCGGCGGTGGATCACCCAGAAGCCTTTGATGCTCACGCGAGGCGACAATCCGAAACGTGAGCTGAGGCTGGCGCCGTGCGACGGTGAGAAGCAGCTGGAAATCGCGATGCGGGTCTGCGCCAACGGAGAGGACGTCGATCTCTGGATCGCGCTCGCGCGGATGGAATGCTTCTACGTCGACACCGAACGGCACGAAGATGACGTTTGTTCCGGCTGGCAGCCATGCGCGCAACCAGCTTGCCTCGCTTTCCGCATAGACCACGATGGCTCGAACGCCCGCGAATGCGCGGCGGTAGAAGACTTCGAGACGGCGCAGCTGGCACACACGCTCGGGCAAACCGACACCGGCATAAATGACGGGCGTGTGGACAAGCTTCAGCTGCCGCAGGAGTACGAGCGGTATGCCGACCGTGTCAACGGTGGAGAAGACCACATCGGCCCCGTTGATCGTCCGCAGCGATGCAAGGACCGATGCAAAGTCGCCGCCGTAACCGCCGCTGGCGTATACGATCCGGTTCAGCCCAGCGCTCGCAGCGCGAGCCCAGACCGGCGGGGACTGCTCGAGGTTATGGCGCATGCGGGCGCCGCGGGCGGCGAACTCGTCCAGCCCGAACAGGCTGTAGCGCCCCGGCGCACCCGGAGACTGCGCAAGGGCCGCGCGTCGCAACGGAGCGTCGCGATACGCAACGAAGATCTTGCGAGGAGCCAAGGGCCGAAAGCTAATCGAGTCACCCGCCGCCGCTAGGGTGCAACCGCCTTGGCAGGACGACGCATCACGCTGATCGCAAACGAGTTGCGTGGGTTGTATCCCGCAGGCGGGATGGGGACTGCGACGAGCTTCCTCGCTCTCGCGCTCGCACGGATGGGCCATTCGGTTGAGTTGCTGATCGCCTGGCAAGCCGAACGGCCGCTGGATCCCTACTGGGAGCGGACGTATGCGAACGCCGGAATCCGCCTCCGGCGGGCGGCAGCGACGACCGAGCGAATCGAGCCCGACCACTTCGCGATACCCCACGATGCAGAGCTCGCCCTGCGCTCCGATCCGCCGGACATCGTGATCGCGAATGACCTGAGCGCCCCCGGGTACTCCGCACTCCGCCTACGGCAGGCAGGTCTTGGTTACGGGGACACCCTCTTCGTCGTGTTCTGCCACGGAACGCGGCGCTGGATCTTGGAAATGTCGAGGCGACTTGCAGTGAGAGATCTTCAGAGCGTCCTTGCGACCAGCGTTCTCGAGCGCGCGGCGCTCGAATTGGCGGACGTGGTCGTAAGCCCGAGTCAGTACCTCGTCGGGTGGATGCGCGGCCAGGGCTGGAACCTTCCGAAACAGACGGTCGTCATTCCGTACTTCACGTATTCCGGTGCGACGGGCAGGCCTTCAGTGCAGCCGGCGCCGAACGAGTCCGAGCCGGTGCGAAGGCTGGCCTTCTTCGGCCGCTTGGAAGACAAGAAGGGCGTCCGCCTCTTGATCGACGCGGTGAACGGGCTCGATTCCGAGCTCCTCGCGGAGGTCGAGCTCGAGTTCGTGGGCAAGCCGACAGCGACGTGGACGCCGGAACGTATCGAGGCCGCCCTGTCGGATCCGGCCAAGCGTGCGCTACGCGGTTTTTCTTTCGAAACGAGCTTGGACCAGCCCGACGCGCTGGCGCACCTGAGCCGACCCGGGACTCTGGTCCTCATTCCCTCGCTAGGCGACAACTCGCCGAATACCGTCTACGAGTGTTTCGAGCGCGGGGTTCGCTTCATGGCCAGTGGGGTGGGAGGGATCCCAGAACTGATTCGCGCGGAGGACAGGCCACGCGTCCTGTTCGAACCGACGGTCGAGGGACTGCGAGGCGCGTTGCGAGGCGCGCTCGCCGGCTCGCGCCCAAACGTGTCAGCCCGACCGGCATTCGACGCAGAGGCATCGGCAGCCGCCTGGACGAGAGTCATCGCGACCAGACCGGAGCGGGCCACGATGGATGAGAGCGGCGCCTCAGGGTCGACTCACGCGCTGTTACTGGACGGTGACGATGTCGCCGACGACGAACTCGTTGCGATACTCCAGCGGGCTCAGGCTGCGACGGGCGCAGACGTCGTCACGTGCGGGACTCGCGTCCGCGACAACGGCCGGACCACTCTGCACTTCTTCTCGGGAGAGCCCGGAGGGTTGGGGGCGCTTGGCAATGACTACGGCACGGTCGCATTCGTCCGGCGCGATCTGCTCGATGCGCAGACGATTCTGGAATCGGGCTCTAGTGATCGGCAGTGGGCGCTGCTCGCCGGGCTGGCAGCTGATGGAGTTCGCATGGTCTCCATTCCCCTCCCGCTCGTTACGGCGGTTCGGCCGCCGGCTACCGCCCTGGACTCTCCGACCGAAGCACTCCGTGTGCTCGAGCGTCTCGAGCAATCGGCACCTGATCAGCTGAGGCAACTTCCCCGTCT
>JBKOWS010000065.1:0-6119 GCA_046724565.1 Actinomycetota bacterium | reverse complement strand
GCCGTGCCCTGCACGGCAAAGACGGTCAAATTCGCCTGAGCGGCCTTGCCGAAAAAGCCGGGGACGGTGACGATCCAGCTGTTGAAGGTACGCATCAGGCCCCTGACCTTGGAGACGTCATTGATCTGGAAGACGCCTGCGAGGTTGGTGTTCGGGCCCCGAAGCGGAGTGCCGGCGATCGTCGGGGTGGTCGACAGAAGCACAACCAGTCCCGGGGCCGCAGCGTTGGGGCCAGGATGGAAGCTGGGTGCGTGGGGATCGTTGAAGGCGGCCTTGTACCCGGAGAGAAGGTTGTTCGCATTCGGCGTGCGGGCCTGCAGTGAGAGCTCGACGCTGAACGTCCCGCCGACGCCGGCGCTGTCACCGGGACCGGGGGAGATGACGCTAGCCTTCAGCGGGCTGGAGTCGTAGGAGCCCGGCGACGACGAGTTGTGCTTGCGCACGGCCAGACCGCTCGCGGAAACCGGATCCCAACGGCCGCCGAAGCCTGTCAGGCCCTCGCCGTTCGTCTGGCCCGCCCTGCTGTCCTTGACGAAGTAGTAGAGGGGATGACCAGCGTACGTGACCTGGAGCCGTCCGTCGCTGCGCCGGCTCGTGCCGAGCAGGTTGGCGTGCGCGCCGGCGAGAGCCAACGGCTTGCCGCGGGTGACGAGCGGTGGCCAGTATTCGGCGCAGTCACCATTGCAGGTGCTCTTCGCAGTCCTGTCGTGGGCCCACATGTACAGCGTCTTTCCGTGGGCGTCGACGAGGACGCGGCCGAGGTTGCTCGGACCGATCCTCACGACCGCGCCGCTCTCGGTCTTGGCCGAGGCCGAAACGGCCAGGATGACCAGAGCGGCGAGCGCCGCGACGGCGATCACGAGTGGCTTGAGAACGTCCATTGAAGCTCCTTTTGCTATCAAAACGCTCCGTAGCGTTTCTATACGACCGACCGTAGCAGGTTCAGGCCTAACTACGCAACGCTACGTTTCGTTTTGATCCACCGAGCAGACACACGGGCCCAGATCTCCACGCGGCCCACGTAGGCTTGTGGCCATGTGGGACATCCTCAAATGGCACGACGGCACACTCAGCGTGGCCTGGTGGGCGTTGCTCGCCTTCGCTCTCTTGGTGGTCATCGCGGCCGGTACGCGGGCCGCGAAGTAGTCGTCTGACGCGCGCCGCCTCTAACGGGCGTGGAAGAACGCGGAGTAGATCTCACGCGCGGCCGGCGCTGCTGCCTCCACACCGAAGCCGCCGTGCTCGATCAGGACGACGACGACCACGCGTGGCGCACGGGCCGGCGCCCACGACGCGTACCAGGAGTGATCGCTGCCGGACGGCGTCTGAGCCGTTCCCGTCTTCCCGGCGACCGGGATGCGGAAGGAACCGAAGACGGCAGTGGATGTTCCGTCCGCGGCGTGCGCGGCCGCGAAGAGGGCGGAGCGAATAACACCGACGTCGGTCAGACGGACCCGGCCGCGCGGTGCAAACCGGAGCGGGCGGAGGACCGTTCCGTCGGTGGACAAGATGGCGCGCGCAACGTGCGGCCGGACAACGGTGCCGCCGTTCGCGAGCGCAGAGTAGGCGACGGCGAGCTGCAGCGGAGTCACGGCCAGGTAGCCCTGGCCGATCGAGAGGTTGACCGAATAGCCCTCGTACCAGATGCGCTGCGCCGGCGCGCGGAAGGTCTTCTCCAACCAGCTCGGGGTGGGGACGACGCCGCCGTACTCGCCCGGAAGGTCGAGCCCGGTGGTATGGCCGAGGCCGAGCTGGTAGGCCCAACGCTGCATGTCGAGCGCACCGGTGGCTGCCTGCCGCGCGTAGAACATCGTTCCCAGTCGGTAGAACCAGGTGTCGCAGGAAATCGTGAGCGCCTGCTCGAGGTTCAAGCTGGCGTTGATCGCCGGCTCCACGTTGTGGAACACGACGTTCCCAACGGTCAGCGAGCCGGTGCACGGCAAGCTCGTCCACGGCGTGATCAGTCCGGTCGCGAGCGCCGCCTGGGCGACGATCGGCTTGAACGTCGAACCGGTCGGATAGAGGCCCTGCGTCGCGCGATTCAGCAGCGGGCTACCGCGGGCGTGGAAGAGCGAGTTCGCGTAGCCGCGATCGACCGCTGCGCGCCGCTGGTCGAAGCCGGGATAGTTCGCGAGGGCGTAGATCGCGCCGTTCCACGGGTTCATGACGACCGCCGAGCCGGCGTCGGCGTCCAGATGGCCGGCGTGATGTGCGGCCGCGATTCCGTCTCGAATTGCGTGGATCGCCGCTCGCTGTAACCGCAGGTCGATTGACAGCTGCAGACCTCGCGCGCGCGGCCTGCGCGGCACTCCCTGGAGGGGACCCACGATTCGGCCGCGCGCGTCGACGTGCACGCGAGCGCTTGCGAGACCGCCGTTGAGAACGTTGTCGTAGGTCGCTTCCACTCCCGATTGCCCCACGACCTGTCCCGGGCGAGTCCCTCGGTACCTGCGTTGACGCAGCTCGTCCGAGCTCACCTCGCCGAGCAGGCCGAGGAACTCGTCGCCGACGGCACCCCTGGGATACCAGCGGCTCGGCACAACGGAGACCGTGAAGCCACGGAACGCCGCTGCGTGCTCGTCGAGATAGAACGCGAGGGCGCGCGTGGGCTGCGTGATCACCGCGGCCGGCGCGAAGGGCGATCGCCGCACGCTGCGCCGGATATTGGCCAGCAACTGGCGACTCGGCACCCGAGCAATGCGCGCGAGGTGTTGCACGCGTGCGAGACCCGTCGGCGACGGCGTCCATCGCCCGTGTGAATCAATCGTGCCGATCGTCTGCGGATCGGCGCTCACGACGACCGTGCCCGTCGTTCCCACGAGCAGCCGGCCCGAGCGGTCGAGAATCGGGCCGCGTGCGGTCGGGAAGCGAACCGTGCGGAACGATTGGGCTCGTGCAGCGTGCGCGTACTGGTTCCCCTGGATCACCTGGAGAGACCAGAGACGAAGCAGGAGAATCGCGAACAGGGTCATTGCGACGAGGCCGAACGCGCCAACTCGAACCTGAAAGGCCGCCCGTCGGACGAAGTCGTTCTCGACGATCGAGACAGGCTCGGCACTCGGACGGGGGCGGAGGAAGACGCTGTGCTTGCGCGAGACCCAGCTGCGGCGCCGCCGACGCATCGAGACCCACTCGGCAGCGGCGCCAAAGCGCGCACGCCGCAGTGGCCGAACGGCGGCCTGACGGCGGCGATGACCCCGGAGCATCGACTGATCCCTCGTGTTGGCGTTTGCAGCCTAGCCTCATCCGGCGTGTGCCGGGAACGACCCGCTTACGTGCTCTTCGCGGTGAGCCAGACGATGTCGCCAACGCCGACGCCGAGACTCTCCGCCGCGTTGCCGGGGTTGCTGCGGATCACCGAGAGCCAGCCGCGAGGGTCGATCATCAGGCCCCACTCGTCTTCGGTCAGGTCCGCGTAGGTCGAGACCTGGCGCCCGGATCCCGCGCCGCCTGGTGCTTCAACGAGGAGCTCGCCCGACCCATCGAGCCCTGCTGCGGCGAGATCTGGGTTACGCACGTTCAGCTGCACATTGCCGAAGCGGTTGAGATCGAGGACTTCGCACGTGATCTTGCCGGGCTCGATCGTTGGCTCCGGGAGATGAAGCTCCGCTAGTGAGCCCGGCTCCACGGACGGCCCGAGATCCTCGAGAGCTTTGCCCACGGCGAGGTGTGCAGCAGCAGGAGCAAGTACGTCCCGCGCGTGAAAAGAGGGCGAAATGGGCTGGAGGACCACGGACGGCGAGGTGACGGACACGGCCTGCGCGACTCCGTCGGACACTTGCCATGCCGGGCTAAGCAATCCGTTGTCCGGGCCCACGAGCAGTCGCCCGTCTCCGGTTCTCATCGCGATGTCCCGGTCGCGACCCACGCTGGGGTCGACGACCGCCAGGATCACTGCATCGGGGTGGAGGTAGGACAGCGAGTCGGCCAGCACGAGCGCCCCGGCCGGGACGTCAAGTGGCGGCACCCCGTGAGAGAGGTCGACGATGTGACTCTCGGGTGCGACGCGGCTCATGACGGCGTGACAGATCCCGACCCACTCATTCCGGTAGCCGAAGTCCGAGAGGAAGACGATCGGATTCGTCACGGTCCGCCCAAGCTTTGCGCCTTGCGAGTGCAGATGCAAGCTCGCCTGTTCGCCCGGTCCAGCGGGTCGGGCTCCTCCGGTCAAAGGTCGATCCTCTGACCGAAGGAGCCCGAATTGCAGATCGGAAGCTCCTTCTTATCGGGAGCCGTATCCGCCGTAGCCGCCGTAGCCGGACGACGGATCGCCGTAGCTCCCCATCGTGTCGTGCTTGACGACCTTGGCTCCGGCTGGGGAAACCGCCCACCACTTGGCGCCAAAGGCATCGACGCCCTCGCCGTTCGTCTGACCTTTCCTCGTGTCCTGAACGAGGGTGTAGAGCGGGTGGTGGTTGTAGGTCACCTGCCAGCGTCCGTCCGCGCGCCTCGTCCGTCCGAGCAGCGATGCCCGCACACCGGCTTTCGCGTGCGGTTTGCCGGACGTGATCAGGGGCGGCCAGGCGGCTGCGCAGGCGCCGTTGCAGCTGCTCTTTCCGCGCTTGTCCCTCGCGAAGAGGTAGAGGGTGTGTCCACGCCCGTCGACCAGGATGCGGCCAAGGTTCGACTGTGCGACGCCGACGGTCACGGCGCTGCTCTTCGATGGGCCGGCGAGGCTTACGGGGATCAACGCCACGGCAACTGCTGCTGCTGCGGCGGCGACAAGTGCGATCTTCAGTTTCATAAGAGCTCCTTTGGTATGGGTGGTGAGATAGCTACGAGCTGAAATTGACGTTTGCCGATGCGCATCCGACCTTCTCGATCCAGACGTTCTGGACGCCATCGATGTCGGGCGCCAGGTCGTGGTCGGCAACGATGACCTTCACGTCCTTGAACGACGCGTCGTTCCCGTCACCGGCGCGGTAGAAGTCGGACGCGAGAACGGCCGTATGCGCGTCCGTCACAGCGGTTTTCCCGGGCTCGGTCTGTTTGCCGGTGCACTTGAACGGGGTGCTCTGAAGGAGCCCATCGGTATCCCAGCGGATGCCCTGCCCGGCGAGACAGCCCGCCAGTGGTCCCTGTCGGATGTCCTCGAGACAACGAAACCCACCGTTCGAGTGCACGAATGCGCTCTCCGGATTGGCTGCACTTCCGGGGTCATAGGCGCCGCCGCCGGTGAGGAATGCCTTACCGGTCGGAAAGCCGGCGATCGAGGAGGCGTTGAACCCGACTCCCACGCGAGTGGTCGCGGCCGTTGTCGGCGCGACGAGTATGAGGACAGCGGCGGCAACGCTTAAGACCGCCGCCAGAGATAGGCCAATCGTGATTCGAGACATCGTTTCTCCTTTCGGTGCCGGATGTCGGTCGTTCCTGAAGACTCCGGCCGCGCGCCTCTATTCCCGAGGCGGTCTCGAAAACGGCGAACGTGGCCTGCCTGCAGCAGGAGCAATTCGCGGACGTTGGCCGTCGCGCGGAATGGATCCTTCAGTGGTGCTGCGTGCATCGAGTGGAACCGCAGCGACAACCTCACCGTTGATCTCCCCGAGCAGGAATGAGCCGGCGGGCAGCGTTCGGCTGTCGAGTGCGGGCAGGCGAGTAAGCGCGGTTTCGTCGCCGACGCCGCTGCGGCGGATCACGATCGGCTTTTCGAGCTCCAGGTGATAGGCCATCCGGGCCGGCGACCCAAAGGCTTGCAAGAAACGCATGATGTGCTCCTTCGTCAGATCGGGATTCCGATTGCAAAGGACTCAGGCGGGCCGCATTTATTCCGAGCTGTGGTGACCGGGAATAGCTTTGGCAGAACGGGGTCCTCCGGGGTATGAGCACCCTCCGCCCTCTTCCGCTGGATCGGGGAGTACCGTTCCCGTTGCCATGTTGAGGCGCCGTCGAGAGGACCAAGAGGTCAGCGACGAGATCGCCGAGCTCGCGGCGCTCGCGGACGGGTCGCTTGCTCCGGAGCGGCGTGCCGCGGTCGAGGCGCGAGTCGCGGCGTCTTCAGACTTTGCCGACCGGCTTGCAGAGCAGGAGCGGGCGGTCGTGCTCGCGCGAAATGCTGCAGCCGAGGTGGAGGCACCCGCGGCCTTACGAGCTCGGATCGATGCACAGCGACGTGCGCGCCG
>JBKOWS010000043.1:0-48936 GCA_046724565.1 Actinomycetota bacterium | reverse complement strand
GGCCGATGAGCGCGATGCTCGTCGACGGGACTGCCGCGAGTGCCAGAACCGCCAGCGTTGCCGCGAGCAGCTTCTTGATCTTCGACATTCGAGTCACCTCCCTCCGCTTGAGCCGTTGCGCATTCGGCTCGAGCGTCTGGGAGTGCACTCACGGCGACCTACCGCGGCGCCAACGTCTGACTAATGCGTTCTGTTCATGACAACCACGCTATGCGCGAGGCGCACGCGTTACATCAGGGCCGGCTAGGCAGTTGAGTCGGTGTCTGCCAGGGAAGTGGAGTCAGGGGTGTGCCCTACTGACCCTTCTCGCGCAGCTCTTCGTCGTCGCCGCGCTTGAACTACGTGTACCCACACCAAGACGACGAACAGCAAGAGGATCAACCAACACCAACGCCACCACGGCGTAGCCGGAGCCCTGGCTTTCCACGCAGGAGCTGATGTCCGCGTTGCAGTCGGATTCGGAGAGTGACCGCCGGCCGGCACCCTCCAGGTCGCCAGCTCCAGGCCTGGTGAAGCTCGTTTCGGCGCCGTCGTCTAGAGAGAGCCGTGGCCGCTGCATGCCTCGACGCTACGAAGCGCGGCGTGGGCGCGAAACCGGGGTTCGATGAGGTTTCTTCGGGGTTTTCCCCCGGTCGGGAGAAGGAACCTCACCGGTAAGATCCCCGAGTCCAGGACTTCAAAAGAGGAGCTGAAACGTGGCGAAGATGCTGTTCCGACTACCGCAGGCGAAGCGGGTGATGGACAACCCGGGCGCCGAGGAGGTCAAGGAGCTCGCCGCGAAGATGCCGGCCGCCCGTCCGACGAAGTACGGGAACCTGAACGTCCAGACGAAGGTGCTCGCTCGGTCGAAGCGCTCCACCTTCCTCGTCACCGACGACCCCGACGGCCAGAACCAGGCGATCTCGACCGACGAGGCCGCGCACTGGGCCGAGAAGCAGGACCAGTACATCGCGGGGCAGGAGATGGTCGTGATCGACGGTTACATCGGAAACGATCCGGACTTCCGGACGCCGGCCCGGCTGTACATCGAGGCAGCCAACGCCAACATCGCCGGAATGCAGCAGCAGCTCTACTTCGAGCCGGTCGAGGAGGGCTTCGAGCCCGAACTGACGGTGATCTACACGCCGAACCTCGCGGCGGAAGGCTTTCCCGACGCCCGCCTGATCATGGTCGACCTCGAGCAGGGCGTGACACGCGTCTTCAACTCCGACTACTTCGGCGAGTCGAAGAAGGGCGGCCTCCGCATGTGGAACAAGCTCGTCTACGACCGCGGCGGACTGCCGTTGCACGCGGGCTGCAAGATCATCCCGACCGACTCCGGCGACAAGGTCTGCCTGACCGTGGGCCTGTCGGGCACCGGCAAGACAACGACGACCTTCACGCGGCAGAACGGCTCGCTTCCCGTGCAGGACGACTTCGTGGCGTGGATGTCGGACGGCCGCGTGTACGTGACCGAGAACGGCTGCTTCGCGAAGACGTACGGCCTGAATCCCGAGGACGAGCCGACGATCTACGGCGCGGTCACACAGCCGAACTCGTACCTCGAGAACGTCTCGCAGCACGGCGAGGAAGTCGACTTCTACGACGAGAGCTACACACAGAACGGGCGCGCGACGTTCCCGTTCAGCGTGATCGAGTCCGCCGCCGACCGCGAGATCGACGACGCGCACTTCCTCTTGATCCTCAACCGCAACGAGAACGTCATTCCCGCCGTCGCGAAGCTCGAGGGGCCGCAGGCAGCGGCGTATTTCATGCTCGGCGAGACGAGGGGAACCGCAGCCGGAGGTGCGGAGGAGGCCGGCAAATCACTTCGTGTCCCCGGAACGAATCCGTTCTTCCCGATGCTGCACGACCTGCAGGGCAACCGCTTCCTCGAGTTGCTCGAGGAGCATCCGCTCGAGGTCTACCTCCTCAACACCGGACGCGTCGGCGGTCCTGGGCAGGACGAGCGCTCGAAAAAGGTGCGGATCAAGCACTCGTCGGCGATCGTCAAGGGCATCGCCGAGGGGACGATCGAGTGGGAGCGCGACCCCGACTTCGGCTATCAGGTCGCGAGCGTTGTGCCCGGTATCGACGACGAGGAGATCCTCCAGCCGCGCAAGCTGTACGAGCGAACAGGCCGCGGTGACGAGTACCGGGACCACGTACGCCGACTGAAGGAAGAGCGCACCGAGTTCCTCGACGCGTTTCCCAGTCTTTCCAGCGAGATTGTCGCCGCGGTCAGCTGAACGCTGCCCGCTGGTAACGAATCACTCCTAGGAGGGTCATAGGCCGCACGGCCTACCCCGATAAGGGTAGATGTGAGTTCCGCGGCGCAACATTCCGGCGGTCAGTTGAGATTAGGGGTCTCTGCCACCGTGGCGTCGGCGGTCCTTACGGCGCGGTCGTCTTGTTCGGCCTTGGGCCCGCTTCCCCCTCTGCCCAGGGCAGCGAGGCGGACCGCAGTTCACCGGTCGTGCGGGTGCCGCGCGATCCAGCCGTGTCACGCCCCGGGTCGAGATTGCCGCAGGTCTCCCCGGGGCGGACGCGGCGCCATCCGCAGCGTCGCGGTTCCCTGCAGCGCGCGCAGGTCACGACCGTGACGGCTGCGCCGACGACTGCAACAGACGGCGGCAAGGGCTCGCCCACGCCGCCGCGCACACCGGTGACCGTGCGCGACTTGCCCGTAACGGTGCCGACCCTCGCCCGTGCCACTTCCACCGCCGCCGGTGCAGGTCCCGACGATTCCGAGCCTGCCGCTTCTCTGAGCTAGCCTCGCGGGATGATTCCCGCGCCCGATCCTCCGCTGTCCGACGGCGTCGTGACCTTGCGCCCGTGGCACGAGGACGACGTCGCCGATCTCGTTGCCTGTCTCGACGGCGAGCCGGAGACAACGCGCTGGCTGGATGCGATCCCACAGCCCTATCGCGAGCCCGAGGCGAAGTCCTGGATCGAGCATGCCTCCGCGGCGTGGCGAGAAGGGACCTCGGCGCCGTTCGCCGTCACTGATGCGACGAGCGGTGCACTTGTCGGCAGCGTGGGAGTCGGGTGGGTCGGAGACCGTGAGGAACGCGTGGGCGAGGTCGGCTACTGGATGCGGAAGGAGGCGCGCGGGCGCGGATTGACGACGCGGGCGGTGCGACTTGCGTCACGGTGGGCGCTGAGCGAGCTCGGCTGCGAGCGACTCCAGCTTCGTGCCGACGAACAGAACCTTCCGTCGCAACGCGTCGCAGAGAAGGCGGGCTTCACGCGTGAAGGCGTCCTGCGCTCGGTGCACTTCAACCCGCGGCTGGAGCGGCGGGTCGACTTCGTGATGTTCTCGATGCTCCCCGAGGAACTAGATCTGCCAGGTTGAGTTGCGGAGCACCGGGACTCGCTCGCCGTCGCGGGTGATGCCGGTTACTTCGATCTCCGGCGAGCCAACCATGAAGTCGACGTGGATCGTGGACTGGTTGATGCGTCCGCGGTCGGCTTCGCCGACGCCCGCCTCGTAGGCCGAGCCGAGTGCGATGTGGCTGGCG
This sequence comes from Actinomycetota bacterium, assembly GCA_046724565.1. GTDB lineage: Bacteria > Actinomycetota > Thermoleophilia > Gaiellales > Gaiellaceae > 3-1-20CM-4-69-9. The sequence goes on along the minus strand of JBKOWS010000043.1, from coordinate 45,436 downwards.
GCGTTTTCGTCGAGGAGCGTGTCGTAGAAGACAGTCTCGAGCGACCCGATCCGGCCCTCGCGGTCGACCAGGGCGAGCTCTCCCAGCCGGTCGCCTCCTTCGTTCTGCTCCACGAGCGCGCGAAGTGCGCCGGCCCCGGATTCCGCGTCGATCTGCGCCGCGTGGCCGCCCTCGAACCGAACCGTCAGTCCCTCGATGATCAGGCCCTGCGTGTAGAGCGGCATCGTCGCGCGCACGACCCCGTCCACGCGCTCAGGATCGGGAGTCGTGAACACCTCCTCGGTCGGCAGGTTGGACATGTGCCAGATTCCGCCGACCGTCTCGTCGGCGCCGCCGTTCCAGAGAGAGGTGGGCAGGAGGCCGATGGTCAGATCGGTTCCGGCCCCTTCGAGATGGATCGCATCGAACTGTCGCTCCGTCAAACGCTGGGCGACGTTGGCGAGCGCCCGTCCGCGCTCGCGCCATGCCGCGACCGGGTCGCCCTCGTCGAGACGGCAGATATGGATGACCTGCTCCCAGAGCTTGTCGAGCGCAGCGTTCGGCTCGAGGTCCGGATAGACGAGCTGGGCCCACTTCTTCGTAGGACCTGGTGCGACGCACCAGTTGACGGTTCGCTCGTTGATCACCGTCGCCCACTCCTTGACCCGCGGGAACACATCTCGGCCGAGTCGCTCCTGATCCAGATCGTCGAAGAGTCCCGGCTCGATCGGACCGCTCAGCGAGATCACCGCGGCCCGCTCGTCGCCGAGTTGCAGCGTCCGCTCGCCGTACCAGGAAGGTACGAAGTCGAGCGCCTCATCCGCGACGTGCCGGACACGCTCGCGCTTGAGATGTGGATCCCAGTAGTAGACGTCGACGAACTTGGCGCCGCGCTTGTAGGCACTGGCGGTGATCGCGCGGGTGAGCTCCTCCTTGCCGAGGGCCGAGCCGAGATCCACGATCTGGCCTTCCTGCACGTTGGCGCCGAAGTTGACGATGAGATCCGCGTAACGGTCGAGGGGCGGCGGCATAGGGAGGCGATGCTAGCTGCGCCGCGAAAGGCATCGTGTGCACACTCAGCGCGCGATCGAGCGGTTCCTACAGTCGCCCGCGCTCGGCGAGGGCACACGGCGGTCGTATCGGCGGGATGTCGAGGAGTTCGGCCGCTGGCTGGAGGACCGCGGGTTCTCGGTGTCCGACGTCGACGTGAGGGCGCTGACCGAGTACGCAGCCGAACTGGGGCGTGCGCGGCCCCGCAAGCTTGCGCCGGCGACGATCGCGCGCAAGCTTGCCGCGATCCGGAGCTTCCTGCGGTTCACGCTCGGGCCGACGAAGGTCCCGGACGCGTCGCTAGCGCCGCGGCGCCCGCGCCGTTTGCCCGATACGCCGAAGCCCGCGGAGGTGGAGGCCGCGATCGCTGCGCTCGAAGGTGACGGCCCGCTCGCGGTACGGAACCAGGCGCTCGTTGAGTTGGTCTACTCGGCCGGGCTTCGGGCCGCTGAGGTGGTCGGCCTCGACCTCGGCGACGTCGACTTCGACCGGGAGCAACTCCACGTGCGCGGGAAGGGAGGGAAGGAGCGCATCGTCCCGCTCGGCGAAGAGGCCGCACTCACGCTCGCCCGCTATCTCCATCAGGCACGGCCGAAGCTCCTAAGCGGTCCGGAGACGGCGTTCTTCCTCTCGGCCCGAGGCCGACGGCTCGACACATCGACGTTGCGTCGCGTCTTCGCGCATCCGCATCGCCTGCGCCACGCATTCGCGACCCACCTGCTGGAAGGCGGCGCCGACCTCCGCACGATCCAAGACCTGCTCGGCCACAGCTCGTTGTCGACGACGCAGCTCTACAGTCACGTCGACGGCCGCCGCCTGCGGCGCGTGTACGACCGCGCCCATCCGAGGTCGTGACCCGAACGGCCGGGGTCTGACCCCAGCCTTGCGCGGCAGGCGATCTCGTCCCCGCCGCGAAAGCCTGAGCCGTGGAGGCTCGTGCGCTCGATCCCGAGGTCGAAGGCTTTCTCGCCCTGCTCGCGACGCGCAGGGCTCCGAAAACCGTCGATGCCTATCGCCGGGATCTGACCGCGCTCGCGGCCTGGTTCGACCGTCCGATCGGACGCATCACGACCGAACAGCTGGAGCAGTACCTGGCGGAGCTCCGCGCCGCGGGGCTCTCGCCCGCGACCATCGCGCGCCGCGTCGCCGCGATCCGATCTTTCTTCCGCCATCAGGCGCTGCTCGGCGCCCGCGCCGACAATCCCGCTGCGGAGCTCAACCTCCCGCGCCGGCGCCGGACGCTGCCGCGCACGCTCTCTCCCGCCGAAGCAGAACGCCTTGTCGAGGCCGCGAACGGAACGACCCCGCGCGCGCTCCGGGACCGTGCGCTCGTCGAGCTCCTCTACGGCGCCGGCTTGCGGGTCAGCGAAGCGGTAAGCCTCCACAGGTCGAGCGTCGACCTCGAGGCGCGGCTCGTCCGCTGCATCGGCAAGGGCTCGAAAGAACGGGTCGTCCCGATCGGGCGACAGGCTGCCCAATCACTCCGGCGTTACCTGGCGAGGGGACGCCCGTACCTCGACTCACGCCACCGGCCGGAGCTCTTTCTCAACGCCAAGGGCGGAGGGCTGACGCGCGCCGGCGTCTTCCTGATCCTCCGTCGGCTCGCCGGCAAAGCCGGACTCGAGCCCGAGCGCGTACATCCGCACCTCCTACGCCACTCCTTCGCCACCCATCTGCTCGAGGGCGGCGCCGACCTCCGCTCGGTGCAGGAGATGCTGGGACACGCCGACCTCGCGACGACCGAGCTCTATACCCACGTATCCGATCGGCGGCGTCGCGAGTTGTACTTCCAGGCGCATCCCCATGCGCGCCGGAAGACAACGTAGGAGTCATGCACCTCGATACGAACATGACCATCCTGACCGCCGTCAGCTGTGGCATCGGCTACCTCATGATCGTTGCGGGACTGCACAAGAGTGCACTCGAGCTCAAGCGGCGGGAACGCCGTTGTCCGAGCTGCGGACGCATCATCGAGTCACGCGTCTGCAGCAGCTGCACCTCTTCCTAGCCCTTCGGGCCTGCGCGTTTCCTCAGATCGCCCGCGACGGTGCGGGCCGCGTTACGCAGCTCCTGTTCCTGATCCTCGTCGTCTGCGATCCCGCTGAGGAGCACGATCGTCTCGCGCTGGGGGGAGCCGTTCCGAAGACACAACACGGCAAGCCTCCGCACCGCCTGGTTCCCGTCGGAGGTCGCCATCGTGTGGAGCAGCGGACGGATCGCATTGACCACGCCGGGCGAGTCCTTGGAAAGAAGTTGAACGGACAGCAGCGCCGACCCACGCGCCGCAGGGCTCTCGTCCTCGAGCCCGCGCCGCAAGAGCTCGAGCTTCTGCCGGAAGCGAAACTGTCCGATGGCGCGATACGCCACGGCACGCTGCCGATAGTCCGAGCTCCGCGCCGCGGATTCGAGCTCGTCGTCCCATTGCTGGCGCAGCGCGGCCAGCTCGCGCTCCGAGCCTGACCGCGCGAGGTCGTCGGCCTGGGCTGCTGCCTCCACCAGAGACATGCGGCGCGGCACTCTACCTCTGTCGGAGCGTGTCTGGTTCTTCTTGCGCCATCGATCCTGATTTGGGGGTTATTCCGGGGCGCGGGGAAAGCCCGCGCCCCTCCTTTGCGACATCGCAAGCGATGCCGTGATCGTTAGAGTCCGGCGCCGTGGCGCACAAAGTCATCCTGATCCCCGGTGACGGAACCGGCCCCGAGCTGACCGATGCCTCGAGGCGCGTGCTCGAGGCGACGGGCGTCGAGTTCGACTGGGACGTGCGCGAGGCCGGCACCGACGTGATGGAGAAACACGGCGGCAACCCGCTCCCCGACGACGTTCTCGACGCGATCCGAGAGACCGGCGTCGCCCTCAAGGGCCCGATCACCACGCCGGTCGGCGGCGGCTTCCGCTCCGTGAACGTCGCACTGCGCAAGTCGCTCGACCTCTACGGGCAGGTACGCCCCTGCAAGACCTATCCGGGCGTGCGCACGAGGTTCGAGGACGTCGACCTGATCATCGTCCGCGAGAACACTGAGGATCTCTACGCCGGCATCGAGTACGAGCAGGGCTCGGAGGAAGCACAGGAGCTCATCGACTGGATCAAGTCCAAGGGCGGGAAGCTCGCCCATGAAGACGCGGGCATCTCGATCAAGCCCATCTCGATCTCAGGGACGCGCCGGATCGTCCAGTTCGCGTTCGACTACGCACGCCGGAACGGCCGCGGCAAGGTCACGGCCGTGCACAAGGCCAACATCATGAAGTTCTCGGACGGCCTCTACCTGCGCGTAGCGAAAGAGGTAGCCGCCGAGAACGACGACATCGAGTTCGACGACCGCATCGTCGACAACATGTGCATGCAGCTCGTCCAGCGGCCCGAGGAGTACGACGTCCTCGTGCTGCCGAACCTGTACGGCGACGTCGTCTCGGACCTTTGCGCCGGCATGATCGGCGGGCTCGGGCTGGCGCCGGGCGCCAACTTCGGCGAGGGGATCGCGATCTTCGAGCCGACGCACGGCTCGGCGCCGAAGTACGCGGGCCAGAACAAGGTCAACCCGATGGCGCAGATGCTCTCCGGGATGCTGATGCTGCGGCACCTGGACGAGCAGGACGCTGCCGACAACCTCGAGCAGGCGATCGCCGCCGTGATTCGCGCTGGCAGGAGCGTGACCTACGACATGAAGCCGACCCGCTCCGATCCGTCCGCCGTCGGCACGAGCCAGGTCGCGGACGCGATCATCGAGCAACTCGGCGTGCGCGTATGAGACGGAAGGTCACCGTTGTCGGCGCAGGGAACGTCGGGGCAACCTGCGCGCAGGTTCTGGCCGCACGGGATTACGCGGACGTCGTCCTCGTCGACATCAAGGAAGGGCTTCCGCAAGGAAAAGCGCTCGACATCAACCAGATGGGCGCGGTGCTCGGCTACGAGCCCCGCGTCACGGGGTCCAACTCCTACGACGAGACTGCGGGCTCGGACGTGGTCGTGATCACCGCGGGCCTGCCCCGGTCGCCCGGGATGAGTCGAGACGACCTCGTGACGACGAACGAGAAGATCGTCACCGACGTGACGCAGAAGGCGATCGCCCAGAGTCCCGAGGCGATCCTGGTCATCGTCTCGAACCCGCTGGATGCGATGTGCCACGTCGCGAAGAACGTCTCCGGCTGGCCGAGGGAGCGCGTCTTCGGCATGGCCGGCATCCTCGACACCGCCCGTTTCTCGACCTTCATCGCCTGGCAGACGCAGTCTTCGGTCAAGGACGTCACCGCAATGGTGCTCGGAGGCCATGGCGACCAGATGGTCCCAGTCGTCAGCGCGACCACCGTCGGAGGCATCCACCTGCGAGCGCTGGTCGGGCAGACCGACATCGACGCCATGGTGCAGCGGACCGCGAAAGGCGGCGGCGAGATCGTCGAACTGCTCGGAACATCTGCGTGGTACGCACCCGGTGCGGCAGCGGCGCAGATGGTCGACTCGATCATGCTCGACGAGAAGCGCGTTCTCCCGTGCACGGCCTACCTCGACGGCGAGTACGGGATCGACGGTCTCTACATGGGCGTTCCCGTCAAGCTCGGGGCGGGCGGGATCGAGCGGATCCTCGAGCTCGACCTGAGCGAGGACGAGCAGGCAATGCTCAACGAGTCTGCCGACGCCGTGCGCGAGGTCGTCGCCGTCCTCAGCTCGTAGCGTGGATCTCGGTCTCAAAGACCGAACCGCCATCGTCTGCGGTGCGTCCTCCGGGCTCGGCCTTGCCACCGCCGAGGCCCTCGCCGCCGAACGGGCAAACGTGACGATGTTCGCACGCCGTCGTGAGGTGCTCGAGCGCGAGGCCGAACGTCTCGGCGCACTCGCCGTTCGCGGCGACGTCACGAATCCGCGCGATCTCGAAACCGTCGTCAACCGCACGGTCGAGGCCTTCGGCGGGATCGACATCCTCGTCTGGAACAGCGGCGGCCCGCCGCCCGGGCGTGCGGTCGGGATCACCGGCCAGACGATCGAGGAGGCGGTCGAGCTCCTGTTCATTCCGGCCGTCCGGCTCGTCGAGCTCTGCCTTCCGCACCTCGTGCAGAGCGAGGCCGGCCGCATCCTGATCTTCACGTCGACCGCCGCCAAGGAACCGGTCCAGCACATCGCCCTCAGCAATGCGGTGCGCCCAGGGGTCACGGGCTGGGCCAAGACGCTGTCGCGCGAGCTTGGGCCGCGCGGCATCACCGTCAACTGCCTGGCGCCGGGGAAAATCAAGACCGCGCGCCAGGAGCAGCTCTCCCCGGAGGGGCCGACCGAAGAGGAGCTCGCCATGATCCCCCTCGGCCGCGTCGGCACGCCGAAGGAGTTCGGGGACGTCGCCTGCTTCATCGCGTCGGATCGAGCCCGCTACATCACCGGCACGACAATCGTTGTCGACGGCGGGATGTCGCGCACCCTGTTCTAGCCCCGGCCGAGCCGCACTCGCAACTATCCTCGTTAGGTGTTCCGACGACTTCTGTCGCCGCTACGCCTTGCCTTTGCGGGCCTAGCCCTGCTCGTCGTGGCCTTCGTGATCCTGGTGACGCAGATGAGCGATCAGTACCTCGAGACGCCCGACGTTGCCCACCCGCTTGCCAGCCTGGTCAAGGTTCCGGGGGGAAAAAACCAGAACGACGGCGGAGGGATCTACTACGTCGACGTCTTCCTCAAGCGCGCGTCGCTCCTCGAGTCGCTGATCCCTGCCGCGCGGCCCGAAGGCTCGGATCTCGTCCCCCGCAGCTCGGTCGTCGAACCGGGAATCTCGGAGGAGCAGCGCCTCAAGCTCGAGGTGGCCGACATGAAGGCATCCCAGGTCATTGCGTCCGCGGTCGCGCTCCGGGAGCTCGGCTACAAAGTGCCCGTCAAGCCGGGCGGGCTGCGGATCGCCGCGATCACGCCCGAGTCGCACGCGGCATCCGTGCTTCGCACCGGCGACGTGATCGTCTCGGCCGACGGCAAGCCCGTGCACACGCGGGCGGATCTCCGAGCGATCCTGGCCGCCCACCAGCCGGGCGAGATCGTACGGGTCGGCATCCGGCGCGGCGCGCGGACCTTCACCATCGCGGTGCGCACGACGAGCGACCCGTCGGAGCCGAAGCGACCCTTGATCGGCGTGCTGCCGACGCAGGCCCTCAGCGTCCGCTTTCCGTTTCCGATCCGCTTCGATCTCGGCGGGGTCGGCGGGCCCTCAGCCGGCCTCGCGTTCGCCCTCGAGCTTCTCGAGAAACGGGGGCGCGACGTCGACCACGGCTACAAGGTCGCAGCCACTGGTGTGATCGAGCTCGACGGACGGGTGACCAGGATCGGCGGCATCAAGCAGAAGACGATCGGGGCTCGACGGGCGCACGTCGACGTCTTCCTGGTGCCGGCCGATGGGGACAATGCGCGCGACGCCAAGCGCTACGCGCACGGCCTGAAGATCATCCCTGTGGAGAATTTTCAACAGGCGTTGCACGCTCTGGCAACACTGCCCGGCAAGGCCTAGACCCGGGCCTTTTTCGGCCGTTCGAAAGTGCCGGAAAATGGTTAGTTTTCATCCGCGACAACTCTTGTTAGTTGCAGCGACATTCGTAGTATCCCGGCTTGTCACTGCGGCCCCTTCGAACCTAGGCAGACGAACATGAGCAAGCGGAACCAGCTGACCTGCGATGACTGCTACTTCCGCCGGGCGGGGCTCTGCGCCCTCCCGACCGACTCTCCCTGCCCCACCTTCCGTCTGCACAGCCGCGGCTCGCTCGTGCCGCCGCGCCAACCCCGGCTCGTGCCGCGGCCACTCGGAGACTTCGTCCAGGCCGCCGCTTCGGCCTAAACCGAGACCGGCTCCGCCACGAGCGTGGCTAGCCGCCGGACGCCCTCGCGGATCTCGTCCGGAGACACGAAGCTGAAAGCCAGCCGGGCAGTGTTCGGCGCCCCGCCGAAATCGGTGCCCGCGACAAACGACACTCCGGCCGAGCCCGCGCGTGTGAGCAATTCGGCGGCGTCCGTGCCCGGCTCCAGCTCGAGCCAGATGAAGTACCCGCCTTCGGGGCGACTCCAGCGCGAGTCCGGCAGCTCGCGTTCCAGCGCGTCCAGCATGGCATCCCGTCGAGCGCCGAGGAGAGGGCGGATGCGCTCGAGGTTCGGCTCCAGGTTGCCGCGGCGTAGGAACTCGAACACCGTCGCCTGCCCCAGCAGGGCCGGCGTGATGTAGGTCGAGACGGCGAGCGCCTCGAGCTCGCTCTCGAGAGCTGACGGGAGGACGAAGTAACCGACCCTCAGACCGGGCGCGACCGTCTTCGAGAACGAGGACGAGTAGACGATGCGCTCGCCGCCGTCGAGCTCGAACAGGGTGGGCAGTGCCTGGCCCTTGTAGCGGACGAGACCGTACGGGTCGTCCTCGAGCACGAGCAGGTCGTGCTCCTGCGCGAGCTGGACGAGCCGCTCGCGGCGGCCGGCGGAGAGCGTCCTGCCGCTCGGATTCTGAAACGTCGGGATGGTGTAGAGGAACGCCGGCTTGGCTCCGGCGCCGAGCGCTTCCTCGAGCGCGTCGAGCTCCAGCCCCTCGTCGTCCATGGCAACCGCGCCGAGCTCGACACCCGCGGCGCCCAGGATCTTCAGCGGCCGATCGTAGGTGGGCGCCTCGAGCAGCACCCGTTTCCCGGCGAAGCGTTGCGCGAGGAACACCAGGCCCTGCAGCGACCCGTTCGTGACGAGAACACGCGACGGCTCGACGCCGTGTCGTTCCGCGATCCACTCCCGTAGCGGCTGGTAGCCGGCGGCCGACCCGTAGGATAGGACGGTCAGGCCGTCGCGCTCGATGACCGCCCGCGCGCAGTCGGCGAGCTCCTCGACCGGGATGCATTCCGGCGCCGGCACGCCCCGGGCGAGCGAGATCGTCTCCACGTGTCCGAGTGTAGAGCTAGGTGCGGGCGCCGAACCGGTCTGCCACCAGCTGGGCGACCTCCGTGGGCGTAGTGCCCACCTGGATCCCCGCGGCCTCGAGGGCTTCCTTCTTCGCCTCAGCGGTCCCCGATGACCCCGAGATGATCGCGCCGGCGTGGCCCATCGTCTTCCCTGGCGGCGCGGAGAAGCCGGCGATGTAGGCGAGCACCGGTTTGCTCACGGTGCTCTCGACGAACCGCGCGGCCTTCTCCTCCTCGTCGCCGCCGATCTCGCCGACGAGCACGATCAGCTCGGTCTCGGGGTCGGCCTCGAAGCGGTCGAGGATGTCGATGAAGGAGGAGCCGACGACCGGGTCGCCGCCGATGCCGACGATCGTCGAGTTGCCGAGGCCGAGCTGGGTGAGCTCGTGGCCGATCTGGTACGTGAGCGTCCCCGAGCGGGAGACGAGCCCGATCGACCCCCGGGAGAAGATCTCGGCGGGAATGATCCCGACGTTCGCCTTCCCGGGCGAGAGCACGCCGGGACAGTTGGGCCCGATCATCGTCGCGCCCCTGCCGCGGATGTAGGCATAGATGCGCAACATCTCGTGCGCGGGAATGTGCTCGGTGATGCAGATCACCGTGCCGATGCCCGTGTCGACGGCCTCGTAGATCGCATCAGAGGCAAACCGCGCCGGAACGAAGATCAGCGTCGTGTTGGCACCTGTCTCCTCGACGGCGTCCGCGACTGTGTTGAACACCGGGATGCCCTCGACGTCCCGGCCGGCCTTGCCGGGAGTCACGCCTGCGACGACCTTCGTGCCGTAGTTGCGGTTGCGCAGACCGTGGAACCGACCCTCACTTCCCGTGAGGCCCTGCACGACGAGCCGCGTGTCGTTGTCGACGATGATCGCCACTAGCTCTGTGACTTTCGTGCTTTGACGACGATCGACCGGAGAGTGAGCTTGCCGTCCTCGACGTGATCTGCGAGCAGCTCACGTACGCGCGCCGCATCCTCGGACGGCGTCTCGACGCGCGCCAGCCAGTCGTCGACAACTGGATGCCGCTCGAAATGCTCCACCTGCTCGACGTCCAGGCCCGCCTCCGTGAGCAAGTTCTTCCAATCCTGCTCCGAATAGCAGCGGACGTGCGTCGGGTCACGCAGCTTTTCCGCCTTTTCGACGCGTTCGTCCACGAAGATGTTGTCCTCGAGCACGACCAGACGTTGCGTGACCCGGGCCATCTCCGCCACAGCCTTGCGGACGTCCGCGAAGTGGTGCGCAGCGATGCGGCAGGTGACGACGTCAAAGCTGCCGTCCTCGAACGGAATGTCCTCGGCTCGCGTGACGACGTCAGGCTGCATCCCCGGCGCGGGATCCGCAGTTATGACCGTGCATCCCTCTTCTCGAAGCCGCCGCGCGACGTGTCCACCGCCGGTCGCGACGTCGAGCACCTTTACGCCGTGTCCGGGCTCGCACCATTCGACGAGCAGGTCGAGGTCGGGGCCCTCGCGATGAGTCTGGCTCTCGCGATAGGCCTCGGCACGCTGCGACCAGACGTCGGTCATCGGCCGCCTTCTGGCCGATGACCGAGGGAGGGGGCAAAGGGGGAAACTGAGAGGTCTCCCCTCCGTTTCTCCTCGGCGCACGCGGCGATCTCAGCGCCGCGGGTGCCGAGGCGTTCCCTAAAGAAGGGAGCTCGTGAGGGAGAACTGGTTTCCCTCGCGGGAGCGAGCCGAAGGCGAGCGACCGTCACGCGGCTAGCTCCACGGCGCGCCGGGCGGCATCGAGCATCGTCGGCTCGACGTACAGGTTCGGCGGTGCAGCGTCGGCGAGGATCCGGCGGCCCTCTTCCGCATTCGTGCCGTCCAGGCGAACGACGATCGGCAGCTCGATCGTCATCTGGTCGAGGGCCGCCAGGATGCCGCGCGCGACCTCGTCGCAGCGGGTGATGCCGCCGAAGATGTTGAAGAAGATCGAGCGGACCTGCTCGTCGCTCGTGATCACCTCGAGCGCATCGACGACGCCCTGCGCATCGCCTCCGCCGCCGAGGTCGCAGAAGTTCGCCGGACGTCCGCCGGCAACGACGACGACGTCCACCGTCGACATCGAGAGGCCTGCGCCGTTGCCGAGGATTCCGACCTCGCCGTCGAGCTTGACGTAGGTCACGCCCTTCTCGCGGGCGAGCTGCTCCTGGGGGTCGGCGGCCGCGACGTCGCGCATCTCCGCGATGTCCGGGTGGCGATACAAGGCACTGTCGTCGACCGTGAACTTCGAGTCGAGGGCGCGCACCTCGCCTTCCGGAGTGACGATCAACGGATTGATCTCCGTCAGCATGGCGTCGTTCTCGGTAAAGCAGGCGTAGAGCTTCTCCACGATCGCCAGGATCTGCTTCTGCTCGCCGGGATCGTCGATCCCCGCGCCGTAGACGAGGCGCCTGGCCTGGTACGGCTGAAACCCCTCCAGCGGATCGGCATGGAGGCGGGCCAGAGCATCGGGGTGCTCTTCCGCCACCTGCTCGATCTCGACGCCGCCCTCCGTGGTCAGCATGAACAGCGGCTGCTTCGCCCCACGGTCGAAGGTGATCGAGAGGTAGTACTCCTTGGCAATGTCGGAGGCGCGCTCGATCCAGAGCTTGCGCACGACGTGCCCGTTGATGTCGAGCCCGAGTATGTCGCGGGCCTTCGCCTCTGCATCTGCGGGATCGTCAGCGAGCTTGACGCCGCCCGCCTTCCCGCGACCGCCGGTCAGCACCTGAGCCTTGACGACAACTGGGCCGCCGAGCTCTTCCGCTGCCGCGCGTGCCTCCTCAGGGGATGTCGCCAGACGCCCCTCGGACACGGGGATGCCGGCGCGCGCGAAGAGCTGCTTGCCCTGGTACTCGTAGAGGTCCACTGGCCGCGGGCGAGTCTACTGAGGCGGGCTACGCCGACGGCGCAATGAACCTGTGACACATCCTCCTTTCGGAGGAGCCCGATCTCATCCTCGCGGTCGCGAAAGTTCGCGCTTTCGCCCGATGCGCGGGCGCCTCGCGCGGGCGTACCGTCGAAGCATGAACTCGAACAAGGAGAAGCGATGAATGAGACACCTTTCGTCGTCGAGACGTCGGGCCTGACGAAACGTTTCGGGGAGCGCGAAGTCGTGAAGGACGTCGAGTTGCACGTCCCCCGCGGCTCGGCCTTCGGCTATCTCGGCCCCAACGGGGCCGGGAAGACCACGCTGATCCGGATGCTCCTCGGCTTGACGCCCGCGAACTCGGGCTCGATGCGGCTGCTCGGCCTGCCCGTGCCCGAGCGTCGAGCGGAGGCACTGCAACGTGTGGGCGCGATCGTGGAAGAGCCCGCATTCCACGGGCACCTCACCGGTCGCGAGAACCTGCATATCGTCGCTGCCGCCCGCGAGCCGGAAGCGCATGCGCGCATCCCCTCGGTGCTCGAGACGGTCGGCTTGAGCACACGCGCCGACGACCGCGTCAAGACGTACTCGATGGGTATGCGGCAGCGGCTTGGCGTCGCGCGCGTCCTGCTTGCCGACCCGGAGCTACTGATCCTCGACGAGCCCGCCAACGGGCTCGACCCCGCCGGAATCCTCGAGTTTCGCGGCCTCATCCGGCGCCTCGTCGGAGAGGGACGCACCGTCATGCTCTCCTCGCACCTGCTGGACGAGGTCGAGAAGACGTGCGACGCGGTCGCAATCGTCGACCGCGGCCGCGTGGTCACCCAGGGCACGATCGCGGAGCTTCGTGACGGCGGCGGCACGCAGGTCCTGATCGAGGCCGATCCGATCGACCGGGCCCGCATCCTGCTCGCTTCGAGCAGCGCCGTGAGCGAGGTCAGCGACGACGGGAACTCGCTGCGCGCGCGACTGAATGATCCGGCCGCCGTGGCCGACCTCAACCGCCGCCTCGTCGAGGCAGGTATCGCCGTCCGTCGCCTCGAGCCGGTCCAGGCCTCGCTCGAGCAACGGTTCCTGGAGATCACGTCGAGATTCGAGGAGGCAGCATGAGCACCGCACTCGCACTAGACAGGCCGGAGACGAAGCCATCCACGTTCCGCCCACCGCGCTTGATCCGGGCGGAGGTGCTGAAGCTCCGCAAGCGCCGCGGCCTCGTGGCGACGGTCAGCGCGATGACCATCGGTGCAGCCGTGGTGCTCTACGGTGTCCTCATCGCGCTCCATGCGGCCAACCCGGCTCACCACGGGCCGGCTGGCGGCGTTACGAACCTCGCGCACGGCGTCTTCCTGCTCGGCGCGCTCGGCACGGTGGCGGCGATCATCGTCGGGGCCTCCGCCGGCGCAGACGACCTGAACGCGGGCGTGTTCCGGGAGCTCGTCGTGACCGGCCGCTCCCGCTGGTCGCTCTTCTGGGCGAGGATTCCGGGTGGGCTGATCTTCCTCTTGCCCTTCGTTGCGGTCGCCTACGCGCTCGCTGCGGGTGCCAGCACCGGCTTCGCCGGCTCGCTCGCAGCACCGTCGACAACGCTGCTCGTCGAGTCGGGAATCTTCCTGCTCGGTGAGGTGGCGCTGGCGTTCGCGCTAGCGCTCGGGCTTGCCTCGCTGCTCGGGTCGCGCGCGCAGACGATCGGCATCCTGCTGGCGTTTCGCCTTGCGCTGACCCCGCTCATCCTCTCGATCACGTTTCTCGGATCGAGTCGCGAAGCGATCTTCGGCGCTGCGTTCGACCGGATCAGCCCGCACGCCATTCTCGACAGCGGGCGGCCGCAGGTCGGGATGTCGCTGCTTGTCGCCATCCTCGTTCTCGCGCTGTGGACCGTGATACCGCTGGCGGTCGGCGCCTGGCGCACGGCCACCCGCGAGGCCTAGTTCCAACCGCCGCCGGAGTACCTTGTTCTCATGATCTGGGACTGGCTCCGGCGGCGGCCTTTTCTCATCGACGCCGTGCTGGCGGCGGCGCTCCTGGCGGGGTACGTCGGCGCTGCGATACACCACGATCACGACGTTGCGCTCGGCCTGCTTCTTGCCCTTGCGCAAGCAGGAGCACAGCTGGCGCGACGGTACTTCCCGGTGCTGGTTCTCGCCGTTGTCGTGGCTGGCGCCATCGGCTGGATCTTCGTCTATCGCGACTGGACCCTGGTTGCCCCTGCGCTCGCGGTCTACACGGTCGGCGCGCACCTACCGCGTCGGGTTTCTCTCCGAGCGACCGGCACGGCATTCGCTGCTCTCGCCTTGCCGATCCTCTGGCTCGACCATGACGTTCTGCTGGCCGCCTCGCGGCTGATCCCGCTCGCCGCAGCCTGGATCCTCGGCGACAACCTGCGAACGCGGCGGGCCTACACCGACGAGCTCGAGGCGAAGGCAGCGAGACTCGAACGGGAGCGCGAAGGGGAGTCCCGGCGCGCAGCTGCCGAAGAGCAGGCACGAATCGCCCGCGAGCTCCACGACGTGATCGCGCACAACGTCAGCGTCATGGTCGTGCTCGCGGCGGCGGGGAACGACGTCTTCGAACGCGATCGTGGACGGGCCCGCGAAGCGCTGCAGTCGATCGAAAGCACGGGCCGGGCGGCGCTCGTCGAGTTGCGCCGGCTGCTTGGGATCGTGCGCAATGACGGTTCGACCGAGTACGCCCCGCAACCCGGGCTCGAACGACTACCGGAGTTGGTCGAGCAGGTCCGGTCGGCGGGACTTCCAACCGAGCTCGAGATCGCCGGGACTCCCCGCCCACTACCGGCCGGCATCGATCTCTCCGCCTACCGGATCGTGCAGGAGGCGCTGACGAACACGCTCAAGCATGCCGACGCGTCTCATGCGAGCGTGCGCGTGCGCTACGACGACACGTCAGTGGCCGTCGAGGTGACCGACGACGGCCGTGGGCCGAACGGCTCCGGTGCAGGAGGCCAGGGTCTCATCGGCATGCGCGAGCGCGTCGCGCTCGCGGGTGGTGCGCTCGTCACCGGCATGCGCGCGAACGGCGGCTTCGCCGTCTCCGCTCGCTTCCCGTTGGACGACACATCGTGATCCGCGTCCTGCTCGCCGACGACCAGGCGCTCGTCCGAAGTGGCTTCCGGATGATCCTCGACTCGCGCGACGACGTCGAGGTCGTCGGCGAGGCAAGGGACGGCATCGAAGCGGTGGCCCTCGCTGCGGAGCTCGCGCCCGACGTGATCCTGATGGACGTGCGCATGCCCAAGCTTGACGGCGTCGAGGCGACACGCCGCATCGTCGCGTCGGGCTCGGAGACGCGCATCCTCATCCTCACGACGTTCGACCTCGACGAGTACGTGTACGAGGCGATTCGTGCCGGCGCGAGCGGCTTCCTGCTGAAGGACGTACAGCCGGTCGAGCTCGTGGACGCGATTCGCGTCGTCGCCGCCGGGAACGCGCTGCTCGGCACGACGGTGACCAAGCGGCTGCTCGAGCGGTTCACAGACGGCGCACCGCAGGCCACCCCGACGCCGGTGCTCGACGGACTGACCGAGCGCGAGCGAGAGATCCTCGCGCTCATGGCGGCCGGCCTCTCCAACAGCGAGATCGCCGACCGCCTTGTCGTCAGCGAGACGACGGTGAAGACCCATGTCTCGAGCATCCTTCGAAAGCTCGGCGTCCGGGATCGCGTGCAGGCCGTGATCGTCGCGTATGACGCCGGACTGGTTCGAGCAGGCACCTAGCCCGGCGCCGTTGCTTCGCAACGATCTCTTACTTGGTACACACGCACGCGCGCGCACGCGCGCGTCCCCACCCGGGAGGGGGAGAACTCCCACCACCCTCTGCGAGTGACGATAACGCTGAACTCGCGACGCGTCTGGATCGAATCCGCGCCGATTCTCAGTCCACGCCGATGATGCAGATGACCTGACCGGTCTTGACCGGATCCCCGGGTGCGACAGAGAGCTCAGAGACGCGTCCAGAGCGAGGCGCATGCACTTCGTTCTCCATCTTCATCGCCTCGATCACGCAGATCACGTGCCCCGTCTCCACCTCATCGCCCTCGGCCACCTCCACCGCAAGCACCGTTCCCTGCATCGGGCTCACGACCGCGTCCCTTCCCTCGACATTCGACGCGCCTGCGCGTGACCGCTCCCGCCTCCGTCGCGCCAGCTCCGCGAACGCCGGTTCCGGCTTCAGCGTCCGCACCTCGAAGCGGCGCCCGTCCACCTCGATCGAGCGCACCGCTTCTTGCACGCTCGGCGCGCCGGCATCGAGGGCGCGAAGAGGCTGACCGTTTTCGAGCTCCGCCGCACGCGACGCCATCAGCTCCGACTCGACGAGACCGTGACACGTCGCACCCTCGACAAAGCACGGATGCGTGAGCAACGCCTTGTGGAAGCCGATCAGCGTCTTTACACCGTCCACGACGAACTCGTCGAGCGCTCGCAACATCCGGCGCCGCGCATGCTCTCGGTCGACGCCTTGAACGATCAGCTTCGCCACCATCGGGTCGTACAGCGGCGAGATCTCACTGCCCGCGGCAACCCCGGAGTCGACGCGAACACCGGGCCCGGATGGCTCGCGGTAGCGCACGATCGTCCCCGGTGCCGGCAGAAAGCCATTCGACACGTCTTCCGCGTTGATGCGGCACTCGATCGCGTGGCCGAGCAGTCGCACGTCCTCCTGTCGCAGCGTGAGCGGCTCACCAGCCGCGATCAGGACCTGCTCTCGCACGAGATCGAGGCCGGTCACCATTTCGGTGACGGTGTGCTCGACCTGGATGCGCGTGTTCATCTCCAAGAAGAAGTACTCCTCGTCACCCGACAGCAGCCCCTCGATCGTGCCGGCACTCCGGTAGCCCACGGCACGAGCCGCGTCGACCGCGATCGCGCCGATCCGCTCGCGCAGAGCCTCGTCGACTGCGGGAGAGGGCGTCTCCTCGACGAGCTTCTGGTGGCGACGCTGAATCGTGCAGTCCCGTTCGCCGAGGTGGATCACGTTGCCGTGCGCATCCGCGAGCACCTGCACCTCGACATGCCGAGGATCCTCGAGGTAGCGCTCGACGTAGACCGTCGCGTCCGAGAAGTACGCCTCGCCCTCGCGCCGCGCAGACTCGAAGGCACGCTCGGCCTCATCCGGTCCGCGCACGAGCTTGAGCCCCTTCCCACCCCCGCCGGCCGAGGCCTTGATCGCGAGCGGCCAGCCGAGCTCGTCACCGAGCCTGCGCACTTCATCCGCCGATTCGACCGGCTCCGTGACGCCGGGGATGATCGGCACGCCGGCGGCGCGCATCCGCTCCCGTGCCTCGATCTTCGAGCCCATGGCCACGATCGCCTCCGGCGGTGGGCCGATCCAGACCACGCCGTGTTCGGCGCAGGCGCGCGCGAAGGCCGCATTCTCCGCCAGGAAGCCGTAGCCGGGGTGGATCGCCTCCGCGCCTGCGCGCCGAGCGACGTCGAGGATTTGTTCCTGATTCAGATAGCTCTCGGACGGCGGCCCGCCGCCGATCAGGTAAGCCTCGTCCGCGTACGCAACGTGGGCGGCCCCGCGGTCGACCTCCGAGTAGACGGCCACGGTGCCGATCCCGAGCTCCCGCAACGTCCGGAAGACCCGAATCGCAATCTCACCGCGGTTTGCGACCAGGACTTTGCTGAAAGGCGCCGTCACCCCCGTATTCTCCCCTTGCGATGAGCCTTCCCGACGCCCTGACGGTCGCGCGTGCAGCCTCCGTTCCGTTCGTCATTCTCCTGTACGCCTGGGACTTCAACGGCCACAACTACTGGGCGACAGCGCTCTTCGCGGTGGCGATGGCGACCGACTGGTTCGACGGCCGGATCGCGCGCAGCCGTGGGCGTTCCTCACCGCTGGGCTCGCTGCTCGATCCGGCGGCCGACAAGATCCTCGTCCTCGCGGTCCTGATCATGCTTGTCGACCAGCGTGTCTTTCCCGGCTGGATGGTCGCGCTGATCGTCGTGCGTGAGTTCCTCGTCACGGCACTTCGGCTCGCTGCTCGGGAGCGCGGCGTCGTTCTCCACGCACGGGACCTCGGCAAGCTCAAGACCTGGTCGCAGGCGGTCGCCGCTGCGATCGGCGGCTTCGCCGCCGCCGGAGCCTGGAGTAAAGACGTCGCGTGGTGGGCGCTCTTGGTCGCCCTCGTCTTGACGTGGATCTCGGGGCTGGACTACGCCCGGGTCGCGCCGCGCCTCTGGCGCGGCGGCGCAGCAGCCTGATCGTCCTCGTCATCCGGTCCCGGGCCTAGCCCGACGCGGCGCCAAGGGGTTGGTGCGGCGGCCGCCCTCTGCTCTTCCCGAAGCGCCTCCAGGATCGCCCGGAGCTGCTCGTCGCTCGGCTCGGGCGTGATCTCGACCTCCACGCGGCAGAGGTTAAAGACATCCAGGGAGCGGCCGATAGGACACCCATGCGCCGCCGCCATCTCTCGTACGTCTGCGCTCTCGTCACGCTCCTCACGCTGTCACCGGCATCCGCCGCCACCAAGCCGGGGACCTCGTGGGCACAGGCCGAGCTGAAGACTGCAGTGGCCGCCGGATTGATGGCCAAGGAGGCGGCGGCGCGACCCAACAAGCCGCTCACGAAAAGTGAGCTGGAGACTCTGGTTGCAGGTCTGACGCACGTTGATCCGATCGTTCCGACTTCGCCGACCAAGGCCGTCACGTTGGCGGCGCTCGATGCGCGACTCGTCACCGCACTCGGCCTGACCGACACCGCCAAGCTGTTCACGCAAGCCGCGAGAGACGCCGGTCTCGCACCTCCGTCACGGTTCGGCACAGAGGCAGTCGCACGCCTGCTCGGTCTACGCACGAACCATCCTGCTGCGCTCGACGCACTCGAGCTCTCTCCCGGCGAGCCCGCGACACACGCCGAGGCTGCCTACTCTGCTGCGCGCATCCTGCAGTTCGGGGAGACGAGCACGGAAGACGTGCAGGAGCTCGGCGCCACGTTCATGCTCCCTCCCCTCACCGACTGGCAGAAGCGCATCCTTCACACCGCGGTGCGGTTCATCGGCTACCCGTACGTGTGGGGCGGCGAGAGCGAGACGACCAAGTCACCGTTCGGGCCGCAGGCTCACGGCGGCTTCGATTGCTCGGGGTTCGTCTGGCGTGTCTACAAGCTCGAGCAGTATCCGAACGATGAGAACCTCGCCGATGTGCTGCAGGGACGCACGACCTACGCGATGAGCGGCGAGGTGCCGGCGGCGAAGCGAATCACGTTCGACCAGCTCCAACCTGCCGACGTCGTCTTCTTCGGAGCGAAAGGCCCGAAGTCCAAACCCGCCCAGGTCGACCACATGGGCATCTACCTCGGCGAGGGTTGGTTCATTCATTCGTCCGGTTACGGCGTCGCGGTTGCGAGCCTGGCCGGTTGGTACGCGAAGCGTTTCGCCTGGGCACGTCGCCCGCTCGCAGAAGCCGGCCTCGGCACTCTGCACTGAGCTCTTACGCAAATCCCCCTATGTAGGGATTCGCGCTCCGTCGCAAACGGTGAAGAATCGGGCACGTCTGCCGTCGTGGTGGGGAGGTTCAAACCGAATGTTGCAGTGGAAGCCCAAAGCGATCGCCCTCGTGTCGATCCTGCTACTGGTTGCTGCGGTCTCGGGACAGTTCACCTGGGACTCGTTCATCCAATTCACGTGGTTCTAAGCTGACGTGAGCTCCCAGGCGGTCACGCCCCGCCGGCTTACCGCCCTCATCCTCCCCGTCTGCCTGGCGGGCCTAGGAGTTCTCGTCGCCGCCGGTTACGTCTTCGCGACGACCGGCCACGGCGGCCGCGCGCTCGCAAGCCTCGCTGCCCTCACGGCTGCAGCAACGCTCGCCGAGCGTTTCCCGGTGCCGATCAGCTCGGAGAAAGGCGGCGGCGTCATCTCGCTGACGTTCGTCTTCGCGGTGGCCGCGATCGTGCTCTTCGGCTGGGCGGCGGGCGCGCTCCTTCTGCTCACGGCGACGTCGATCATCCAGCTGTGGGAGCACCGCCCGCTTCAACGGATCGCGTTCAACGTCGCCGTGCTCGCCCTCGTGGCGCTCGCGGCCGGCGCGCTGATCGCGCCGATCGGAGGCGACAGCGTCGGCGCGATCTTTGCCAAGGTCGTCCTCGCGGCAGTCGCGGACTACTGGGTCAACATGATCCTGATCTCGGGTGCGATCGCGCTCAGCACGGGACAGAAGTATGCCGCCCTTGTTCGCTCGCACGTCCACGCGACGATCGTCCCGTTCGCGTTCATGGCATCGGCCGCGCTGATGCTCGTCGTCCTCTGGGAACGATCGCCGGTGCTGTCGGTCGCACTCGTCGGACCGCTGCTCGCCATCTCGCTGTACCAGCGCTCGACGCATCGCGCGCTTCGTGCGATGCGGCTCGCTCTCACCGACCCACTGACGGGCCTGGGGAATCACCGTCACTTCCACGAGCGTCTCCAGCGCGAGCTGTTGAACGCCGAGGAGCAGCACTCGCCGTTGACGCTGTGCTTCGTCGACATCGACGACTTCAAGAAGATCAACGACCGCTTCGGCCATCCCGCTGGCGACCGGGTGCTGTCGCAGATCGCCGCCAGGCTCCGCCAGGGCGGCGAGGCGTTCCGCCTCGGCGGCGACGAGTTTGCGCTCCTGCTCGTCCATCACGACGAGGGAAACGCACTCGCCGCGGCCAACTCGGTCGTCGAGAGGATTGCGGCAGTCGATTTCGATCACATCGGACACGTCACCGTCAGTGCCGGCCTCGCGACCTTCCCGATGCAGGGTCATGGGCGCGACGAACTGATTCGGCTAGCCGACAGCGCGCTGTACTGGGCGAAGGAGCACGGCAAGAACCGTGTGCGCCTTTACCGGCCGGACGTCGTCGAGCTCGCGGAGCTCAAGCGACTCGCTGCCGGGCCGGACAAGGCCGCGCGCTACCGGGCCGCAGCGTCACTCGCGAAGGCCGTTGACGCCCGCGATACGTACACAGGAAGTCATTCGGAACGCGTCAGCGAGCTCGCCGCTCGCGTCGCGACCCGGCTCGGCCTCGAGCCCGAGCAGGTGGAGCTGACCCGGCTGGCCGGGAGCCTGCACGATCTCGGGAAGCTCGCTATCCCGGAAGAGATCCTGCGCAAGCCCGGCGCGCTCACCGATTCAGAGCGTCTCGTGCTCGAGCGCCATCCACAGATCGGCTTCCGCATGCTCGATAGCCTCGGTGTGGATCCGGTCGCCGACCTGGTCCTTCATCACCACGAGCGCTGGGACGGAGCGGGGTATCCGGACGGCCTGCGTGGCGAGGAGATCCCGCTCGGCGCACGGATCATCTTCGTCACGGATGCATTCGACGCGATGACCTCTGACCGGATCTATCGCCCGAAGCGTTCCGCGGACGCCGCACTCGCGGAGCTCGAGCGGTGCTCGGGCACACAGTTCGACCCCGCGATCGTCGCCGCGTTTGCGGAGGAGATCGAAGCCGCCGAGCTCGCGGCGCCCGCACTGGCCTCGTAGCGGGCTCCTATGCCGGTCCGGCCGGGCGGCTGAACACTCCCCAGAACGGGCTCGCCGCCTTCTTGGGCGTCAGTTTGCGCCCGGTCTGGGCACGCAAGGCGAGCGCATGCTCATGCGCGGCGTCCGCCGACTCTCGGGCGAGTCGGAAGCCGTCGATCGCGGCACGCTCCGTCAAAGCAGCGACTGCATTGTCGTAAGCCTGTTGCGCATGGTCGAGGTACGCCCGCGCCATGTTGTCCTCGCCGAGTACGTCGTCCGCTTCCGCGACAATAGGACGAATCTGCTCGAGTGTCGCCCGCGCCTGCGCGCGCGCGGCCTCCACCTCGGGGCCCACGCCTCGGACCGGCGTAGTACCGGGCTGGGACAACTCCGCACCGCGTTCGGCGAGCGCCTTGACGCGGAGCCAGTCGGGCTCCGGCCGCTCGAGCTCGGCTCGCGCTTGGGCCACCAGTTCTCGCTGGCTCGATTCGTTGCTGGAAGGCTGAGGCTCGGGTTTCACTGCGGCCCTTGGAACATCGGCCACCCGGCTCTCGTTCCTGAGCCCCTACAACGGGATGTTGCCGTGCTTGCGGCGCGGGCGCGGCTCTTGCTTGGGCAGCGCGGTCTCGAGCGCGTCAATCAGCACCGGCCGCGTGCGCCGCGGCTCGATCACCTCGTCCACGTAGCCGCGCTCGGCGGCGCTGTACGGATTCGCGAACCGCTCGCGGTAGTCCTCGATCAACTCCTCCCGCCGTGTTTCGGGGTCGTCCGCCTCTTCGAGGTCCTTCCGGAAGATGATGTTCACGGCTCCCTCGGGCCCCATCACCGCGACCTCGGCCGTCGGCCACGCGAAGTTGAAGTCCGCGCGAATGTGCTTCGAGCTCATGACGTCGTACGCGCCGCCGTACGCCTTGCGCGTGATGACCGTGAGCTTCGGCACAGTCGCCTCGGCATAGGCATAGAGCAGCTTTGCGCCGTGACGGATGATCCCGCCCCACTCCTGTTGCGTCCCGGGCAGAAAGCCCGGCACGTCGACGAAGGTGACGAGCGGGACGTTGAACGCGTCGCAGAAGCGGACGAATCGCGCCGCCTTCACGGAGGAGTCGATGTCGAGCACGCCGGCCAGCGAGCGAGGCTGGTTTCCCACCAGTCCAACCGGATGTCCTCCGAGCCGCGCAAAGCAACAGACAATGTTCTCCGCCCAGTGCTCGTGCACCTCGAGAAAGTCGCCGTCGTCGACGACGCGGCGAATGACGTCGTGCATGTCGTATGGCTTGTTCGGATTGTCAGGGATCAGCGTGTCGAGCTCGGGCGCTTCGCGATCGCGCGGATCAGAGGGCTCCGCGAACGGCGGCGGATCGAGATTGTTCTGCGGAAGGAACGAGAGGAGGTAGCGCGCGTCCTCGAGGCAGGCCCGCTCGTCCGGCGAGAGGAAGTGCGCCACGCCGGACTTGGTCGCGTGTGTCGACGCGCCACCGAGCTCCTCGAACGTCACCTCCTCACCGGTCACCGTCTTCACGACGTCGGGACCGGTGATGAACATGTACGACGTCCCCTCGACCATGAAGACGAAGTCGGTCATCGCCGGGGAGTAAACCGCCCCGCCCGCGCACGGCCCCATCACGAGCGACAGCTGGGGAATGACGCCCGAGGACTGCACGTTCCGCCAGAAGATCTCCGCGTAGCCGGCGAGCGAGACCACGCCCTCCTGGATCCGCGCGCCCCCGGAGTCGTTGATCCCGATGACCGGACAGCCGAACTTGAGGGCAAGGTCCATCACCTTGCAGATCTTCTCGGCGAAGACCTCGCTCAACGAGCCGCCGAAGACCGTGAAGTCCTGCGAGAAGACGAAGACCTTGCGGCCGAAGATCGTCCCGTAGCCGGTGACGACCGCATCGCCGTAGGGCCGTCGTTCGAGCATCCCGAAGTTCGACTCGCGGTGGCGCACGAAGCGGTCGAGCTCGACGAACGATCCAGGATCGAGCAGCTCGACGAGCCGCTCGCGCGCCAAGAGCTTCTCCTGCTGGCGCTGTCGCTCGATCGCCTTGTCGGTGCCGGTGTGCTCGGCCTCGTCCCGCAGCTGCTGCAGGCGCTCGAGCTTCGACTCGGTCGAATCCGCGCGAGGCTCGTCTGTCGTGGCCATGGCGCGGAGCGTAGCGTGTGGCTTGTGGCTCAGAGCCACTTGTAGAGTCATCGCGTGCCCTCGCTTGACCGGTCGACGATCTGGCCATACCGGGACGGAGAGCCGGGGGAGTTCTACTACCAGCGCTACGCGCACCCGACCGGCGTCGAAGCAGAGCGCCGGCTCGGCGAGCTCGACGGCGGACACGCCGTGCTCTTCTCCTCCGGAACCGGTGCGGCGATCGCGGTC
The DNA here is from genome assembly GCA_046724565.1 of Actinomycetota bacterium. Taxonomy (GTDB): domain Bacteria; phylum Actinomycetota; class Thermoleophilia; order Gaiellales; family Gaiellaceae; genus 3-1-20CM-4-69-9. Next base: position 21,855 of record JBKOWS010000043.1, on the reverse strand, counting down.
GCCCTCGCCTTCCTCGCTCCCGGCGACTCGATCGCGCTGGCCGAAGGCGCCTACTTCGGCACGAGCGTCGGCTTTGGCGAGCTCGCCCGGTGGGGTCTGCAGCACGTGGAGTTCGACCAGACCGGGCCGCCGCCTGAAGGGGTCCAGCTCATCTGGCTCGAAGCGCCGTCGAACCCGTTTCTGACCATGCCCGACCTCGACCCCGCAGTCGCACATGAGGCACCCGTCCTGGTGGACGCGACCGCCGCGACGCCGGTCAACCTCCGTCCGCTCGAGCACGGCGCGGACTTCGTCCTCCACAGCGCGACGAAGTACCTCGCAGGTCACGACGACGCGCTCCTCGGTGCGGTCGTCTGCAAGCGCGAAGCAGACGCGGCGCGGCTTAAGGAGTTCCGCACGCGCACCGGAATCGTCGCCGCGCCCGATCCCTGCTACCTCCTTCTGCGTGGCCTGAAGACACTCGAGGTGCGCGTCCAGCGGCAGACTGAGTCAGCGCGCGAGCTGGCCGCCCGCCTCGAAGAGCACCCCGCGGTCAGCAACGTCCGCTATCCGGGCTTCGGCGGCCTGCTCTCCTTCGACGTCGCGGGCGCCGACGCCGCGCGACACGTCGAGACCTCGGTCCGCGTGATCACGAACGCCACCAGCCTCGGGGGCGTGGATTCCGTCCTCGAGGCCCGAGCCCGGTGGGAAGCTGACCGCGTCCCGCCGGGCCTGCTGCGACTGAGCGTCGGCCTAGAGCCCGTCGAGGACCTCTGGAACGACCTGGCCGGCGCCCTGGAATTTCCAGGTGATTTTCTACACGCGTAAGTAAGATTTCCGGCCTCGGAGGCGAAAATCCGGACACATAGCCGGTAGACGCGTCGCCCAACGGTTCTCCGGCACACCCATCCCTCGCACAAAGGAGTCAGCCGTGCCTGCACCAGACACCAGGAAACGGAGGGCGGCAAGCCGTGCGCCCGCGACGAACGGCCGGGGCCGCGCCAACGGCGAGACGGTCGAGCTCTCGAAGCAGCAGTTGCAGGAGCTGGTCGACGCTCTCCGCGCCGCGAGGGACGGCGAGACGGGCGTGCGGCTGGCCGTGCCGAAGAGTGGTGTCATGGGCGACGTGGCCAGGGCATTCAACGGTCTGGTAGAGAAGCGCGAGGGTCTGACGAACGAACTGAACCGCGTGAGCGAGGTGATCGGGCGCGAGGGCCGGATCACCGAGCGAGCACGGCTCAGGAACGCCAAGGGATCGTGGGCGGAGTCGATCGCCTCCGTCAACTCGATGATCGACGACCTGGTGCGTCCGACCATCGAGGTCTCCCGCGTCCTCGACGCGGTCGCGGAGGGCGATCTGACGCAGAAGATGTCCCTCAAGATCGAGGGACAACGCGTCCGCGGCGAGTTCCTCCGCATCGGCACGACCGTCAACACGATGCTGGACCAGCTCAGCTCGTTCGCCGCGGAAGTCACGCGCGTCGCACGCGAGGTCGGCACCGAGGGCATCCTCGGCGGCCAGGCCCGAGTGCAGGGCGTGTCCGGCATCTGGCGCGACCTGACCGACAACGTCAACTTCATGGCTAACAACCTGACGACTCAGGTGCGGAATATCGCCGACGTGACCACAGCGGTCGCGAACGGCGACCTCTCCAAGAAGATCACGGTCGACGTCAAGGGCGAGGTCCTGGAGCTCAAGAACACCATCAACACGATGGTCGACCAGCTCTCCTCCTTCGCCGACGAGGTCACCCGCGTCGCCCGCGAGGTGGGAACGGAAGGAATACTCGGCGGCCAGGCCGAGGTGCAAGGCGTCTCGGGCACGTGGAAGGACCTGACGGACAACGTCAACTTCATGGCCGGCAACCTGACGACGCAGGTGCGCGGGATCGCCAGGGTGGTGACCGCGGTCGCGAACGGTGACCTCGACCAGAAGTTCACGATCGAGGCGAAGGGCGAGGTGGCCGCGCTCGCGGACACGATCAACTCGATGATCGACACGCTCCGCGTGTTCGCGGAGCAGGTGACGACGGTCGCGCGGCAGGTCGGCACGGAGGGCGAGCTCGGTGGTCAGGCCGACGTGCCGGGCGTGGCTGGCACGTGGAAGACGCTCACCGACAACGTGAACTTCATGGCCAACAACCTGACGACGCAGGTGCGGAACATCGCCGAGGTCACGACCGCCGTCGCGACCGGCGACCTCACCAAGAAGATCACCGTCGACGTCAAGGGCGAGGTCCTCGAGCTCAAGAACACCATCAACACCATGGTCGACCAACTTTCGTCCTTCGCCGACGAGGTGACGCGCGTCGCCACCGAGGTGGGCACCGAGGGCCGGCTGGGCGGACAGGCCGAGGTCGAGGACGTCTCGGGAACGTGGCGCCAGCTGACGCAGAGCGTCAACGGGATGGCGTCCAACCTGACCGACCAGGTGCGGAACATCGCCGAGGTCACAACGGCGGTTGCTACGGGCGACCTCTCGAAGAAGATCACGGTAGAGGCACGGGGCGAGATCCTCGAGCTCAAGAACACGATCAACACCATGGTCGACCAGCTCTCCTCCTTCGCCGACGAAGTCACGCGCGTCGCCCGCGAGGTCGGAACCGAAGGCAAGCTCGGCGGCCAGGCGCAGGTCACCGGCGTGTCCGGAACCTGGAAGGACCTCACCGACAACGTGAACACACTCGCCGGCAACCTCACCAGCCAGGTGCGGAACATCGCCGACGTCACCACCGCGGTCGCAACCGGCGACCTCTCCAAGAAGATCACCGTGAACGTCAAGGGCGAGGTCCTCCAGCTCAAGAACACGATCAACACCATGGTCGACCAGCTCTCCTCCTTCGCCGACGAAGTCACGCGCGTCGCCCGCGAAGTGGGCACGGAGGGACGTCTCGGCGGTCAGGCCAAGGTCAAGGGCGTGTCCGGAACGTGGAAGGACCTGACGGACAACGTCAACGCGATGGCCGACAACCTCACCGACCAGGTGCGGAACATCGCGGACGTCACCACAGCCGTGGCAACGGGGGACCTCTCGAAGAAGATCACCGTCGACGCGCGAGGCGAGGTGCTCGAGCTGAAGGAGACCATCAACACGATGGTCGACCAGCTGCGATCCTTCGCAGCCGAGGTGACCCGCGTCGCCAAGGAGGTCGGCACCGAGGGCCGCCTCGGCGGCCAGGCGAACGTCGAGGGCGTGTCCGGCACCTGGAAAGACCTCACCGACAACGTCAACACGCTCGCCGACAACCTCACCAACCAGGTGCGGAACATCGCCGAGGTCACGACAGCGGTTGCGACGGGCGATCTCACCAAGAAGATCACGGTCGACGTCAAGGGCGAGATCCTCCAGCTCAAGAACACGATCAACACCATGGTCGACCAGCTCTCCTCCTTCGCCGACGAAGTCACGCGCGTCGCCCGCGAGGTCGGAACCGAGGGCAAGCTCGGCGGCCAGGCGCAGGTCAAGGGCGTCTCCGGCACCTGGAAGGACCTGACCGACAACGTGAACCAGCTCGCCGACAACCTCACCAACCAGGTGCGCAACATTGCGGAGGTCACGACGGCCGTCGCGAAGGGCGACCTCTCGAAGCAGATCACGGTGGACGCGCGCGGCGAGATCCTCGCGCTCAAGAACACGATCAACACGATGGTCGACCAGCTCTCGACCTTCGCCGCCGAGGTGACCCGCGTCGCGAGGGAGGTGGGCACCGAGGGCAAGCTCGGCGTCCAGGCTCAGGTCCAGGGCGTGTCCGGCGTGTGGAAGGGCCTCACGGACAACGTGAACCAGCTTGCCGGCACCCTCACGACCCAGCTCCGCGCGATCTCCGAGGTGTCGCAGGCGGTGACGAAGGGCGACCTCACGCGCTCGATCGCGGTCGAGGCGGAGGGAGAGGTAGCCGAGCTCAAGGACACGATCAACCAGATGATCGAGAACCTCGCCGAGACGACCCGCATCAACTCGGAGCAGGACTGGCTGAACTCGAACCTCGCACGCTTTACCGGCATGCTGCAAGGCGAGCGCGACCTCGAGACGGTCTCCCGCCTGATCATGTCGGAGCTGACGCCGCTCGTCGGCGCACAGCACGGCGCGTTCTTCGTCATGGAATCCCCGGGCGGCGAGGGCGACGACTTCGAGCTACGGCTGATCGCCTCGTACGGGTACAAGCAGCGCAAGAACGTTCCGACCCGCTTCAAGGTCGGCGAGGCGCTCGTCGGCCAGGCGGCCCTCGAGCTCAAGCCGATCCTGATCACGCAGGCGCCGGACGACTACGTTCGCATCACGTCCGGGCTAGGCGAGGGGAATCCGGTCAACGTGATCGTCCTCCCTGTCCTGTTCGAGGACCAGGTGATGGCCGTCGTCGAGCTCGCGTCGTTCCAGCGCTTTTCCAACGTCCAGCAGACCTTCCTCGAGCAACTGTCGGAGTCGTTCGGGGTCGTGCTGAACACGATCCAGGCCAACATGCGGACGGAAGAGCTGCTCGGGCAGTCGCAGCAGCTGACAATGGAGCTCCAGAGCCAGTCCGAAGAGCTGCAGGCACAGCAGGAGGAGCTCCAGCAGACGAACAAGGAGCTCGAGGAGCAGGCCGCCTCGCTCAAGGCCTCTGAGGAGCTCCTGCAGACGCAGCAGGAGGAGCTGCAGCAGACGAACCAGGAGCTCGAGGAAAAGGCCGAACAGCTCGAGGAGCAGAACCGCCGCATCGAGATCAAGAACCGCGAGATCGAACTTGCGCGCGCGGCACTCGAGGAGAAGGCGGAGCAGCTCGCCCTCTCGTCACGCTACAAGTCCGAGTTTCTCGCGAACATGTCACACGAGCTGCGGACGCCGCTCAACTCGCTGCTGATCCTGGCCAAGCTGCTCGGCGAGAACACCGACGACAACCTGAACGAGAAGCAGATCGAGTTCGCGAACACGATCTACAGTGCCGGCTCCGACCTGCTCGATCTGATCAACGACATCCTCGACCTGTCCAAGGTCGAGGCGGGCCGGATGGACGTGAACCTCGGCGAGGTCAAGCTGTCCGACCTCCGCGACTTCGTCGAGCGTTCGTTCGCACCGGTCGCCGAGGACAAGGACCTCACCTTCGAGATCGAGGTCCACGGCGCGAACGTGCCGCCGACGATCGAGACCGACGAGCAGCGGCTCCAGCAGATCCTGAAGAACCTGCTCTCGAACGCCTGCAAGTTCACCGAAGTGGGAGGCGTCAAGCTCCGCATCGGCCTGGCGGAAGGGCGGCAGTTCGCCAGCGAGGCGCTCACCCGGGCCGAGTCCGTGATCGAGTTCGCAGTCGACGACACGGGCGTCGGCATCCCGCAGGACAAGCTCCGCCTGATCTTCGAAGCGTTCCAGCAGGCGGACGGGACGACGAGCCGCCGGTACGGCGGCACCGGGCTGGGGCTCTCGATCAGTCGCGAGATCGCACGGTTGCTCGGCGGCGAGATCCACGTCGAGAGCAGCCTCGGCGAGGGCAGCACCTTCACCCTGTTCCTGCCCTCCACCTTCCGGCACGTCGAACGTGCGGAGCCGGCCGACACCGTCCAGAAGCAGGTCGTGCTCGCCCCGGGCACGGGCGACCGCGACGCGATGACCCCGCCTCCGGTCCCGGCGATGCAACAGCCGGAGCTCGACCCGGCGCTCTTGCTGCCCAGCGACGTCAGGGACGACCGAGACGAGATCCAGGAGGGCGATCGGGTCGTTCTGATCGTCGAGGACGACCTAGACCTTGCGCGTACCGAGCTGGAGGTCGCGCGCGAGCGAGGATTCAAAGGCATCGTCGCCCAGCGCGGCGACTCGGGCCTTGCGCTCGCCCACGAGTTCAAGCCCGACGCGATCATCCTCGACATGAAGCTGCCCGTGATGGACGGGTGGACCGTGCTCGATCACCTCAAGCATCACCCGGAGACTCGCCATATCCCTGTGCACATCGTCTCCGCCGGCGACGGCCGTCAGAACGCGCTCAAGGCCGGCGCGGTCGCCTTCGTCGAGAAGCCGATCTCGAAGGAAAGCCTCCAGGACACGTTCGGCGAGATCCGCAGCTTCATCGACCGCGACCTCAAGCGCCTGCTCGTGGTCGAGGACGACGAGACGCAGCGGAACGCCGTGGTCGACTTGATCGGCGGCGGCGAAGACGTCGAAGTAGTGGCCGTCGCGTCCGGCGAGCAAGCACTCCAGGAGCTCGAGAAGCAGCGCTACGACTGCATGGTGCTCGACCTCAAGCTGCCGGAGATGGGCGGCTTCGCGCTGCTCGAGCAGCTCAAGCAGGACGAGCAGTACGCGTCGATCCCGGTGATCGTCTACACCGGCAAGGAGCTGACCCGCCGCGAGGAGACGAAGCTGAAGAGGTTCTCGGACGCGATCGTCGTCAAGGACGCGAGCTCGCCCGAGCGTCTCCTCGACGAGACGTCTCTCTTCCTCCATCGCGTGGAGCGAAAGCTCCCACGGGAGAAACGCCGCATGCTCGAACAGCTGCATTCGGCGGAGGACGTCTTCAAGAACCGGAAGATCCTCATCGTCGACGACGACGTGCGAAACGTCTTCGCTCTCGCGAGCGTCCTCGAGGCGCACGGCATGGAGGTCCTGTACGCCGAGAACGGCCAGGAAGGGCTTGAGCTCCTCCGGCGGGAGCCCGAGGTCGATCTCGTCCTGATGGACATCATGATGCCGGGCATGGACGGCTACGAGGCGATGCAGGCCATTCGCAGCGAGGAGTCGTTCAAGCAGCTGCCGATCATCTCCTTGACCGCAAAGGCGATGAAGGGAGACCGGGAGAAGTCGATCGCCTCCGGCGCATCGGACTACATCACGAAGCCCGTCGACACCGACCAGCTCCTCTCGCTGATGCGAGTCTGGCTGTATAAGTAGTGCCGCTCCCAGTGATGCTGTCGAGTCTCTCGGTCGTGAGCACCAAGCCAGAGGCCGCACTCGACCGCGTCCAAGGCTGTCAGCCTTGGCAAGTCCGAGGGTGGACTCTGGCGCCGCGTGGTCGTGGGCGAGAGGCCGACAAGTATTGCTGGGAGGGGCACTGAAGCCGTGGCCTCGTCGGTCGGCGCATCGAGGGAGCCGGCAGGCAGAGAGGAGCGCCTCCCGGCGCGCGACGACCTCGAAGAGATCGAGCTGTCTCTGCTCCTTGAAGGCGTCTACCGCCAGTACGGGTTCGACTTCCGCGAGTACGCGCCCGCGTCCCTCAGGCGGAGGGTCTGGCGGCGGATCCATGCCGAGGGTTTGTCGACGGTCTCGGCGCTGCAGGACAAGCTCCTGCACGAACCGGCCTGCATGGAGCGGCTCCTGCTCGACCTGTCGATCAACGTCACCGCGATGTTCCGGGACCCGGGGTTCTACGTCGCGTTCCGCAAGAAGGTCGTGCCGGCGCTTCGCACCTATCCGTTCACGCGGATCTGGGTTGCCGGCTGCTCGACCGGTGAAGAGGTGTACTCGCTGGCGATCCTGCTGCAGGAGGAGAAGCTCTACGACCGGACGCGGATCTACGCGACGGACATCAACGAGGCGGTGCTCGACCGTGCGCGTGGCGGCGTCTTCCCGCTCGACAAGATGCGGGAGTACACGCAGAACTACATCAAGGCCGGCGGGACGGAAGCCTTCTCGGAGTACTACCTCGCGAAATACGACGGGGCCCAGTTTCAGCGCTCCTTGACGGAGAACGTGGTCTTCGCGCAGCACAACCTAGTCTCGGACCGCTCCTTCAACGAGTTCAACGTGATCGTCTGCCGCAACGTGATGATCTACTTCGATCGGGCATTACAGGATCGCGTGCACGGGCTCTTCTACGAAAGCCTGGCGAACTTCGGCATCCTCGGCCTGGGCCACAAGGAGTCGATCCGATTCAGCCCGCACGAGAGTCGGTACGAGGAGCTCGAAGCGAACGAGAAGCTGTACCGGAGGATCGACTAAATGGCGTACGACCTGGTTGTCGTCGGCTCGTCCTGGGGTGGTCTGCACGCGGTCGGCCGCCTCCTCTCGGATCTCCCCCACGACCTCGACCCACCGGTCGTGATCGCCCAACATCGCCATCCGGACTCACACCCCGGAACGCTCCAGCATCTCCTCCAGCGGCAGACCGGGCGGCCCGTGGTCGAGGCGGAGGACAAGCTGGCCATCGAGCCACGACATGTCTACCTTGCGCCTCCCGACTACCACCTGCTGGTGGAACGAGGGTCGTTCGCGCTCTCTGTCGACGATCGCGTCAGACATGCGCGGCCGTCGATCGACGTTCTCTTCGAGTCGGCCGCGTACGCGTACGGCGACCGAGTGGTCGGGATCATCCTCACCGGCGCCAACGACGACGGCGCTCGCGGGCTGGCGAAGATCAAGGAGTTGGGTGGGGTGGCGCTGATTCAGGATCCTGCTGCCGCGACGAAGCGCGAGATGCCCGACGCGGCGATCGCCACCACCGCAGCCGATGCGATCCTGCCGCTAGAGGAGATCGGCGCCTACGTCCACGAGCTGTGCGCGCTGCCCGAAAGCGCGCACGAGACAGTCTGATGGCCAACATCCTCCTCGTTGACGATCGGCGGCGAAGCCGCCCGTCCGCGCCAGCGGACCGGTGGAGGAGGTTCGGGGGAACCGGGAGGTTCCCCCGAACGAGGAGGACGTAGATGGCCAATGTGCTGCTGGTAGACGACCGCCGCGAGAACCTGCTCGCTCTCGAGGCAATCCTCGAGCCGCTCGGCCAGACCCTCTTGTTTGCGAACTCGGGCGAGGACGCGCTGCGCAAGCTCTTGCAGCAAGAGGTCGCGTTAATCCTGCTCGACGTCCAGATGCCCGGCCTCGACGGCTTCGGCACTGCAGCACTCATCAAGCAGCGCGAGCGAACGAAACACATCCCGATCATCTTCGTGACGGCGATCTCGAAAGACGAAGAGCATGTCTTCCGGGGCTATTCGAGCGGTGCCGTCGACTACATCTTCAAGCCTTTCAGCCCGGAAGTGATGCGCTCGAAGGTCTCCGTCTTCATCGAGCTGCACGAGAACAAGGAGCAACTTCGACGCCAGGCCGAGCAGTTGAAGGAGCAGGAGCTCGCAGAGCTCAAGCGTGAGAGCGAGGAGCGCTACCGCTTCCTGGCAGAAGCGCAACCTGATCAGATCTGGACCGCGCTGCCGAACGGCGAGCTCGACTACGTGAACCAGCGTGCGCTCGACTACCTCCGCACGTCGTTCACTGAAAGCGTCGAGGCGGGCTGGGCGAAGGTGATGCATCCCGACGACCTGCCGCGGACGATCGAGCTCTGGCAGCGCGCGCTGGACACCGGGCAGCCGTACGAGAACGAGATCCGCCTTCGGCGCGCAGACGACGACTCGTATCGCTGGCATCTCACGCGGGCCGTGCCGATGCGGGACCGAAGCGGCGAGGTCGTGAAGTGGTTCGGCTCGAACACTGACATCCACGACCGCAAGCGGGCAGAGGAAGCGCAGCAGTTCCTGGTCGAAGCGGGCGCAGTGCTTGGCAGCTCGCTCGACTACCGCAGCACGCTGGCCGCGTTAGCCAAGCTGGCTGTCCCGCGTATTGCGGACTGGGCCCGCGTCGACATCCTCGAGAGCGACAGGCTGCGAACGCTCGCGGTCGAGCACGTCGATCATCAGAAGGTCGAGCTCGCGCTGGAGCTCGCGCGCCGTTACCCGGAGGCTGCGGACGCAGGGCAAGGCCCGCCGCTCGTAATTCGCACCGGCGAGAGCGAGCTTGCGACTGACATCACCGAGGAGGCGCTCTCCAAGCTCGCGGTCGACGATCTCCACCTCGAGCTCGTTCGCGCGCTCGGCTTTCAGAGCTACATGTGCGTCCCGCTGGTCGCGCGAGGCCGGACGCTTGGCGTGATCTCGTTCGTCGTCGCGGAGTCCGGCCGCCGGTACGGCGACGAAGATCTTGCACTCGCCGAGGAGCTTGCCAGGCGTGCCGGGACGGCGGTCGAGAACGCGCAGCTGTACCGTGAGGCCGAGGAGCGAGCGCAGGCGGCGCGCGTACTCGACAGCGTCGGAGACGGCGTCTTCCTCGTCGACCTCGACGGAATCGTCCGCATCTGGAACCGCGCCGCCGAGGTGATCACCCGACTTCCCCGCGCCGGCGTCGTCGGCCGGCCGGCCGACGACGTCCTCCCCGGTTGGCATCAGCTGACGACGGAGGTGCCCGTGGCGGGCGCTCCAGGCCCGGCCGCGTCGGCCATGCTGCCGCTCGCGCTCGGCGGTGAAGAGCGCTGGCTCTCGATCTCCGGCGTCGGCTTCGACGAGGGAACGGTCTATGCATTCCGCGATCTCACCGAGGAACGGGCGCTCGAGCAGATCCGCAAGGACCTCGTGGCGACGGTCTCACACGAGCTTCGCACGCCGCTCGCGGCGATCTACGGCTCTGCGCTCACGCTCGCCCGCCAGGACCTGGAGCTCGAGGAGAGGATGGAATCGAAGCTGCTCGAAGTGATCGTGGACGAGTCCGGACGCCTCGCCGACATCGTCAACGAGCTGCTCATCGCCAGCCAACTCGATGCGGGCCGGCTCGACGTGCACATCGAGCAGTGCGATGCACGATCGCTCGTCGATAGCGTGCTGGACGCCGCCAAGACGCATCTACCGACGGGCATCCGCGTTGAGCTCGAACCGGGCAAGGACGAGCTTCCGCCGGTGGCTGCGGACCAAGGCCAGCTCCGCCAGGTCCTGGGAAATGTGATCGACAACGCGATCAAGTACTCGCCGAACGGCGGCGAGGTCCGGGTCAGGCTCGAGCGCTCCGAAGCGGTGGTCCGGTTCGTGATCGCCGATCAGGGGCTCGGCATCCCGCCGTCCGAGCAGGAGCGGATCTTCGAGAAGTTCTACCGTCTCGACCCCGACATGGCCCACGGCATCGGCGGCACCGGGCTCGGCCTCTACATCTCCAGGGAGCTCGTCCGACGGGTCAACGGCCGGATCTGGGTCGAGCCGAACGATGCACGCGGCTCGATCTTCTACGTGGAGATTCCCGCAGCTTCCGAACCGATAGCCCTGGGAAAACCGCGGAAGAAGGCTGGGGCCTCCGCTTGAAAAGAGTGTGGGTAACCGTATTCGGCCTACGGTCTTTGGCTACGACACTATGAGCGTGACAGTCCTCATCGTCGATGACCACCCGAGCTTTCGGGCCAGCGCGCGGACGCTGCTGGAAGCGGAGGGGTACCAGGTCGTCGGCGAGGCCGAGAACGCGGTCGAGGCCCTGCGGTCCGTTGGGGAGCTCAGGCCCGACCTCGTTCTACTCGACGTGCAACTGCCCGACCTCGACGGTTTCGAGGTGTGTGCGCAGCTGAGGCTCTACGACCACCCACCGGTGGTCGTCCTCACGTCGAGCCGGGACGGCGCGGACTACGGTCGCTGCATCGAGGGTTGCGGCGCCTGTGGCTTCGTCCCGAAGGGCGATCTGTCCGGGGCCGCAATTGCGGCCCTTCTTCCCGCGTGAGCCTGGCTCGCCGCCCCTGGCTCTACTACGGGCCGGCGGCGCTGATCGCAGGAGCGGTCGCGGTAGCACTGACCCTCACGAGCGATCACGAGGAACACCCGGCGCTCGCAATCGCGCTCGGCCTCTTCGTTAGCTGGTCCTTCATCCTCGCCGGTCTGATCGGCTCGACGCGCCGCCCGTGGAACCGGACCGGGATGTTGATGGTCGCGGTCGGATTCGGGGTTCTCGTGGGGAGCCTGACCGAAGCCAACTACTCACTCCCCTACACACTGGGAGCACTCTTCGGAAGCCTGTTCATCGCCGCCTACCTACACCTGCTACTCGTCTATCCGAGCGGCGACCTGCTCAGCCGGGAGGCACGCATCCTCATCGTGGCGGGCTACACGACCGCCCTCCTCGCACCGCTCCTCGATTCCATGTTCTCGGCACGGCACACGTGCAAGCCGCACCAATGTCCGGACAACCTCGTCCTTGTCTCGCACGACCACACCGCGCACGTCGTCGTGACGGCTCTCTGGACGACGGTCTCGGTGCTGGTCTTTGCAGTGACCTTCTGGTTCCTGGTCGGACGCTGGCGCACCGGCACTCCTGCGCTGCGTCGCATCCTCCGCTCCGTCTATCTCGCCGGCGGGCTGAGCGTTGTGCTGCTTGCCATCGGCTTCATCCTCACCCCCTTCTCCGGCGTCGCGAACACGATCGTCGTGGTCGCGCTGATCGCCACGTTCACCGCGGTCCCGTTCCTGTTCCTGGCCGGGCTTCTCGGCACCAGCATCGCCCGCACCGCCGGCATCGGCGCAATCCTCACCACCGTCCCCGAGCGCGCCACCCCGGGCGAGGTGCAGGAGGGATTGCGCCAGGCGCTGCGCGACAGGACGGCCGAGGTCGCGTACTGGTACGACGAGGGCGGTCACTACGTCGACGTCGAAGGACAGCACTTCGAGCTGCCGGAGAACACCCGCGACCGTGTCGTGACGCGGCTCGACTATGCCGACACGCACGTGGCTGCGATCGTCCACGACGCCGCGCTCCTGGAGGAGCCGGAGCTTCTCGAGACGATTACGAGCGCCGCGCGGATCGCCCTCGAGCGCGACAAGCTGCTCGTCGAGGTGAAGGCTCGAGCGGCGCGGTACCGCGCACTCGTACAGGCGATTCCCGATCTGATGTTCCGCATCTCGCGAGACGGGACCTATCTCTCGTACAACGCACCCAACCCGGGGGACCTCCTCCTGCCCGAGGTCGTCGGGCTCACTCTCTGGGATCGTCTGCCGGACGAGCTCGCCGAGCGAGTCCTCGAGGCGGGCCGCTCGGCCGTCGACCGCGGGACGTTGACCGTGATCGAGTACATGCTGAACTTCCAGGAGGGAACACGCCACTACGAGGCACGCTTCGCGGCCAGCGGTGACGACGAGTTCCTGATGATCGTCCGGGAGATCACGGACCGGAAACGCCAGCAACAGGAGCTCGAAGCGTCGAGGCAGCGCATCGTCGCCGCGGGCGACGATGCGAGGCGGAAGCTCGAGCGGAACCTGCACGACGGGGCGCAGCAGCGCCTCGTCTCCTTGTCGCTGTCGCTTCGGCTCGTCCAGTCGCAGCTCCGGATGAACCCCGACGCGGCCGATGAGATGCTCGAGGCCTCCCGCGAGGAGCTGGCGCAGGCACTGGAGGAGCTCCGCGAGCTCGCGCGTGGGATCCACCCCGTGGTCCTGACGGATCGAGGGCTGGAGGCGGCGCTCGAGGCTCTCGCCGCGCGGGCCCCGCTGCCGGTCGAGATCGACGGCACCGAGTGCGGCGACTTACCACCTGCAGTGGAGGCAGCCGTCTACTACGTCGTCTCGGAGGCGCTGGCAAACGTGACGAAGTACGCCCAGGCTTCTGCGGTGAAGGTGACGGTCGAGCAGTTGAACGGGTCGGCCCTCGTCGAGGTCGCTGACGACGGCGTGGGCGGCGCAGACCCCCTGCGCGGTTCGGGCCTCCGCGGGCTCGCCGACCGCGTAGCCTCGCTGAGTGGGAAGCTTGCGATCGACAGTCCTCCCGGGGTCGGAACTCGGGTCCGTGCCGAGATCCCGCTGGAGTAGGCTCTGATGCCCGACCTTCCTGATGGAACAGTCACTCTCGTCTTTACCGACGTCGAAGGCTCGACACAGCTCGTGCGCCAGCTCGGCGACGCGTACGCACAGCTCCTCGGCGACCACCGGCGGTTGTTGCGGGAAGCCGTGGAGGAGGCGCAGGGACACGTCGTCGACCATCGCGGCGACGAGTTCTTCATGGTCTTCGACGACCCGTCCCGGGCCGCGGCGGCAGTCACCTCCGTGCAGAAGGCCCTTGCGGCCCACACGTGGCCCGAAGGCGTGGAGTTGCGCGTTCGGATGGGACTGCACACCGGCACGCCCACGTTTCGGGACGGCGCCTACTACGGGCTGGATGTGCACCGGGCCGCCCGAATCGCTCAGGCGGGGAGCGGCGGCCAGATCCTGCTCTCGCAGCAGACGCGTGACGAGCTCCACCGCCTGTTCGAACTCGAGGATCTCGGCGAGCACGAACTGCCGGGCCTCGACGAGCCCGAGCGGCTCTTTCAGCTCACGGTTCCGGGGCTGCCGTCGAGGTTTCCCCCGCTCAGCACGGCACGCAAGGGTTTCCGCGGCATGCGCGTAGTCCTTGCCGACGACTCCATCCTGCTACGCGAGGGCATCGCTCGGCTGCTCGAGGATGCCGGCTTCGAGATCGTCGCCCAGAGCGGAACGGCCGAGGATCTCCTCCGCCACGTGGGAATGCACAAGCCCGATGTGGCGCTGGTCGACATCCGCATGCCGCCGACCCAGACCGACGAGGGCCTCCGCGCGGCGAAGCAGATCCGCGACCGCTGGCCCGAGACGGGCGTGCTCGTCCTCTCCCAGTACGTCGAGTCGGCCTACGCGATGGAGCTGCTCGGCGAGAACGCCGAGGGCGTCGGCTACTTGCTCAAGGACCGGGTCTCGGACGTGGACGAGTTCGCGGCCGCCGTGCGCCGGGTCGGTGAGGGCGGCTCGGCCCTTGACCCGGCCGTCGTCTCACAGCTCGTCGGCCGTCGGCGGCGCGACGATCCGCTCGAGGAGCTCACGCCACGCGAACGGGAGGTGCTGGAGCTGATGGCCGAAGGACGCTCCAACCAGGCGATCGCCGAGCGGCTCGTGATCACCCTCCGAGCGGTCGAGAAGCACGTCACGAGCATCTTCTCCAAGCTCCGGCTGCCGGCCAGCGCCGAGGACCACCGCCGCGTACTGGCCGTTCTCACCTACTTGAGGGACTAGTGTCCCGTCCAGTTCTGTTGTCGGATGCCTGGGTCGCGGGCACCAAGCCAGGGGCCGCACTCGTCCGCAGACAAGGCTTGGCAGCCTTGGCAAGGACGAGGGTGGACTCTGGCGCCGCGTGATCGCGGGCCAGGCGCCGGCAGACAGGGCTGGGCGGGACACTAGGGCTAACCGCACCTCGAGACACCAGCCAGCCCTCTGGCTCAGGGTGGCTCGCGACGGCAGGCTATGAGCTATGACCGTCGCACAGCTGAACCAGAGGCTTCGCTGGCTCGTCTTGGAGCGCCAGGCGCTCCGCGACCGCGGAGCCGCCACGGACGATCTCGAGCGGAACCGCAGCGATCTCGTTCGCGTGCAATGGCGCTTGGCGTACGCGTCTGTCGGGCCTGACTCACCCGACCGGGTCGCCTGACCCGTACTTCTCCTCCCGCGTGAAAGCCGCCCCCAAGAGGCGGCTTTCGCCCTTCTAGGGGTGCGGTTTCCCCAACCGGCAAGACGCCTGCAAACCCCATTTCAGCAACGCCTTCGTGGTGACAGGTTGTGCTCGTTATCAAGACGCGAAGGAGCTGGAAGCAAATGTCACCCTTGAAGCGCTCGAACAACATCGCGGCCCGGATGGGTCGCTGGAGCGCGAGTCACTGGAAGACAGCGGTCTTTGGTTGGCTCGCGTTCGTCGTCGCGGCGTTCTATATCGGGAACGTCGTCGGCACGAAGAACATCAAGAACGATGAAAGCGGAACCGGCCAGTCGCATCGGGCCGACCAGATCCTAAAAGACGGCTTTCCGAAATCGGACGCCCTGACCGAGATCGTGCTCGTGCAAAGCTCGAGCAAGACTGTCACTGATCCCGAGTTCCGCTCGACGGTGAACGAGGTCATCGCATCCGTCAAAGGAAACGCGGCCGTCAAGAACGTCAAGTCGCCGCTGAACGGTGCGCATCCCGATCAAGTCTCGAAGGACCGACGCACCGCCATGGTGACCTGGGAGATGAAAGGCAAGTACGACCACGCGAAGACGAAGATCGACGCGATCGAAGCAACAGTCGCCAAAGTCGCCGACCGCCATCCGTCGCTCTACGTCGGCGAGGCGGGAGCGGTCAGCTCGCAGAAGGCGATGGACAAGATGTTCAACGACCAGCTGAAGACCGCCGGTGAGCGATCGATCCCGATCACGTTCATCGTCCTGCTGCTCGTCTTCGGGGCTCTCGTTGCAGTCGGCGTTCCGCTGCTGCTGGCGCTCTCGGGCGTTATCGCAACGGTCGGTCTCGTGGCGTTGCCGAGCCACCTCGTGCCGATGGACCAGAACGTCAACGCCGTCATCCTGCTGATCGGCCTGGCCGTTGGGGTCGACTACTCGCTCTTCTACATCAAGCGTGAGCGCGAGGAGCGGGCGGCGGGCAAGGGATCGCGTGCCGCCATCGAGGCCGCAGCCGCGACCTCGGGCCGCTCGGTTCTCATCTCCGGCCTCACCGTGATGATCGCGATGGCCGGGATGATGTTCGCCGGCGACAAGACGTACCTCGGGTTCGGTATCGCGACCATGATGGTCGTCGGGATCGCCATGCTCGGGTCGCTGACCGTGCTCCCGGCACTGCTCTCGAAGCTCGGCGACCGCGTCGAGAAAGGCAAGATCCCGTACTTCCACAGGTTCCGGCGTGACAGCGGCGAGAATCGGTTCTGGAAGAGGATCCTGACTCCGGCGATGCGCCGTCCCGGCATCGCGGCTGCCGTGGCCGGTGGTGCACTCCTCGTGATGGCCCTGCCCGTGCTGAACCTCCACACGGCGCAGAGCGGGCTCGACGTCATGCCGAACAGCACGCCGACGGTGCCGACGATCAAGAAGATCAACAGCGCGTTCGGGAACGGCAAAACCTCGTTGACCGAGGTCGCGATCAAGGCGAAGATCGACTCTCCGGCGACGCAGCACGCGATCGCAGCCCTGAAGACGAAGGTCGAGGCCGCTCATCTGAGCACCGGCTCGATCGACGTCGCCGTGAATTCGTCCCACACGGTCGCTCGCGTCGACATCCCACTCGTCGGTGAGGGCACCGATGTGAAGTCGAACGCGGCGCTCCGCACGATCCGCAACGACATCCTGCCTGCGACTGTTGGACAGGTGAAGGGCGCCGAGTACGGAGTTACCGGCTTGACCGCCCAGTCGGCCGATCAGAACTCACTGCTCAAGCGAAAGGCTCCGATTGTCTTCGGCTTCGTGCTTGTCTTCGCGTTCGGCCTCCTGCTGGTGACCTTCCGCTCGATCGTGATCGCGCTGAAGGCCGTGCTGCTCAACCTCCTCTCGGTGGGCGCGGCATACGGCGTACTCATCGCCGTCTTCCAGTGGGGCTGGGGTGAGAGCTTGCTCGGCTTCCAGGGCAACGGCGGAATCGCCTCCTGGCTCCCGATCTTCATGTTCGTGATCCTGTTCGGCCTCTCGATGGACTACCACGTGTTCATCCTGAGCCGAGTGCGTGAGGCATACGACCGCGGAATGAAGACCGAGGATGCGGTCGCACACGGCATCACGACGACCGCAGGCGTTGTCTCAAGCGCAGCGCTCGTCATGGTCGGCGCGTTCGCAGTATTCGCGCTCATGCCGATCCTCGACATGAAGGAGATGGGCATCGGCCTCGCCGCGGCGGTCTTGATCGACGCGACGATCGTGCGCGCTGTCCTGCTCCCGGCGACGATGAAGCTGCTCGGCGATGCCAACTGGTATCTGCCGAAGTGGCTGGAGTGGCTGCCGAAGCTCGACCACGAGCCTCGCCCGGCCGCAATCCCAGCCGCAGTCGAGCCGGAGCCGGTTCGCCTCGCTGCCTAAGCTCCTCCCCGCTCCTTCGCGGACAAAAAGAAAGGCCCCGGCAACTGCCGGGGCCTTTCTTTTTCTCGAAGCCGGAGGCGGGACTCGAACCCACGGCCTAGCGCTTACAAGGCGCTTGCTCTACCAGCTGAGCTACTCCGGCGCGCCCTCATGGTAGGGCACCTCGAACTGCTGGGGTCTGACCCCTTTGGGGTCAGACCCCGGCCTTTCGGTTTCCGGAGAAGGGGGCGTGTGGATCTCGACCGCCCGGTGCTGTTAGGCCGCGTCGACCAGCTCGTCAGGTGAGATCTCGACCACGCCGGCGAGCTCGTCATGCAGCTTGTGCAGCGCTTCGCGCTCGACCTGGCGGACCCGCTCGCGGCTCATGCTCAGTTCACGGCCGATCTGCTCGAGCGAGGTCGACTCGCCCTCGAAGCCGAACCGCAGCTCGAGCACGCGGCGCTCGCGCTCCGGCAAGCGACCCAGTGCGTCTCGGACGAACTTCCGGCGCAGAGCAGCGCCGGCCTCCTCCGACGGATCCAGTGCGGAGTCGTCGGCGAACAGATCGCCGAGCTCCCCGTCACCGTCCGAGCCGATCGCCTGGTTCAGCGAGACCGAAGCCTCGACGGCGCCGAGAGCCTCCTCGACGTAGACGAGATCGAGTCCCGTCGCCTTCGCGAGCTCCTCGACCGTTGGCTCCTCCCCGGTCGCAGCCTGCAGCCGCGCGCGGGCGCGGGCAAGCTTGACCTTGCGCTCGTGCACGTGGGTCGGAATGCGGATCGTGGCCGACTGGTTGCTCACTGCACGCTGGCAGGCCTGGCGAATCCACCAGGTGGCGTACGTCGAGAACTTGTAGCCACGACGCCAGTCGAACTTCTCGACGGCGCGGTTCAAGCCGATTACGCCCTCCTGGATCAGGTCGCCGAGCTGCATTCCGCGGCCCTGGTAGCGCTTCGCGATCGAGACCACCAGGCGGAGGTTGGAGTTGATCATCCGCTCCTTGGCCTCCGCGTCCCCGCGCTCGATGCGCTTCGCCAGCGCGACCTCCTCGGCAGCGGTCAGCAGCTTGTAACGGCCGGCAGCATTCATGAACAGGCTCAGGCTGTCTGTAGCTCCGGAGACCTCAGCGGCGGCCTGGACGCGCGACACCGGGGCGGCGTCGTCCTCGGCCGGCACGACCTCGATGCCCTTCGCATCGAGCTCGGCGCGGAGCTCGGCCAGATCCTCCGGCTCGAGCTCATTCGCGATCGCGAACGTCTCAAGAGTCGCCTCGTCGACGGAGCCGAGCTCCTCGGCCTCGTGGACGAACGACTGGAAATCAAGTTCAGCAAGGTTAGTCAGGGTGGTTCACTCCTCTCGAATCATTCGTTGCCGGGCCGTTTGCGGTTGCCCATCCGGACCAGACCCACCGGCCCTGCACCATTCCAAACGATTAGCGCTCTTTCTGTATTCCGCTAGAGCAAGACCTGGCGGGATTTCTGGTGGGTGAGGATCTTCCTCTTCACCCGTTGGAGTGCGTTGTCGATCGTCTTCGTGTCGCAACCTAGGTCCTCGGCCATCTGCTCGTAGGACGAGCCCTCCAGGTAGAGCCGGAGGGCGTCGGCCTCGAGCTGGGACAGGCCGCTGCCTAGGGTGAAGACTAGGCTCTGGAGCTCCTCCGTGGAAATGACACAAACGGAGGGATCGTCGACGCTCGGCCCGGGCAAAGCGTCCCCGAGGGTGCACTCGCTGTCCGACTCCTGCCCGGCCGGCGTATGGCTGAAGGAGACATACGTGTTGAGCGGCGCGTGCTTGAAGCGGGTGGCCGTCTTGATGGCGGTGATGATCTGGCGCGTAACGCAGAGCTCCGCGAAGCTCCGGAACGAGGTCTCCTTGTCTGCCCGGAAGTCGCGAACCGCCTTGTAGAGCCCGATCAGGCCTTCCTGGACGAGATCCTCCGAATCGCCGCCGGCGAGGAAGTACGAGCTGGCCTTCAGCCGGACGAAGCCGGTGTAGCGCCGGATCAGAACGTCAAGGGCGGCGCCGTCCCCGTTCCTCGCGCGCAGCACGAGTTGCAAGTCTTCGAGCTCCCTCTGAGCCTTCTGCGCAGCGGTTGCGGGCCGTGCGGCCATCCTGGCCTCCCCCGGGATCAGGGGTGAGAGTTTTCGAAGTCTCACCCTAAGGTTGAGCCAGAAGATAGCAAGGTCCGCTCGTCTTTACAAGACGTTTGCAGTGGACCCAGGATGATTCGAACGTATGTTCGTGAGAGGCGAATCTACGCGGTTGCGAGCAGCTCGCCGGCTCGCACCTGCTCAGTCAGCAGCCGGCGGAACCGTCCCGGCTCCCCGGAGACGTAGGCACGGCAGAGCCGTCGCCCGGCGGGGTAGTTGATCACGTAGGTGCGCGAGGTCGGAGCGTTCAGAAAGCGGATCACGTGGGACGCGAGTTGCGGGGTCAGGAGCCCCCACCGCTCGAGGTAAGCGTGCACCTCGGCCTCGCCCGCGCCTCGGTCGTGGAGCAGCAACGCCGCGTTGACATTCGCCCATGCGAGCGGCTCGGCCGCCCGCTCGACCGCGCGCGCATGGGCGAGGTCGAACTCGACGCCCGCGTCCTGGACGGCAGCGGCAAGCGCTTGTCCGCCCTCCCCGTCGAGCAGCATTTCAGGCGCGAGCTCGGCGATTCCCTCCGCGACGAGGGCCTGCGGTGTCGGAATCAGAACGAGGGTCTCCTCCAGCAGCCCACGCCCGCGCACGAGGAGTTGCTCCTTGAGGCAGCGCTCGGCGTGGTGCCCGGCATAGGTCTCGTGGATCGCGAGGCGGAGCAGTTCGATGCCCGACATCGGCAGGTCGACGTTGACTTCGATGCGGCTGCGTAGACCGCCGAGGTACCCGCAGAAGGCCATCCAGGACTTGTCGTGGACGACCTCGAGGTCGACGCCCTCGCCCTCGGGAAGCTCGACCAGGCGGTGCGTCCACGCCCGCGCCTCGTCGATGACTGCCGCCAGCGTGCCCTCGACCTGGTCGGTCGGGACGCGGCTCGACTTTTGCCATCCCTGGTAACGATCGGCGAGCGGCCGGTCGCCCGGGAGCAGCTCCTCGAGCCGCCCATGCGCGGCCGTGAAGACCGCTTCGTCGGTGTAAGCCGGCCGCACGCCGTAGCAGCCCTCGACCTCATCGGCGTATGACGTGGACTCCCCCGCCAAAACGCCGGCATATGTCCGAAGCCCGACGACCTGGTCGCGCAGCCAGCCGTCCTCGAGCTCCTGCAGGAGGGTCTCGGCGGCGGAGACGAGGGCTCGAGGCTCGACCGGCGGCTCGGCTTCGACGGCCGCCGCCAGCTCGGGCGGGCCGAAGTAGGCATCGACGATCCCGTCAACGTGTCGCCCGACCTGCAATCCGAGCCGCAGGTATCGGTCAACGGCTGACTCGGTCATCGGGCCAGCCTAAGGCGTTTCTAGAGACTGTTGCTTACGCGGCGACGAGCTTCGGCGCGCCGGCTTCGACCAGCAGCGCGTCAACGACTTCGGCGAGTTGCTCGCGGAGGTCGCCATCGACGAGGTATCCGTCATCGTCAAAACGTGTCGGCGCGTGGCCGACCGCGACATCGCCCTCGACCACCCTCGCGCCGATGGTCGCCAGCACCTTCCGTAGCTCCGCCTGCGACCAGACGGCTCCGAAGGCACCGGTGCTCGCACCGACGACCGCGACGGGCTTGTTCCTCAGCGTGTTCGTGGCTATCGGCCGGGACACCCAGTCCAGGGCGTTCTTCAGCTGGCCCGGGATCGAGGCGTTGTACTCAGGGGTCGAAATCAGGACGGCGTCCGCCTCCGCGACCGCCTGCCTGAGCGCCGCGACAGACGCGGGTGCGGGATACACGTCGTCGTCCTCATCGAACGGGGGGATCTCCTTAAGCCCCTCGTAAAACTCCAGCTCGACGTCGGAGGGCAGAAGCTCCTCCGCGGCGCGGAGGAGCTTCGTGTTGTAGGAGTCCCGGCGGAGGCTGCCCGAAATCCCAAGGACCTTCATCGACCCTTACGCCTCCTTGACGAAGTAGAGGTCGGCCGTGAGCTTGACCTCGTTGGCAAGAGCGGGCTTCCCGTCGGGGAGAGGCACGTTCCAGTTGACGCCGAAGGCCGTCCGGTCGATCGTCGTCTCGAGCCTGAGAACGAGTCGCTCACGGTCGTAAGCGTCGGTGAGCGGGCCGGTGATGGTGCCGGTCAGCTCGATGGGCTTCTCGACGCCCTTGATCGTGATGCGGCCATGGACCGTGATTCGATCCTCGTCGCGGTCGATCTCGCTGGACTCGAAGCTCAGCTCGGGATACCGCTCGGCGTCGAAGAAGTCCGGGGACTGCAGGTGCGCCGTGAGGTTCTCGTCCTTGACGTCCACG
>JBKOWS010000100.1:0-36391 GCA_046724565.1 Actinomycetota bacterium | reverse complement strand
CAACCTCTCTCCCGATGCGGAACTCGAAGGAGCCGGCGGGTGCCTGCGGCGCGAACACGTTGTCGAGGGCGTCGAAGAGCCAGCCCGGAGCGAAGTCGTCCTCGTCGGTCGGCGGGCCGATCGAGCGGAGCCCCCACAGTGCCAGCTCCCGGATGATCGGCTTCAGCGCCAGGCCGTAAGGAGTCAGCTGGTAGACCGTCGACGCCGCCGGAGGATCAAGGCGGTGCTTGGAGATCACGCCGCAACTCTCGAGCTCCTTGAGGCGTGCCGCGAGGATGTTCGTGCCGAGTCCCGGCAGGTTCCCGGCGAGATCCGTGTAGCGCTTGGGGCCGTGAAGGAGCTCCCGAACGATCAGGAGCGACCAGCGTTCCCCGACGAGGCCCAGGGCGTGGGCCACGGGACAGTACTGGTCGTAGCGCTTGCTCACACAAGGAGTGTAGCGCTCCCGCTTGCTGTTGCGAAGGATTAACTTGCAAAAAGCAAGTAAGACCTGCTAGATTGCAAGCCTGACCTCATCGCACGAAAGGAAAGTGACGACATGGTGGCTTCCGACCGACGCAAGTGGCTGGCACTGGCGCTCCTGAGCGTCGTCCAGTTCATGGTCGTCCTGGACATCGCGATCGTGAACGTCGCGTTGCCCTCGATTCAGGTCGACCTCGGCTTCTCCGAGCAGAACCTTCAGTGGGTGATCAGTGCGTACGCGCTCGTCTTCGGGGGTTTCCTGCTCCTCGGCGGCCGCGCGGCCGACCTGCTCGGGCGGAGACGCATCTTTCTCGTGGGCATCGTGGTGTTCACGGTCTCCTCGCTGATGGCCGGGCTCGCCTGGTCCGAGGCGTCACTGATCTCGGCACGTGCCTTCCAGGGTCTCGGGGCCGCGATCATCACTCCCGCCGCCCTGTCGATCCTTTCGACGACGTTTGTCGAGGGCCGTGAGAGGAACATCGCTCTCGGCGTCTGGGGCGCAGTGGGCGGATTCGGAGCTGCCGCAGGCGTTTTGCTCGGCGGCATCCTCACGGACCTCCTCAGCTGGTCCTGGATCTTCTTCGTCAATATCCCCGTCGGGGTCGCGGCTTTCGTTCTGGCGCCGATCCTGCTCAGGGAAAGCCGGGATGCGCGTGTCAAGTCGTTCGATGCCCTCGGCGCCTTGCTTGTCACGGGCGGTCTCTCCCTGTCTGTGTACGCAATCACGAAGGCGGGTCAGGACGGCTGGCTCGCGGGTAGGACAATTGGTTTCTTCGCCGCGTCTCTTGCTCTGCTCGTCGGCTTCGTCGTCTGGGAGCTTCGGCATCCCGAGCCGCTGATGCGGCTCGGCATCCTGCGGATCAAGACGGTTAGCGGCGCCAACGTCGCGGGCTTCATCCTCGGTACCGCGACGTTCTCGATGTTCCTGATGCTGACGCTCTACATGCAGCAGGTGCTCGGCTACTCGCCGCTGAAGACAGGCATCGCCTACCTGGCGGTGGCGGGGGGTGCGATCGTCACCTCGGCCATTGCGGCACAGATCGTGACTCGCATCGGCGTGAAGCCGGCGCTAGTGATCGGGATGACTTCACTGACGGCCGGTCTCGTGTACTTCACGCAGGTCTCCGTCGGGGGCTCGTACCTCGGCGATCTGCTGCCCGGCTTCCTGCTGGTCGCGGTCGGCCTCGGTTTCTCGTTCGTGCCGATCTCGATCGCGGCCCTTGCCGGAATCCAGGCCCACGAGGCCGGGCTCGCATCCGGGCTGATCAACACTTCGCAGCAGATCGGCGGCGCGCTCGGAATCGCGGCGCTCTCGACGATCGCGACGTCGCGCACGACCGACGCGCTGGCCGGTGGCTCGACGCACGCCACTGCGCTCGTGGACGGCTTCCATGGCGCCTTCTACGCGGGTGTCATCATCGCCGGCCTCGGCATCGTGGCAACGTTGACTTTGATCCGCCGCGGCGAGCTCGAGCAGGTGCCGGTAGCAGAGCCTGCTCTCGACCTCGCAGCCTGACCGCGATGTAAGCATGGGGGAGCCGCCCCGGGCTCCCCCACGTCACTCGTCTTCGCTCTCGAGTCTCTCGAGCTCCCTCTCCACCATCTCGCGTCCGCGCTCGAGGAAGTCGATCATGACCTCGAGTTCCTGGTCCGTTCGCTCCTTGAGCAACTCGACGGAACCGAGGAAGAGCGGCTCGTAGAGCGACGCAGTCTCTTCAGCTCGAGGCGTCAATTCGACCAGGACACGCCTGCGATCCTCGGTGTCGCGAACCCGATTCGCATAGCCGGCAGCTTCGAGCCGGTCGACGACGGTCGTGATTGCCCCACTGGTCAGGTGCATCGCCTGCGCGAGTTGGCCGGCGGTCATCGAGCCTCGCTGGTTGAGGATGTCGAGGCAGCGGAGATCGGTCTGGTTGATGCCCAGCCGCTCGGCGACCTTCTCGTCGAAGGCGTCGGAGACGTTCTGAGAGGCGCGGATCGCCAGGCTGAGTTGCTCGATCAGCTCTTGCCGAGTCCTCTTGACGTCTGAGTCTTTCATCTGCTAAAAGATTTGACCACTAAGAAGTTTAACCGATGGGAGATTCAGATGGAAGAAGCGATTCTCGCAAGAGATCTCAGAAAGTCATACGGGGAGAAGGTTGAAGCTCTCGCCGGCCTCTCCCTCAGTGTCAAGCGCGGGACGATCTTCGGCTTGCTCGGCCCGAACGGCGCCGGAAAGTCCACGACGGTGAAAATCTTGACCACGCTCTCCCAGCCCGACGCCGGGGAGGCGCGGGTGGCGGGCCACGACGTCCTGTCCGAGCCGGAACGCGTTCGGCGCGCCATCGGCGTCGTCGGCCAGCGTCCGGGCTCCGCCGAGGAGGCCACCGGCCGGGAGAACCTGGTCCTCCAGGGCGCCCTCTACGGGATCGGCGGTCGAGAGCTGCGGACTCGAGCCGACGAGGTGCTCGAGCGGTTCGGCTTGGGCGAGGCGGCCGACCGGCCGGTCCGGACCTACTCGGGAGGTATGGAGCGGCGTCTCGACGTCGCGTTGGGCCTGCTGCACCGTCCTCAGGTCCTCTTCCTCGACGAGCCGACGACGGGTCTCGATCCGGAAGTGCGTGCAGCGCTCTGGACCGAGATCGAACGGCTCGCGCGTGAGGAGGAGATGACGATCCTCCTGACGACCCACTATCTGGAGGAAGCCGATCGGCTCGTCTCCGATCTGGCGATCGTCGATCGCGGGCGCGTGGTCGCGACCGGGAGCCCGGACCAGCTCAAGAGCGAGCTGCGCGGCGACTCGATCCACGTCGAGCTTGCGGGGGCCGAGTCGAACGGCCGCGTCGTGGACGCCCTGGGACAGGTCCCCGGTCTCGGCGATCCGTCGTTCGAAGGACGTGTCGTTCGTGCGCGGGCCGACCGTGGAGCGGTCGCAGTGCCGATGGTGCTCGCGGCGCTCGACGCGGTCGGGGTCAAGGTCTCGTCGGTGACGATGGCGCGGCCCTCGCTCGACGAGGTGTACCTGCGTCACGCCGGCCGGACTTTCAGCGAGGCAGAAGAGAAAGAGAAGGAGGCAGCCTGATGGCAATTGCATTACGACAGACCTGGCAGATCAACCTGCGCTATCTGCGGGCGTTCGTCCGCCAGCCGGCGTGGGTCGCGATCGCGCTCGTGCAACCGATCATCTGGCTGCTGCTCTTCGGTGCACTCTTCAAGCGCGTGGTGGAGATTCCCGGCTTCGAGGGCAGCTCATACATCGTCTTCCTCACCCCGGGCGTTGCCGTGATGACGGCGGTCATGTCCGCCGGCTGGAACGGGATGGGCTTCATCGAAGACATGCGTCGCGGTGTGCTCGACCGTGTTCTCGTCGCACCCATGTGGCGTGGTGCACTGAACGCGGGGAGCTTGCTGTACGCGATCCTCACCATTGCGCTGCAGGTGCTGATCATCATCGGGATCGGTCTCGCCGCCGGTGCGTCGTTCGAGAACGGCGTGGGTGGTGTCGCGATCCTCGTGCTGGTGGCATGCCTGCTTGCCGGCTCGGTCGCGGCGCTGTCGAACGGTCTCGCCCTCGTCGCGAAGGAACGGGAGACGTTGATCGGAGCGGTCACGTTCGTGACCTTGCCGATCACGTTCCTGTCGACGACCTTCATGCCCCCGGCCTTGATTCCGGATTGGGTCCGGTCGATCGCTCGATTCAATCCGGTGAACTGGGCTGTCGAAGCGGGACGGTCGGCAACCATGCACGGCACCGACTGGTCGCTCGTCCTGACGAGGATCGGTCTGCTGAGCGCGTTGCTTCTCGTAAGCGCGACCGTGGCAACGAAGGCGTTTGGCGCGTACCAACGCTCGGTCTAGAGCGGGAGGCAGGGTGGCGTTGTCGCCGCCCTGCCTCTACGATCGCCGCACCATGCGCGATTCGGCTGCCCGCAAAGGCCTCTCCGTCCTGGGGACGCTCGCGGGCGCGGTCTACATCGTCGTCGGGGTCGTGGTCGGCGCGCTGCCTTCGGTGTGGGAGGAAACCGACACCGGCGGTCGCGTCTTCTGGATCGTCTTCGTCGTCGGCGCCGGGGTTCTCGTCCTCATCGGGCTTCGGATCTTCGACCGCGCGCCCCGCTCGGGTGCCGCGCTGGTCTCCGTGGGCGCGCTCATCGGCGGACTGGCGCTGGCGTGGAGCGTCGTCGCCCCGATCGCTGCCATCGTGCTCATCGCGCTCAGCTTCCTCTGCGCACGGCGCCTCCCGACGCAGACGCTCGCCTAGCTAGACGACGCCGGCCTCGTACGCGAACACGACCGCCTGCACCCGGTCGCGAACATCCAGCTTCGAAAGCACGCGTGCGACGTGTGTCTTCACCGTTCCCTCCCCGACGACGAGCTCGGCGGCGATCTCTGCGTTCGAGAGGCCGCGGGCTAGCAGGCTCAGGACCTCCCGCTCGCGCGGAGTGAGCTCGGCGATGCTCGCCGCGAGCTCGGCTCGCGGTGGGCGACGGCCGAGTTCGTCGATGACCGCCTGGACGACCGCGGGATCGATGACGGCTTTACCGGATGCGACCGAATGGATCGCGCCGAGAATGTCCTCGGGTGGTGCCTCCTTCAGGACGAAAGCGCTGGCACCCGAACGGAGTGCGGCCAGCACATACTCGTCCAAGCCGAAGGTCGTCAGGACGATCACGCGTGCCGGGTTCTCGGCCTCGGTGAGGCGACGCGTCGCCTCGATTCCGTCGAAGACCGGCATGCGCACGTCCATCAAGACGAGGTCCGGACGCAGTGCCTCGGCCTGCCGGACCGCAGCCGGACCGTCCTCGGCCTCTCCCACGACAGTCACTGCCGGGTCGGCGTCGATGATGCGGCGCAGCCCGGCGCGCACGAGTGGTTGGTCGTCCGCCAACAGCACACGGATGGCGCTCATGACACTGGATCGGCCAGCGTCGCCACGAGCAGATAGCCGCCGAGGTCACTGCGACCTGTCACGAGCGCGCCGCCATAGAGCGCGACCCGTTCACGGATGCCGAGCAGCCCGTGGCCAGCGTGCGTCGGCTCGCTGGGAGGCCCGACACCGTCGTCGGCGACCTCGATCTCCAGGGCGGCTGCACCCCAGCGCAGGCGCACACGCGACCGGCGCGAGCCGCTGTGTCGAACGGTGTTCGTGAGCGCCTCCTGAATGATCCGGTAGGCCGAGACGTCGGCGCCGGCGCCGAGTGCGCGCGGCGTGCCTTCGACCTCGAGCTCGACGTCGAGCCCCGTCTCACGGATGTGCGCCAGCAACTCGTCGAGCCGCGCCAGCCCGGGTTGTGGGACGAGCGCATCGTGTTCCGGATCTGTGCGCAACATCCCCAGAAGGCGTCCCATTTCCTCGAGTGCGCTTCGTCCGGACTGTTCGATCGATGCGAACGTGGCGTGCGCCGGAGAGTCAGGCGGAAGATGCAGACGTTCCGCTCCGGCCTGGACGACGATCACGCCGAGCGTATGCGCAACCACGTCGTGGAGCTCACGCGCGATGCGTGATCGTTCCTGCGCGACCGCGAGCCGTGCCCGCTCCTCGCGTTCGCGTTCGAGCTCGCGCGTCCGCTCGGCCAGCGCCGATGCGAGGACGTTTCGGGATCGCACGACTCGTCCCGCAATCCAAAAGCCCAGCATGATGATCGAGATGAAGACGAGATCGGTCCCTCCGTTGTTCGGCGTCAGGCTGACCCAGGAGTCCACAGCGACGAGCAGCGCGATCCCGCCGAACGCTGCGTCGCGAAGATCCGTGTGCGCCGCGACGGAATAGACGGCGATCAACCAGGCAAGGAACGGGCTGTCCGGAGGATGCGGCGTCGGTGCGAACGCGGTCTGCGCGAAGAGAACCGCAGAGATGAAGAGCGCAACGCCGAGTGGATGTCGACGCCGCCACGCGAGCGCGATCGTCATCGCGAGGGTCGTCGTGGCCAGGACCGGGCGAGAGCCTGTGTGGTAGTTGTCGGGGACGAGGACGTCGAGCAGACCGACGATCGCCAACGCGACCGCGAGCACGACGTCGCCGTAGCGACGGGTCAGTGCGCGGGATTGTCGGAGCGTCGTTCGCACTGTCATCCGTCTGAACGTACAACGTCGTCTGCGCGAGTGCATCTGTCTTTCGGCAGACATGAATATCGTTCGCGCGGCAGACGACAGGCGAGACCGGCCTCCGTACCGTCGAGAGTGCTCAACGACGAAAGGGAGGTTCGCCATGAACGACTCGTCAGATCGCACGCTCGACCGTCTTGGCGCGGCTGCCGGGATCGCGGCTGTGGTCCTGCTGGTCTCGCTGTTCACGATCCTTCCGGCCCTGCCGAGCCCGGAAAAGCCAATCTCGGCGATCGCCCACTCAGCGACGGTCAATCGCGGCGGCCTGCTCGCCGGCGCCTATCTCGGCGCGCTTCTCTCCGGGGCGCTACTGCTCTTCGGCGCCGTAGTCGCGGCGCGGCTTCGCCGCGCGGAAGGAAGCAGGGGTGGCTGGTGGGTGATCGCGCTCAGCGGGATCGCCGGCTCGGCCTTCGGAATCGTCGGCAACGTCTTCTCGGTTGTCTTCGTCCGCGCGGTCGGCCACGGCGCGAGTGGGAGTGAGCTGTGGATGGGCTACGACGTTGACCACTGGGCGGGGACCCTCGTCGGGATTCCGCTGGCAATCTTCGTCGTCGGAGCGGCACTCGGGGCGCGAGCGACCGGCGTCGTCCCGCGATGGCTCGTGTTTCTCGGTGGCGCGGTTGCCCCACTTCTCGCCATAGGCGCCGGCAGCGTCATGGGCAACGAGGTGGACGGTGGAATCCTCGGGAGCGTGCTGCTCGTCGGCTACGTCGGCCTGATCGTCTGGATCGTCGGCGTCAGTGTTTCTCTCTGGCGCCGATCGAAATCTCTCGAAGCCGTGCCCGCACCGCTAGCCGAGCCTTCGGGCGTCTGAACGTCGTCCGGCGGGACGAGCGGCGTTCGTCCTCGCGGATGAGGCGCCGCGAGTCCCGCCGGAGTACCGTCCGGGTGTGCGAGCGCTCAGACGCTTTGCCTCTCGCTACTGGTTCGACGCTGTGGCCTTGGCGCTGCTCGGTATCGGTGTCACCGGTGCCGTCCTCGGCCGAGACCGCGTCGATGGACCGGAGGGCCCGCTGTGGTTCGACGCAATCGCGTTGATGGCGATCGTTCTTCCTTTGCTATTCCGGCGACGGTTTCCGTTTGGCGCTCCCGGGGCCATTGCTGTCGCCGCGGTGTCGACCTCGTTTTTCGACAGGACGGTCGTCCCCTACGACGGCGTCACGTTCATAGTGGCGTGCGCCGCGCTCTTCTTGGTCGGCTCGCTCCGAGACCGGGCCCAGGCGATCGCCGGCCTCGCGATCGCCGAGGGAGCTCTGGCGGTCGTCGTGCACAACGATCCCAGGTCGAGTCTGGGCAATTTCGTCGTTGCCACAATCATCTTCACTATCGTCTGGACAATTGCCTTCGGTGTTGGCCGCAAGTCCATGGAGGCCGACGAGGCGAAGGAACGGGCGGCTCGCGCCGAACGAGAACGAGAAGAGCGAGCCCGTGCAGCCGTCGCAGAAGAGCGGGCACGCATCGCGCGGGAGCTCCACGATGTCGTCGGCCACAGCGTCAGCGTCATGACCGTCCAGGCATCCGGGGTGCGACGGCTGCTCCTGCCGGAACAGGAGCGCGAGCGCGAGGCCCTGCTCGTGGTGGAACGCACCGGACGGGAGGCGCTCGCCGAGATGCGCCGGATGGTCGGAGTGCTGCGACGGCCCGAGGAAGCGCCGGCACTCGCGCCGCAACCGAGCCTCGAGTACCTTGGTCGACTAGTCGAGCAGGCGCGGGAAGCGGGCCTACCGGTCGATCTGCGGATCGAGGGAGACGCGGTGCAGCTTCCAGCCGGCGTCGATTTGACCGCGTACCGGCTCGTACAGGAAGGTCTCACGAATGCGATCAAGCATGCTCAGGCGACGCGCGCCGACGTCCTTGTCACCTACCGGGACGGCGAGATCGAGGTGACGGTGAGCGACAACGGCCGGGGTGTAGGCAACGGCGACGGCGGCGGGCACGGGCTCGTCGGCATGCGCGAGCGAGTCTCCGTCTACGGCGGTGAGCTCGACGCTGGGCCGCAGCCGAACGGCGGCTACAGACTGCGGGCAAGGCTCCCGCTCGCACAGTGACCCTGCGCGTGCTGATCGTCGACGACCAGGCCCTCGTGCGCGCTGGCTTTCGCATGATCCTGGACGCCGAGGACGACATCGAGGTCGCCGGCGAGGCCGCTGACGGCGACGAGGCGGTGAGCGAGGCAACGCGGCTCCAGCCCGACGTCATCCTCATGGACGTGCGCATGCCGCAGGTCGACGGCATCGAGGCGACGCGTCGTTTGCTCGGCGCCGACGGGCCCGACACCAAGGTCGTGATGCTGACGACGTTCGACATGGACGAGTACGTGTACGACGCGCTCAGGGCCGGTGCGAGCGGCTTCCTGCTCAAGGACGTCCCGCCCGAGCAGCTCGTGGCCGGCATCCGCGCGGTGGCGCAGGGCGACGCGCTGCTGGCGCCGTCGATCACGCGCCGGGTGATCGAGGAGTTCGTGCGTCGGCCGCCCTCGTCCGGCCAGACGATGCCACCGGAAGTCGCCGAGTTGACTGCTCGCGAGCTCGAGGTCCTGAAGCTCGTCGCCCGTGGCCTTTCCAATGCGGAAATCGCCAAGGAGCTGTTCGTAAGCGAG
This sequence comes from Actinomycetota bacterium, assembly GCA_046724565.1. Lineage (GTDB taxonomy): Bacteria > Actinomycetota > Thermoleophilia > Gaiellales > Gaiellaceae > 3-1-20CM-4-69-9. The sequence goes on along the minus strand of JBKOWS010000100.1, from coordinate 27,246 downwards.
ACGACGGTGAAGACCCACGTTGCGCACGTGCTGACCAAGCTCGACCTGCGCGACCGCGTGCAGGTGGTGGTCTTCGCGTACGAGTGCGGTCTCGCGGGCGGCGACTCGGACTAGTCGCACTCATCCGGAAGGACTACGCGCGCCTTCGGGAAGATCACCCTTCAGACGACGCGAGATCGCTCTGCGCGCTGACGAAATCGCGCCTGTGCGGACCTAGCCTCCGGTGTGTCAATCGAACAGCAAGGAGGCAGAGATGATCCGCACCGGCGACACCATTCACAACCCGGTCACGGGAGAGCGCATCACCTTCCGTGCCACCTCGGCGGACACCCACGGGGAGGCCGTCGTCATCGAGTGCGCGGTGCAGCCGGACGGCTTTGTCGCCGCGGCGCACGTCCATCCCTCGCAGAGCGAGCGCTTCGCGGTGATCGAGGGAACCCTCGGCATCAAGACCGGCAAGGAGAAGCGGACGCTCGGCCGTGGCGAGGTGGCAGTCGTCGAACCGGGAACGCCGCATAAGTTTTGGAACGCGGGTGAGGACGAAGTCCGCTTCGTGTGCGAAGTGCGGCCGGCGCTCCAGTTCGAGTCGTTGCTCGAGACGATGTTCACCCTGGCGGCCGACGGCAGGACGAACCGTAAGGGCATGCCGAACCCGCTGAGGCTGACGGTGATCGCCCGCGCGCACTTCGACACGGTGCGACTGCCGCATCCGCCGGCCTGGCTGCAGCGTGCTGGACTCGCGCTCGGTGCACCGCTCGGTCGAGGGCTTGGTTATCGCCCCACCTACACGCCCGAAGTGAACGTTCCTGCGATCCCGGTCACCTGAGATGAGACGGCGTCGCTTCTACTTCATCTTGCTCGTCATCGCGCTGATCTTGCTGGCGCTGCCGGGATTCGCCGCGAAGGCCGCAAAGCGCGCAGCGGGGCCGGTCGTTCGCTTCGCCTAGCGTGAACCTCGAGGCCCCGTATCACGCGGGGCCTCCTCGCTTCTTGGTGCTGGTGACACTGTGTTACTTAATTCGCGCGCCGGCTTGGTTCGGCGCGCCGCGTGGTTCGTGACACTGTGTTACTTGCCCTGCGAGGTTGGTACGTACGGCTTGCCGGCTCGTTCGAGCGGCAGCCCTCGGTCGCGCCACTCGTTCTTGCCCCCGGCGTAGTGCTTGACGTTCGTGTATCCGAGCTCCACAAGCTTCGCGGCAGTCATGTGTGAGTCGTCGCAGTCCTCGCTCGAGCAGTAGACGACGATCTCGGTGCGCCGATCCGGAATTCGTCGTGCCACGCGGTCCGGGTCGACGTTGGAAGAAGGAAGGTTGATCGCCCCCGGCAAGTGGGAGTGCGCATACACCATCGGTGCAAGCGCATCGACGAGCACGAATGACTCACCGTCTTCGAGCTTGCGATTGAGTTCCTCCGCCGTGACGGTCGGCATCGTCACGGCCGAAGGATTGCAGTTGGAGACGGGGCTCCGGCGCGTGCCGGAGCCCCGTGGCCTGCGGCCTACGTCACACGGCTCTGGCGGCGGGGATGCCCCGCATGAACATCACGATCGAGACGACCAGGATCCAGAGCAGGAAGATCCACTGGGTGAAGAAGAAAATCGCGCCGATGGCGAGGATCCCCACCACGACGCCCAGCCAGCCGGCCCACGTCGGCCAGACCGCACCCCACATGAACGCGAGCGACATGGCGATGATCATCGCGCCGAGCGCGGCGGCGCCGGTTGCGTGCATGACATAGCCCGCGTCGTTGGCTGCATGGATCAGATCCGGGTAGACCTGGTGGCGAAAGGTGTCGTCGCTCATGGTCCTGATCCCGCTGTTCAGCGCGACGGCTGTGAAGGCAACGGCGGCATAGACGCCTCCACCGATGCCGACGACGGCGGTCAGGATTCCCTCGCCGTCGACGGCCATCACTGCGCGTCGAACGGTTGCGGCGAACCAGAGGAAGAAGAAGATGCCCAGCCCGACCAGGATCCAGCCGACGTTGATCCGGTCGCGATGGCCGCTGTCGGCGTACCACCGGATCACTTTCAGCGGCGGGGCGTCGCCGGCGGGAGCTCCGCTGAAGAGCACGATCGTGCCGACGACGAAGAACACGACGTAAGCAGCACCTGCAAGTGCGGTCCAACGAGCCACGCTACGCGTCCGGACCACAGCAACTGCAGCTTCCATAGATCCCTCCTCGGAAGGCAGGCTCCAATGCCCGCCGGTGACGCTCGGTTCGCGCCTCGGGGAGGGAGTCCTGCGGACCAGGCGGACGGTCGCCGCTGCGGCCGCCGTCGCGACAAGCGACGCAATGGCGGCAGCGGCAACGAAGAGCGAGCTCTAGCGTGCCTGCACGAGCCGCGCCTGGTTGCCCGAGGGGTCGCGGAGGGCGGCGTCGATGCCGTAGGGCTGCTCTGTCGGCTCCTGCGTGAACTCGACCCCGCGCGCCTTCAATTCGTTGTACGAGGCGTTGCAGTCGTCAGTCGCGAACATCATCCCGCCGGCCGCGCCCTTGGACACGACGTTCTCGATCTGCTGCCGCGTCTCGTCATCGAAGACCGGCGGGCCGGGGACAGCGACGAGCGCGACCGCGACGTCCTGCCCCGGTACGCCGACCGTCAGCCAGCGGAAGTTGCCCATCTCCGGCACGGTGACGTCGTCACGCACCTCGAGCCCGAGCTTGTCCGTGTAGAAGGCCAGGGCTTCGTCCTGGTCGTGCACCCAGACGGTGAAGAAAGTGATGGCGTTCAGCATGTCGCCCTCCGTAGGTCGTTGTGTGGAGGGACGAAGCTAGCCGCGCGCGGCGGCCTTGTCTTCTCGAAAACTGCTGTATGGCGGTCGTGCGTACGCCCGGAGGACGCAGGTCGGAATCCAGGCTCGCGCCAGCGCCGGCGGGTAGCTCGCGCGATAGGCGGTCGGCGGCACGCCGTAGGCGCGTCCGAAGCTCGTCGTGAACGAGCCCACGCTGCGCAGCCCGACCGTCAAACAGATGTCGGCGACCGTGCGGTCGGTGTTGCGCAGCAGCGCAGCGGCGCGCTCGAGCCGGCGGGTCAGCAGGTACTGGTGCGGTGACTCGCCGAACGCGCGCCGGAACTCGCGGCTGAAGTGGGCCGGCGAAAGGCGTGCCGCGCGCGCGAGCGTCGGGACGTCGAGCGGCTCGCGGTATCGCGCATCGATCAGATCCTTGGCCCGCAGCAGGTGACGGGCCGGCGGGACCGGCTTCAGCGGTGTGAACCTGGGGTCGCGCGGGAGGTCAGGAGCGGGCATGGAGGGCCGAAAGCTAGCGCGCCTCGAGATAGCGAAGCACCGCGAGCACGCGCCGGTGGTCGGTGTCGGCGGGCGTCAGGCGCAGCTTCTGGAAGATGCTCTTCACGTGCTTCTCGACGGCGCGCTGCGTGATCACCAGCTGGCCGGCGATCGCGGCATTCGTACGTCCTTCCGCCATCAAGCCGAGCACCTCGCGCTCGCGTGGGCTGAGGTCGCTGATCGGCTCCTGTTGTCGTGTCCGTGCGAGAAGCTGCGACACGACCTCCGGGTCGATCGTGGTGCCGCCGTTCGCGATGCGCTCGACGGTCTCGAGGAACTGTCCGACGTCGGTGACGCGGTCCTTGAGCACATACGCGACGCCGCCGAGGTCGCCCGAGAGCAGCTCGCTGGCGTAGTTCTCCTCGACGTACTGCGAGAGGACGAGGATCGCGAGCTCGGGTCGGCGCTGACGCAGCTCGAGGGCTGCGCGGATGCCTTCGTCGGTGTGCGTCGGCGGCATCCGGACGTCGAGGATCGCCAGGTCGGGCGACTCTGTCTCGACCAGCTGCACGAGCCCCACGGTGTCATCGATCGCACCGACCACCTCGTGTCCGTGGTCGGTGAGCATTCGAATGAGGCCGTCACGGAGGAGGACCGAGTCTTCTGCGATCACGATGCGCACGGAAGCTCCGCGGCGACGATCGTCGGTCCGCCTGCCGGGCTGGTGATGCTCAGCGAACCTTCGACCGACGAGGCGCGATCGGCGAGGCCCGCGATACCGCCGCCCGGTCGCTCCTCGGCGCCGCCGACGCCGTCATCAGCGACCTCGACGTGCAACTTGTCGCCGATCAGCCGAACCCGGACGTCGATTGCGCGGGCGCGCGCGTGCTTCGCCGCGTTGGCGAGCGCCTCGGCGACGATGAAGTATGCCGTCGCTTCGACTGACGCCGGAGGGCGCTCGCGCAGCTCGACCTCGAGCCGAACCGGAATCGGCGAGCGGGCCGCGAGCGACGACAGCGCCGCGTCGAGCCCGCGGTCGGTGAGCACGGCGGGATGGATGCCGCGCGCGAGGTTTCGAAGCTCGGCGATCGCCCGCTGCAACTCCTGGTGCGCGTCGCCGACGAGCGCGCGGGCCGCGTCTGGATCCGTCTCGAACTTCTCGAGCGCCATGCCGAGTTCCATCCCGAGCGACAGCAATCGCTGTTGCGCACCGTCGTGCAGATCGCGTTCGATCTGCCGACGGTCGGCCATCGCGATGTCGACCGACCGCGCCTGCGTCTGGCGCAGCGTGTCGACGCGTTCCTCGAGAGCCTCGGCCTTGCTCGGGCTCAGTCCCCAGCGAGCGGCCGCAGCGTCGGCGCGCGCGAACCCGCGGATGATCCATGGAACGAGCGGCAGTAGAACGAGGCCGGCCACGGCGGTCGGGATGACCTCGTGCCAGGTATCGAGACGCTCGCCGGGCCAGATCTCCGGCGCCGCACCCTGCCAGCGAACGGCGTAGATCGGGAGGGTGATCGCCCACAGCGGAACTGTCCAGGCGGTCACAGCGACTGTGAAGTTCACGACCGACTGCACGGGCTGCACGAGCCAGAGATAGAAGAGCTCCTTCCAGGTGGTGCGATCGCGGAACGGCGCGACGAGCTTCTGCCAGACACTGCTGCCCTTTGCCGCCCGTCGCACAGGGTCGTCGACCTCGATCCCCAGCAGCGCACGGGCTCGCCGCCTCTCGAACCACGCGGCGCCACGCGCGAGCAGGAAGGTCGCCGTCAGAATCGGCAAGCCGACGAGCGTGATCAGCAAACTTGCACCGGTTGCGATCAGGGTCGTGAAGACCGTGAACCACAGCGTGCCGAACACGAGATCGACGAGCAGGTCGAGGGTCTCTGCGTAGGTTCGGCGTTCGACCAGTGGTTTGAGGAAGCGAGCCATGCAGCGAATCTAGCGCCGCGCTTGCTGCAGGAACAGCCGGGCGACCGGCGTCTTCGGGGTCGTGCTAGCACGATCCGCGCGAAGGGCAAGCGCGATGCGCCTGCCCTTCGCGCGCATCGCTTCAGGCTGCGAGCGCCACCGGATCTGGCCGCACGACGACCGTGTCCGCGACGTCGAAGATGTCAGTCGCAGGAATGCCAGCACGCGCTGCGTGCTCGCGGATCTTCTCTGGGCTCGACGCCTGGTAGATGCAGAACGTTCCGAGCCCGCCGTCGCTCTCGTGCACGACGTATGACCGGATCCAGCGAACGTCGCTAGACATCTCCTCGTCGCCGACCTGTTGCGACCTGGCCGCGGCCGTCTGGACTTCATGCGGAGTACGCCCCACGCCCGGCCGCCGAATGACGTACAGGTTCATGTTCGACCTCCTTCGATAGTTGGCACGATCGGTCGTTTAATCTGGCTGACTATACGAACGGTCGTGCTATCTTGTCAAGTGCGATGAACGCCACAGTCCGAAAGAGGCGCAGCGACGGCGAGCGAAGCCGAAGCGCGATCCTGCGCGAGGCGGCGCAGCTCGCCACCGTGGAGGGGATCACCGGCCTCTCGATCGGGCGCCTGGCCGAGGCAGTCGGGATGAGCAAGAGCGGCCTCTTCGCCCACTTCGGCTCCAAGGAGGAGCTCCAGCTCGCCACTGTTCAAACCGCGAACGCGGTCTTCGCCGAGCAGGTGATCGAGCCGGCCGAGAGAGCGCCCAGCGGGCTCGAACGTTTGCGGCGCCTCGCCGACGGCTACCTGCGCTACGTCGAAGCGGGGACCTTCGCCGGCGGCTGCTTCTTCGCCTCGGCACTGGCCGAGGTCGATATGCATCCGGGCCCCGTTCGCGACGCTCTCGTCGCCTTCAACGAGGATTGGCTCGGCCGGCTCCAGGCTGCGGTGCGCGACGCTCAGGAGGAGGGGGCGATTGATCCTGAAGAGGATGCCGCGCAGCTCGCGTTCGAGATCGAGGCTGCGCTGTTTCTTGCAAACGGTCAGTTCGTGGTCGTGCGCACCTCCGAGCCGATCGAGCGAGCTCGCCGCACGATCGAACGCCGGTTGCGGAGCGTGACGAAGGCTGCTTAGCTGACTCCGTGGCCGTGGTCGAGCAGTTGCCGCTCGCGGACTTCCGGCGGCAGCACCGCGGGCTGGTGATCAGCCCCGACGACGTCCTCGCATTCGACGCGGCACGGACCACCTTCAACGGCATCCTCGACCGGCGCCCGGCCCTGATTACACGCCCGCTCGACGTGAACGACGTCGCCGCTGCCGTCTCGTTTGCGACCGACGTCGGCCTGCCGATCGCCGTCCGCGGCGGTGGGCACGGCGTGGCCGGCCATTGCATGGGCGACGGCAGCCTCGTGGTCGATCTGCGGCTGATGCGATACGTGACGGTCGATCCGAACGCCCGGACCGCCACCTGCGGCGGCGGTGCGCTCTGGGAGGACCTCGACCCGCCGTGTCAGCGGCATGGCCTTGCCACGCCGGGCGGCACGTTCGGCGACACCGGTGTCGCAGGACTGACGCTCGGCGGCGGCCTGGGGCACTTGATGGGCCCGCACGGACTGACGGTCGACAACCTGCTCGAGGCGAAGGTCGTCACCGCCGACGGCCACGTCATCCGCGCCTCCGAGAACGAAAATCCGGAGCTGTTCTGGGCGCTGCGAGGCGGCGGCGGGAACTTCGGCGTCGTCGTCGAGTTCACGTTTCGCCTGCATCCGGTCGACCTGCTGCTCGGCGGCTTGCTCGTGTATCCGGTCGAGGGCGCGCGAGAGGTGCTCCCGGCGTTCCGAGCGCTCGCAGCCGAAGCTCCCGACGAGCTCGTCCTGTTCGGCCAGGTGTTCCGCTCGGCCGTCACGCCGAACAGCGGCACCGTCCTGTCGGTCGCGTACTTCGGCGATCCCGACGAAGGGCGTGCAGCGATCAAGCCGCTCACCAACGACCTGACACCGCTCGCCGATGGCGTTCGTCCGATGTACTACCCCGAATTGCAGGAGATCTTCGGGCGAATGCCGTCCGGACTGCGGAACTACTGGTCGGGACGCTTCATCCGCGAGCTCTCCGACGAGGTGCTCGAGTTGACCGCGAAGACGTTCGACGACCCCGAGATGGTCGGCGGCGTCCTGATCGAGTGCATCCACGGAGCCGCGAAGCGTGTACCGCCCGAGGCCACCGCTTTTGCCGGCAGAGAGGCATCGCACAATGCGACGTTCATCAGCACCTGGATGGATGCCGCTGACGACGAGCGGCGAACCGCGGCGGCTCGCTCGTACTCCTCTGGCCTGGCGCCGTGGAGTCTCGGCGAGGGCTACGTCAACTACGCGAGCGAGATGCCCGACGACCTGCCGCAGACCGCACGGCTGGAACGTCTACGCCGTGTGAAGCGCGAGTACGACCTGGAGAACCGCTTCAGGTTCAACCACAACATCGAGCCGGCGGCGTCCAGCTAGAGCGAGCGGTGAATCTCTTCGAGGCGCTCCTGCGTCTCGTCGTCAGCGGGCGTGAAGACGACGATTCGCACGCGTGGGCGATGGTCGAGCCACAGGTTCATGTAGTTCAGCCGCATCAAGCCGCCGGTGGGATGCATCAGGCGTTTCGTGTAGTTGTCCGAACCGACGTCGTGGCGCTCCCAGAAGGCACTGAACTCGGGCGCGGCCTCGCGCAGGCGGTCGACGAGGGACTGCCACGCCGGATCGTCGATGTGCTCCGCCATGGCGGCTCGGTACTCGGCGACCATCAGTGAGACGGACTCCTCCCAGTCGACCATCATCGCCTTCCACCGGGGATTCGTGAACGCCTGCCACAGGCAGTTGCGGTCCTCGATCGGGATGCTGTCCAGCTCGGGGAGGAACGTCGCCTGCACGCGGTTGAACGCGAGCAGGTCCCAGCGCGCATTGAGGATGATTGCCGGGTAGGGCTCCATCTGGTCGACGAGGGTCTGCGCCACCGGGCTGAGCGCGCCGCACTCGTGCTCGATCGAGGTCGTCGGCAGGCCGGCAAGCGTGAAGAGGTGCGCGTGCTCGTGCGAGTCGAACTGCAGGGTGCGTGCGATCGCGTCGAGCACCTGGGGTGACGCATTGATCTGGCGCGCCTGCTCGAGCCACGTGTACCAAGTCACACCGACCCCGGCGAGCTGCGCGACCTCCTCGCGGCGGAGGCCGGGCGTTCGGCGCCGACGCGAAGGCGCCAGTCCGACCTGCTCCGGCCTCAGGCGCTCCCTCCGGCTTCTCAGGAACGCCGCCAGCTCGCGGCGGCGCGACTCACTGGTGCCGTTTGAGTGGAGCGCAGTGGCCACGCAGGCAGTATTGCCCACGCGGGAAAGGCTGAGCCGGGTACTTCCGGTACCAGGATAAAGACGCTCTGGTACTGGGTTAGGCCCGGCCGCCAAAGTCGGGGGATGACAACCGACGCCATCACTTCACCAACGGAGCGGCTGTCCCGGCGCGCCTGGGCGATGCTGCTCGTCCTCTGCGGCGCCCTCTTCCTCGACGCTCTCGACGTGTCGATGGTGGGCGTTGCGCTTCCCTCGATTCGTACCGACCTCAATATGTCCACCAGCTCGCTCCAGTGGGTGGTGAGCGCGTACGTGCTCGGCTACGGCGGCTTCCTGCTGCTGGGCGGCCGAGCCGCGGACCTCTTCGGGCGGCGCCGCGTGTTCCTGGTTGCGCTCGGCGTGTTCATCGTCGCCTCCGCTCTCGGCGGCATCGCCACCGACGGAACGCTGCTGATCATCACCCGCTTCATCAAGGGCGTCAGCGCGGCGTTCACTGCGCCGGCGGGCCTGTCCATCATCACGACCAGCTTCGCGGAGGGCCCCGCGCGCAACAAGGCGCTGTCGGTCTACACCGCGACGGGTGCGACCGGCTTCTCGCTTGGGCTCGTGTTCGGCGGCTTGCTGACAGAGCTCGGATGGCGCTGGACGTTCTTCCTGCCCGTGCCGGTCGCCCTCGTGGCGCTGATCGCGGGCACGAGGCTCATCCCCGTCGGACCGCAACCACTGCGCACGCGACGCGCGTTCGATCTCGCCGGTGCGGTCAGCCTGACGGCGGGAATGCTCCTGCTCGTGTACACGCTCGTCGAAGCGCCCACCAAGGGCTGGGCTTCCGCACGCACGCTCGGCTCGTTCGTGTTCGTGGCCGCGATCCTGGGCGCGTTCGTCTGGCGAGAACAGCACACGGAGACGCCACTGATCCGCCTGGGCATCCTCCGATCGGAGTCGCTCGTGCGGGCGAACCTCGCCGCGATGACGTTGTTCGGCGGCTGGGTCGGCTTCCAGTTCATCGCGACGCTGTACATGCAGCAGCTGCGTGGCTGGTCGCCGCTTCAGACGGGCTTCGCCATCTTCCCGGGCGGCCTGCTCGTCGCCTTGCTCGCTCCGCAGGTCGCCTCGCTCGTCTACCGCTTCGGCGTGATGCGCTTGATCCTCGCCGGTCTCATCTCGACGGTGGCGGCGTACTCGCTGTTCATCCCGATCGGGCTCGATTCGAGTTACTGGGCAGCCATCCTGCCGACGGTTCTGCTCGCTGGGCTCGGGTTCGCGCTGGCGTTCGGCCCGCTGAACATCGCCGCAACGACCGGAGTGGCCCCGACGGAGCAGGGCCTTGCCGGTGGCCTTCTGAACACGTCCTTCCAGTTCGGCGGCGCCCTGTTCCTCGCCATCACCACAGCCGTGAGCAACGCCAACGTCGGCAGCGAAGGCGGTTCACAGGCGGTGCTCGACGGTTTCCATGCTGGCCTCTTCGTGTCGGTGATCGCCGCCGTGCTCGGCGTCGCCTTCGTGGGCCTGAGGCGACCCGCCAGGGCTCAGGAGGCCATCGAGGTCGTTCCGGAGGACGAGGAGGTCGTGGAGGCGGAGGCGGCCTAGCCTCGCTGCCTCCGCAGCAGCTCGCGCACGTCGGCCACCGGCCCGAGGTGCGCGAGCTTCTCCGGGTTGATGACCCCGCGGATCGTCTGCACGACGCCGTCCGCGATGTCGAGTGACATGACCGACCCAATGCGGCCCTCAGAGTCGAGGAACATCACGCCGGGCTGTCCATTGATGTGCGTCGGTTGCAGCGATGCGCCAAGCCTGAGTGCGTGTACAAACGTGCCCGCCATCAGCTTCGCGACGCGGTCGCGTCCGTAGATCGGCTGAGGCCACGACGGCGCCTTGCCGCCCCCGTCGCCGTAGACGACGACGTCCGCGGCTAGCATCTCGATCAGCGCTTCCGTGTCGCCCTGCTGCGCGGCGGCAAAGAATCGCTGCGCCAGTTCGTCCCGCTGCTGCCGCGACGCCTCGAAGCGCGGCCGGCCCTCGTCGATGTGGCGGCGCGCACGCACGTACAGCTGGCGGCAGTTGTCCTCGCTCCGCTCGACGATCTTCGCGATCTCGCCGTACTCGTAGTCGAAGACCTCGCGGAGCAGAAAGACCGCGCGTTCGACCGGCGTCAGGCTCTCGAGCAGGACGAGGAAGGCCATCGAGAGGGAGTCCGCGGTCTCGGTTTGTGCCGCTGCATCGGGGGCCGAATCGGTCAGAAGCGGGTCGGGCAGCCACTGCCCGACGTACTGCTCGCGTCGCACGCGCGCCGACTTGAGGTGATCGATGCTGAGACGTGTGGTAACCGCCGAGAGATACGCCCTGGGCGACTCGATCCTCGTCCCTTCTCTCTCGGCGCGGTGGATGCGCAGAAATGACTCCTGGACGATGTCCTCTGCCTCGCTGACGCTGCTGACCATCCGGTAGGCGATCGAGAACAGCAGCGGCCTCAGGTCTTCGTACGGCGCCTCGGTGCGCATGCCAATAAGACGAGATAGCACGCGCGCCCGTGACATGTCACGGGCGACCGGTCGCCCTCGTCTTAGAGCCCGAACCAAACGAAAGGAGCAGATCATGAGGATCTTCGTTGCAGGAGCATCGGGCGCGATCGGCAAGCAGCTCGTCCCGCGGCTCGTCGACAGGGGTCACGAGGTCGTCGGGACGACCACGTCCGCCCGCAAGGCCGACGCCCTGCGTGCCTTGGGCGCGCAACCGGTTGTCGTCGATGTCCTCGACGCCGAGGCGGTCGGCCGATCAGTCTCCGAGGCAGCCCCGGACGTCGTCGTCCACCAGGCGACTGCGCTCGCAGCCGTGGCCGGGAGCCTGCGCAAGTTCGATGAAGCGTTCGCGCAGACGAACCGGCTGCGAACCGAAGGAACTGACAACCTGCTGGCCGCTGCCAAGGCGGTCGACGTACGGAAGTTCGTGGCCCAGAGCTATGCCGGGTGGCCGTACGCCCGCGAGGGCGCGGCCGTGAAAGACGAGAACGACCCGCTCGATCCAAACCCGGCAAGCAACGCGCGGCAGACAATGGCCGCGATCCGCCACCTCGAACAGACCGTCGTCGCCGCCAACGGCACGGTTCTGCGCTATGGCGGGTTCTACGGACCGGGGACGTCGCTCGCCGAAGGCGGCGAGATGCTCGAGCCGCTTCGCAGGCGTCTGTTCCCGGTGGTCGGAAGCGGCGCGGGAATCGCGTCCTTCGTCCACATCGAGGACGCCGCGCGCGCGACGATGCTGGCGATCGAACGCGGAGAGCCGGGCCTCTACAACATCGTCGACGACGATCCGGCACCGACGTCGGAGTGGCTTCCGTTCCTGGCGGAGGTCGTCGGCGCAAAGCCCCCGCGTCATGTCCCGCTGTGGCTCGGCAAGCTCATGGCGGGCGAGCAGCTCGCGATGATGATGACCGAGGGGCGCGGCGCATCGAATGCGAAGGCGAAGCGCGAGCTCGGCTGGAAGCTGGTGTATCGGAGCTGGCGCGAGGGCTTCGTCGAGGGTCTGGACGAGGTAGGTCATCTACGGAGCGCGGCGTAAGCCGCGCCCCGTAGTCACAAGCCCGACCCCGTAGGCTTCGGGGCTTGAATGCGTCGACGGCGGTCGCCCTCGTCCTCGCGCTGGCGTCGACCGTGCTGGTCAACGTCGCGTACCTGCGTGAGCACGAGGCGGCTGCAGCTCTACCGATGCTGTCGCTGCGCCGCCCGCTGCAGTCGGCGCGGGTGCTGCTCACGGACCGCAGTTGGCTGATCGGGTTCGCTATGGAGTCGACCGGCTTCGCCCTCTATGTGGCGGCGCTTGCACTGGCTTCGCTCGCCCTGGTGCAGAGCGTCTCCGCGGGAGGGATCGGCGTGCTCGCGTACGCGTCGGCACGAGTTACCGGCCGGCCCCTCGGAGAGCGCGAGCGCTACGGCGTGTGGCTGTCGATCATCGGTCTGCTTGCGCTCGGGGTGTCGCTGGCGGGCGGCAGCAGCGAAGGCGGCGCAGGCTCGACGGTCACGATCCTGCTCTGGCTCGCGGCCACCGCCGGCGCGGCAGTCCTCGTCGTTTCGGCGGGGCGGGTAATGCTCGGAGTCGCGGTGGCGGAAGGGATCGCCGGCGGTCTGTTCTTCTCCGTCGGCGATGTCAGCACGAAGGTCGCGACTCAGGGCGGCATCCGACTCCTCTTCGTGATTCCGGTGATCCTCGGCTACACGCTCGGGACGTGGCTGCTGCAGCTGGGCTATCAGCGCGGCGGCGCGCTAACGGTTGCCGGCCTTGCGACACTGCTGACGAATGCGCTGCCGATCGCGGCGGGAACGATCGTGCTCGACGAGCCGGTGCCGTCGGGTGTGTACGGCGCATTGCGCATCCTTGCGTTCGCCGCTGTGACGGTCGGCGCGATCCTGCTGGCTCGTCCCGGGCCAGGGCCGGAGAGCGGTACCGTCACAGAGAGGAGGTGAGTGCCGTTCCGATCGACGCCGCGACAGGCTGCCTGGTTGTCAACGGACAGAAGATCTTTCCGATCGGGCTCTCGGAAGCGCCTCCGCCGGACGGACAGACGCCGGACGGCCGCAACGCCTGGGCCGAGGTCGCCGATGCAGGCGCGAACTTCATCCGGACCGGCTTCCGCGAATGGAACATGCAGCAGGTCGACGCGCAGATCGCGGCGGAGCGAGCGCGAATGGATGCCGCCGCCTCCCACGCGATGTTCTGCTGGCCGCGACTCGGGAACGCGGCCAATCTTCCGGCCGCGCAGGGTTCGGTCGAGGAGCAGCTCCTCGTGAAGATCGCGAACGGGCTCAAGACGCACGCCGCGCTCGGCGCGTACAAGGGAGCCGACGAGCCGGCGTTAGGCAAGATCGCGGCGGCCGGCCTCGTGCGTGCGCGAACGAAGCTGCGAACGGTCGACTCCGACCATCCGGTCGTGATCATCCAGGCACCGCTTGGCACCGTCGTGAGCCTCACGCCGTACCGTCCGGCCTTCGACATCACCGGTGCGGACATCTACCCGGTCGCGTATCCACCGGGACGGCATTCGGACCTGCCGAACAAGGACATCAGCGTCGTCGGCGACGTGACCAAGAAGATGGTTCGTGCGGCCGGCAGCAAGCCGATCTGGATGACGTTGCAGATCGCCTGGAGCGGCGTGACGCCGAGCCAGCAGCGCCCTGGCCTCGTTCCCCGCTTTCCGGCCCTCCAGGAGGAACGGTTCATGGCGTACCAGGCGATCGCGAACGGCGCGAGGGGTCTCATCTTCTTCGGAGGGCAGCTGACGCAGGTAATGAGGCCGCGCGACGCGCAACTCGGATGGAACTGGACGTTCTGGGAGCAAGTCCTCCGGCCGCTGGTCGTCGAGCTGACGTCGCCGTCAGTGCTTCCTGCACTCACCGCGCCGGTTGCGAAAGTCGCCGTGTCGTCCAGCGCGGCAGACGTGGAGCTGACCGCCAGGCGCAGCGGGAACTTCCTCTACGTCATCGCCGTCAGGCGAGGAGGGACGACGAGTCGCGTCACGTTCAGCGGCTTGCCGAACAAACAGGGCGGCGCGGCGCTGACGGCCGGCCAGGTGATGTTCGAGTACGTGCAGGACCCGTTACCACCGCCGATCCAGCCCGACAAGCAGCAGTTCAGGTCGGTGAACGTGAGTAACCGGAGCTTCAGAGACTGGTTCGGCCCGCACGACGTGCACGTCTATCGCTTCAACCTCGTATAGGAGATTCAAGTGATGACCCAGTCCGCGACGCGTCGGCAGCCTAGTTCAGCGGCACCGGCTAGCCACCCTCCGCCGCAAACACGGCAACGAAGGCGCCTCCCATCCAGCCAAGTGCGCCAATGGCGAACGACTCGACTACGTCGGGAGCGGCATCGCCCTTTGCCAACCAGGCCACGATCAAAAGGGCCCCAACTGCCAGATACGCCAAGACCCCGGCGATGATCAATGGAGACTTTGTCGCTGCAGCGGCGAAGCTCTGTCGCAGACTCGTGCGCTTGTTCCTCTCCCTCTGCACCTCGATCCCTAAGACGGTGGCCGTGCCGGCCCCGACAGTCGCTGACAAGGCGCCGGACACCGTCGCAAACGCTGTAGAGAGCACGAGCTTCGGTTCAGAATCGCTCGGATCAAAGCGAAAGAGCTTGAGCGCAATCCAAATCCAGACTCCGACAAAACCGGCAAGAAAGGCGCCGGCGATGATTCGACGTAGAACATCGATGATGTCCATCGCGCCCCCGTTCGGCCGGGATTGATCCGGAGCCTCCATGGCGTCTCCTAGCCAAGCGACCAACGAGACTAAGACTCAGACGCGGGCGATGTCAACGGGCAACGAATGACCCCACGCGGACGATCTACGACACTTGGGACCGCGCGGCCCAATGCCCTGGATTCATCGCGATGAGTGCGGAGAGCTTTGCGCGCGTGCCGCTCCTGTTTGGCCCGTCGCCGGTGCATCGGCTCGAGCGGCTCAGTGATCATCTCGGTGGCAAGGTCGAGATCTGGGCGAAACGCGAGGACTGCAACTCCGGGCTCGCGTACGGCGGCAACAAGACGCGGAAGCTGGAGTACCTGGTCGCCGAGGCGCTCGCACAGGGGTGCGACACGCTCGTGTCGATCGGCGGCGTGCAGTCGAACCACACGCGGCAGGTCGCCGCCGTCGCCGCGAAGCTCGGACTCGGCTGCGTCCTCGTGCAGGAGCACTGGGTCGACTGGCCTGACGCCGTCTACGACAAGGTTGGCAACATTCTGCTGTCGCGGATCCTGGGCGCGGATGTGCGCCTCGATCCCGGCGGGTTCGACATCGGCATTCGGCCGAGCTGGGAAGAGGCGCTCGCGTCAGTCGAGGAGCGCGGCGGGAAGCCGTATGCGATACCGGCGGGCGCCTCGGATCATCCGCTCGGTGGGCTCGGCTTTGCGCGGTGGGCCCAGGAAGTTGCAGAGCAGGAGGCGGAGCTCGGCGTGTTCTTCGACACGATCGTCGTGTGCTCGGTCACCGGCTCGACGCAGGCCGGCATGATCGCCGGCTTCGCCTTGCGGGACGCCGAGCGCAAGGTGCTCGGCATCGACGGCTCGGCAACCGTCGAGCAAACGTGGAATCAGATCGCCCGCATCGCTCGACAGACCGCGGACGCGATCGGCCTCGGTCGCGAGCTGCGTGACAACGAGATCGTCCTGCTCGGTGAATGGCATGCCGGCACGTATGGCATTCCCGACGTGAAGACCATTGACGCCATCCGTCTCTGCGCTCGCCTCGAGGGGATGCTCACCGATCCGGTGTACGAGGGGAAGTCGATGGCCGCGCTGATCGACCTCGTCCAGTCCGGGCGACTTCCGGCCGGATCACGTGTGCTGTACGCACATCTCGGCGGCCAGCCCGCGCTGAACGCTTACTCAGGCGCCTTCTAGATACTTCTCGATCGCGCCCCGAACCTCGACGACGCTCGGGTCCTTGGGATCGGCCATGCCGAGATAGCCGTGCGCCTGGCGGAGGCACAGGGCGATCTCGTCGAGCCAGAGCTGGTTCGAGAAGAGGTGCACACGCCTCGCCCAGTGGAACACTCTCGGCTCTTTCAGCACACCCTCGGCTTCGAAGCGAACGATGGCGAGGGCCAGCTCGCTTCCGCCCAGCCAGTCGTTCGCCGTCAGCTCCCAGACCTCGCTGCCGTAGAGCTCGGCTTCGCCCCGGTAGACCTCGCCCCTGACGCCGTGGCTTCCTTCGTACCAGTCCTCGAGCTTGTCATCGGCCTTGCCTTGATCGAGGAAGCCGGCGAGCTCGGCGCGCGCGCTTTCTGCCTGCTCCGGATCAGCCCAGCGGATGCGCAGTCGAAGCTCGGGCTCCCAGAAGTAGAACCAGGTCTTGATTCGCGCCGCGAGCTGCTCGTGGACGAGTGGATCGACGACGTCGAGCAGCAGGCGGGCGCGATCGTCGGCGCGCGCCGGAATGTTGACTTCGATCCATTCGCTTGCCGCCCCGTGCGACGATCGGGGCGTCACGCTGAAGCTTCGAGGAAGCGGTCGAAGCGGAGCGCGAGGCGCTCGCGGTCTGGTTTCCATTCCGCCCGGCGAGGCAAGTAGATCGCGCTTCCGTCGAAGGTCTTGAGGAGATCGAGCATCGGACCGTCCTCGTCATTGAGCAGGCGAGGCGACACGCGGACCTCGTAATCGGGGGATATCCCGACGAGGTCGTGGTCGAAAGCCCGGTGGTGAATGGAACACATTGCCAGACCGTTGCTTACAGTCGGCTCCCCTTGCGCTTCGAGATCGCCGGTGATGTGCGCCGCATCGAGGAGCCTCACCTCTTTTAGGCGGCAGATTGTGCACTGCTCCCTGTATGCGGGTACGACTCGGCCGCGGAATTGTGCCTGGTGGATCCGGACTCGGACTTCGCGTACCGCGTACCTTCGCTCGATCGGATCCGTCGGAAGTAGTGGCTCGGGCTCGTCCATCGGGCCGACCATAACGCCGGGTGCAACGAGGACCTGCTTCTCGGCGGGGTCGTCGGCGATGACATAGAAGGGGAAGTTCGGCCGGTACCAACCGGCGCGAGTGCCCACGAAGTAAACGAGAGGTACCTGAAGGTCGTGTGCGGCACGGAGCGCTCGGTTATCGGCCTGATCTATCGAGCCTGCGCGGTAGTCGTAGAGAAAGCCGTCCGGCGTCTCAACATCGCGGTACGGCGTCTTGGCCGAGGTCTGGAGTGAAAGAGCGGCAGGGCCTCTCTGAACGGCCGCGCGAAGGATGCCTTTCTGCGGGCTGAGGTAAGGGACGCGAGTGCCGCGAAAGGAAAATCCGGCGTCAAGCCCGCCTCGATAAGGGAGGTCGGCGCCGAATCGCGCGCTGAGGATCGCCAACTGCGCGAAGCACGACGTCCGGACGTCCTCGTCCCGCACGGACGGATCGTCTCACGTCATGGCTATTCGGGCCTCGGCGGGAGGGGGCACGCGACGAACGGCCTGCCGAGCAAATAGGAACCAAGCTTGTAGGCCTCGCAGCCCGTGCAGAAACCGGTCGCCCCGGCGAGGAGTGCGAGTCCCGCGACGAGACCGCCGAGGGTTGCGCCGAGCGTGGCGAGCCCTCCCGCGTAGGCCGCTGTTGCGCCGGTGAGGAAGACTGCGCCGACGAGGTTGGCGAACCGCGGCGGTCGTGCGTCCTCGAGCGTCCCTTCGCCCAAGCGCGGCTGGACGAGCTCGAAGTAGGCGAGGCACGGGAGGCAGAAGCGCCGGCCGATCGTCAGTCCGACGATCAGCTGTGCGGCGAGCAATCCGAGCAGCCACCACCAGCCCGTCGCGACTGCGAGCGCGGCGAGGGTGCCGATCGTCGCCTGGTTGAACCGGGGCGCACGCGAGTCGATGACGTCGAGATCCCGGTACGGGTCGGCCAGTCGCTTCATTTCGGGAAGTATTGCGAAACTCAGGCCTCGAGCCGCGCCTCGAGCCCGTCGAGAAGGAGCGCGAGCCCGTTCGCGTAGACGTCGTTTCCCAGGAGTAGCCCTTGGCGTGGCCGAGTACGGAAGTTCGGCCCTTTCGCCGGATCGACGCGCGCGGCGACGGGTGTCCAGGCGTCGCGCAGGGCCAGTGCAGGAGCGGGGGGTCGAGGAAGAAGACCAGCGTCTGGTAGGCGAGCCAGGCGTCGGCGCCGTCGAACCCGCGAGACATCGTCCCGCTTGGTACCGCGCTGTGGGTGGTCGACGAGCGGTCGAATGCGGTGCGGAAGATCCCGCTACCGCGGAACTGACCGGCGGCTTCTGGTTGGGAGAGCTAGCATCGTGCGGTGGCAGAGAGGCCCCACGTGATCGTCCAGCGGGATGCCGTGCCGGTGATGTTCAAGCGGGTGGCCGATGAACCGGTTGCGATCGGCGAGGGGATTGCCGGGGTCGAAGCTGCTATCGGTTCGCTGCGCGGCAGAAAGTGCTACGGGGCGTTCAAAGACGGCGAATACCTCGTTTGCGTCCAGACCCGCGAGGGCGATCATCCCGCCGCGATCGGACTCGAGGCCGGTTCACTTCCCGGCGGCCGTTACGCGCGCGTACGTCTTACGGGAGAACCACCCGACCTCTACGAGCTGATCGCGCCGACGTTCGAGACGCTCGCCGAGCGCTCCGACCGCGATCAAACTCGTCCAGGCATCGAGTTCTACCGCAGACACGACGTAATCGACCTGCTGCTGCCGATCAACTGAGTCAAGAATGGGCGCCGACGAAGTGCTGCTTCCATCCCAACGAGAAGCCGCACGCCATCGCGGAACTACCCCGACGTGCAACAGGGCCGCATTCGCGGCCCTGTTGGCTTCAACGTTTCAGCCTGTATCTCAGCTGCAGCCGGTGTTAGTCCCGCAGTCGCGGCACGTGTAGCACGAGCCGGTCCGCACCATCCGGCCGCCGCACTTCGCGCACTCCTGGGCATCCTCGAAGGCGTTGAACAGCGCGGTCTGCCCAGGCGGAGCTGCTTCCACCGGTACCGCCGGCGCAGCTCCTGGCGCGTCCCCGCCGTTGCGGTAACCCTCCGCCAACCTTGCACGCACCTCGGCGGACAGGATCCCGATCTCCTCCTGCTGGTCGACGGTCAGGAACTTCTTCCCCATCCAGCGAAAGATGTAGTCGACGATCGACTTCGCGGCTCGGATGTCCGGATCGTTCGTCATCCCGCTCGGCTCGAACCGCATATGCGCGAACTTCGAGACGTATACCTCGAGCGGCACGCCGTACTGCAGGCCGAGCGACACCGAGATCATGAAGCTGTTCATCAGCCCGGCGAGCGTCGTGCCCTCCTTGGCGATGTCGACGAACACATCTCCCGGAGTCCCGTCGTCGAACAGACCGACATGGATGTAGCCCTCGTACTCGCCGACGCGGAACTTGCGGCCGACCTCGGTGCGGTCGTCCGGAAGGCGGCGCCGCTGCGTCAGGGGCGCCGGCGGCAACGCCGAGACCAAAGTCGTCTGCGCGCCGTCGTCCTTCTTCCCCGACAGCGGCTGCGCGACCTTGCAGTTGTCGCGGTAGATCGCGATCGCCTTCACGCCGAGCTTCCACGACTCGCGGAAGAGCTGCGCCACCTCGTCGACCGTCGCCGTCTCCGGCAGGTTCACGGTCTTCGAGATCGCCCCCGAGATGAACGGCTGGACGGCGCCCATCATCTTCACGTGACCCATGTAGTGGATCGCGCGGTCGCCGACTGCGCAGTCGAACACCGGGTAGTGCTCGGCCTTGATGAACGGCGCACTCACGACCGTGTTCCGCTCGTCGACGAACGCGACGATCTCCTCGACCTCCGTCGGCGCGTAGCCGAGCTTCTCGAGCGCCATCGGCACCGACTTGTTCACGATCGTGATCTCGCCGCCGCCGACGAGCTTCTTGGACTTCACGAGCGAGAAGTCGGGTTCGACCCCGGTGGTGTCGCAATCCATCATGAAGCTGATCGTCCCGGTCGGCGCGAGCACGGTCGCCTGCGCGTTTCGGTAGCCGTGCACCTCGCCGAGGTTAAGGACGTCGTCCCACGCCTGCCGGCACGCGGTCAGCAGATCCGCGGGCACCGCTTCGGCGCCGTCGATGTTCCCGACGGCGGCACGATGCTGCGCCATGACGCCGATCATCGCCGCGGCGTTCGGCTTGTAGCCGGCGAACGGCCCCATTCGCGAGGCGATCTCCGCCGACTTGCGATACGCGCGGCCGGTCATCAGTCCCGTGATCGCCGCCGCGTACGCGCGCCCTTCCTCCGAGTCGTACGGCAGGCCGCGCGCCATCAGCAGCGCGCCCAGGTTCGCGTAGCCGAGGCCGAGCTGGCGGTACGCCTTCGCGTTCGCCTCGATCTCGGGCGTCGGGTACGACGAGTTGCCGACGAGGATCTCCTGCGCGAGGAACACGACATCGACGGCATGCGTGAGGGCCTCGACGTCGAGCTCGCCGTCCTCGCGGCGGAACTTCATCAGGTTCAGCGAGGCGAGGTTGCACGCGCTGTCGTCGATGGACATGTACTCACTGCACGGGTTCGACGCGTTGATGCGGCTCGTGTTCGGCAGGGTGTGCCAGTTGTTGATCGTCGTGTCGTACTGGACGCCCGGATCGGCGCACTGCCAGGCCGCCTCGGCCATTGCCTTCAGGATCGCCCGCGCCTTGATCGTCTCGACGACGGTGCCGTCGGTGCGCGCGGTCAGGTTCCAGTCACCGTCGGCCTCGACGGCCTCCATGAACGCGTCGGTGACGCGCACCGAGTTGTTCGCGTTCTGGTACTGGATCGAGGCCCAGTCGGCCGAGTCGAGCGACATGTCGTAGCCGGCCTGCTCGAGGACGCGCGCCTTCTTCTCCTCGTGCGCCTTGCACCAGATGAACTCCTCGATGTCGGGATGGTCGACGTCGAGGACGACCATCTTCGCCGCGCGCCGCGTCTTGCCGCCCGACTTGATCGTCCCGGCGGACGCGTCGGCGCCGCGCATGAACGACACCGGCCCTGACGCGTAGCCGCCCTTGGAGAGCTGCTCCTTTGAGGAGCGAAGCTTCGAGAGGTTGACACCGGAGCCCGAGCCGCCGCGGAAGATGACGCCCTCGCGGCGAATCCAATCGAGGATCGACTCCATCGAGTCGTCGATCGAGAG
The DNA here is from genome assembly GCA_046724565.1 of Actinomycetota bacterium. Lineage (GTDB taxonomy): Bacteria > Actinomycetota > Thermoleophilia > Gaiellales > Gaiellaceae > 3-1-20CM-4-69-9. The sequence continues at coordinate 6,203 of JBKOWS010000100.1, read as the reverse complement.
GATGAAGCACGCCGAGCACTGCGGCTTCTCCTCGAAGCCGACGTTGAACCAGACCGGGCTGTTGAAGGAGGCGAGCTGGTTGACGAGGATCGCCTTGAGCTCGGCCTCGAAGGTGTCGGCCTCCTCATCGGTGGCGAAGTAGCCGTCGGCGCGGCCCCAGGCGGAGATGGTGTCGACGACCCGGCCGATCATCTGCCGGACGCTCCGCTCCCGCTCCGGCGAGGTCATGCGGCCGCGGAAGTACTTCTGCGCGACGATGTTCGTCGCGGTCTGCGACCAGAACTTCGGGAACTCGACGTCCTTCTGGTCGAAGACCGGTTTGTCCTTGCCCGGGATGAAGGCGTCGCGGGTCTCCCACTCGATCTCGTCGAACGGGTCGCGGCCCGGGATCGTGAAATAGCGCCGCACGGCGAGGCTCGCGCTCTCGTCGACGACGGTGTTCTCAGCCGAATCTGCCGGTGCCTGAGTCGCTATGTCCTTGGCGGTCGCCATCCTGTTCCTCCCGAGCCTAGTGCCTGCGGATATGGGTCTCGATCGGAGTGCTGTTGCGTCTTCTAGGAGGCGCCGCCGATCGGGATCTGGACCTTAGAAATTGGCTCGGACGTAACCCCAATCGTACCCGCGAGGCCGCTTTCCAAGCCGGATTGCCGCCCCTCGCGAGGCCTGCGGCGTGACCCTCAACCGAGGCTTAGAAGTGCGAGCGCGGTGGCTGCGGGTCGGTCGCGGCGCGGCGCGCCTGCACGCGCCGGGCGAAGAAGCTGACCGCCGCCGCGAGGATCAGAGCTAACGCCAGCCCACCGAGCACGAGCAACGGAATCGGGATCGTGTCCGCTGTGCTCGGGCCGAGCTTGTCGGCGAGCCAGCCGAACAGGCCGCCGCCACCGCCACCGCTGCTACCACCGCCGGGCGGAGGAGCCCCGCCGTTCTTGTCGTCGTATCCCGGCACCGGCGTGTTCGGAGTGACGTTGCCGTTGTGCTTCCGGATCGTCGCCTGGAGCGCGCGGTTCAGGTCGTCGCGAAGCGTCCCGTAGATGAGTTGATCCTCGGGGATGTCTCTCAGCGCTTCTCGGTAGCAGTGCACCGGGTACGTCTTGTCGACACGGCCGTCGACGTACCAGTCGTGGATCAGTGCCTTCGAGCAGACGCTGCTCGAACGAGCCTCCGCTTTGCCGACCCCGAAGACGCCGCCGGCGAGAACCATGGCTGCGACGAGAAGGATGAGGGTCTTCAAGAACTTCGGCATGCGGAGAGGCCGTGCTGCGGCTAGAAGACGCGGACTCTAACGAACGATCTTGCCCACCCTGCCGGATGGGAGTGAGCCTGTCATGAGTCACTTGTAAGCGGTTTGTAAGCGGCGACGGGTGATCACGTCTGCCTTACGAACGTCCGGCAGGCTTGCTCGGATGCGGCGTGTGTTCGCCTCGCGACCGACGCGTCGGCCTGCCGTGCTGAACATCGCCGCGGTCGGACTGGCATTTGCGGCGCTTTTCTTCGGCGACGGTTCGAGTCAGGGGCGCCTCTTCTGGATCGGGGCGGCCGCTGTGGTGGTGGCCGCCGTCGGCTGGGCGTTCCATCCAGTTCGGGTTACGGGGCCTGGACTCCTGTTCTTCGGTGCACTCGGCGCCTTCGTCGTCTGGCAGGGGTTCTCCATCGCCTGGTCGATCCAGCCGAGCCGGTCGTGGGACTACACGAACCGTGGGCTCGTCTACTTCGCGTTCGCGGCGGTCGGGGCGCTGGTGGCGGGCGTGCCGTTGCGGCGGTTCGCGGCGGTGGCGGCGGTGCTGCTCGGGGCGCTGTTCGTGTGGGCACTGGCCGCGAAGGTCGTTCCGGGCTTGTACTCGGATTACGGACGGCTATCGCGGCTGCGCTATCCGGTCGGCTACTGGAACGAGTTGGCGCTGCTCGCCGCCGCGTCCGTGCCGCTCGGGTTGTGGGCGGTGCGGCGGTGGCGGCCGGCCGGCGCCTTGCTCTTGTACGAGGCGCTCGTCGTCGCGGTGTTGACGTACTCCCGCGTCGGGATCGTCCTGACGATCGTCGCGGCGGTCGCGTGGCTCGTGCTAGACGGCGAGCGGCTCGAGGCGGTCGGGCCGCTCGCGGTGGCGTGGATCGTCGCAGCGGTTGTGGCCGGGGTGGCGTTGCTGTTACCCGGCATCAGCTCGGACGGTCAGCCGCACAGCGCGCGCGTGCAGGACGGCTTGGTGTTCGGGGCAGCATTCGTGGTCGGTGCGGTCGCGATCTATTTGGCGCTGCGCTTCGTGGTGACGCGTGCGGTCGATCTCCGGCTCGTGCGTGCGGCCGCGGCGGGCCTCGGTGCGCTTGTCGTCCTCGCGCTCGTCGTGTCGGTTGTGCGAGCCGGCGGGCCCACGGACTTCGTGCGCGACCGTTGGCACGAATTCAACAATCCAGCGAGCGCGCAGGTCGCGAACCAGCCGGGACGCATCGTCAGTGCGAGCTCGAGCAACCGCTGGCGCTGGTGGCAGGAGGCGTGGAACGCCTTCCTCGACCATCCTCTGAAGGGAACGGGCGCGGGGACGTTCGGGTTGACGGACCGCATCGAACGGCGCACGTCCCTGGCGGTGACGGAACCGCACTCCGCGGCGATCCAGGATCTCAGCGAGACCGGAATCGTCGGGCTGCTGCTCGTCGGGACGTTCGTCGGCGCGGCGCTGTGGGGGATCGTCCGCCGGGAGCGGACCGGCGCGCTGACGGCGCTCGGGCTCGGGGTCGTCATCTGCATCCTGCACTCGCTCGTCGACATCGACTGGGACTACGTGGCGGTGCAGGGGCCGCTCTTTCTCACGGTCGGCGCGCTCGTCACCGGGCCGGTTGCCGCACAGTCTCGCCGGAGTTGGCTCGGCGGCGCGACCGTTTTCGTTTGCGCGCTCGCCGCGCTCTACTCGCTGATCTCACCCTGGCTTGCCGACAACCGGGTCAACGCGGGCCTCGACGCGCTCACCAGCGGGCACCGGGGGCGGGCGCTGGCAGACTTCAAGTCGGCGCACGCGTTCAATCCGCTCGCGATCGAGCCGCTCTTGTATCGCGCGGCGATCGAACCGTTCCCCACAGCGCTGCAGCTGTATCGCCAGGCTCGCGACCTCGAGCCCAAGAACGCGGAGACGTGGTACGAGCTCGGCTACTTCGAGCTCCGCTACCTGCGACAGCCGCGCGCGGCCTACCGCGACCTGAACCAGTCGTACACGCTTGACCGCTATGGGCCGGCGAGCGTGAAGGGCGGTGCGCTCGACCAGGCGCGCTGCCTGGTGGATCCAACTACTTGCCCAAAATCAGGACAAGGTGCGAGCCCATGAGCTGCGAGGGTCGCATCCCGTCCAGCGGGCGGACGATCCGGACGTGGAGGTCGTGTCCGAGTCGCGCGCCCTCGGCGGCGTAGCTGGGGCGGTACATGATCATCGTCCGCGGCGTGGAGCCCGCCGCGTTGCCGATCTGTCCAAGCAGGTAGCCGCGTGCGCTGACCCGATCGGCAGCGGCGTGAGCGGCTCCCGCGCGCCCGCCGCCGTTCAGCACCATCACGGAGGTCTCGCCGCGCGCGAGCGTCGCCTTCTTCGGCGGCGCGGCGGTCGTTGTGCGGTGCGGCGTCGTGCTCGCGATCGCCGCCGTCTCGCGCAGGTGTCTCGACAGCGGGTTACCGACCAGTACGAACGTGATTGCAGCGAGCGCGACGAGCTCGACCGCGGCGATCGCGCTGACGGCGATCGTCGCGCGTCGCCAGGGTCGGATCAGATCGTGCGCATGCTCCATCGCCCGCAGCGAATTCGTCCCCGGCGACCGTGCTCCTGCACGCCGTCCAAAGGCTGGGGTCTGACCCTCGGGTCAGACCCCAGCAGCTCAGTGAGGCGCACGCCGATCTATCGCGCCGAGATCCAGGCCCACGTGGCGGCGAGGCCGTCGTCGAGCGAGCGCTGCGGCGTCCAGCCGAGCTCGTTCCGAGCGCGCGATGCGTCAAGGACGCTGCGCTGGAGCTCGCCGGGGCGCGGGTCCGCGAACTCCGCCGCCCGCTCGATGCCGGTCGCAGGCTGAATCCGCTCGTACAGATCCAGCACCGACGTCTCGACGCCGGTCCCGACGTTGAGGACACCGCCGACGTGTGCGGCCGCCGCCAGCGTCACGTCGACGACGTCGCCGACGTACACGTAGTCGCGCGTCTGCGTTCCGTCGCCGAAGATGCTCGGCGTTCCGCCCTCGCGCAGCCGGTTCATGAAAATCGCGACCACGCCCGCCTCGCCGTGCGGATCCTGGCGCGGCCCGTACACGTTCCCGTACCGCAGCGAAACGTGCGCCGACCCGTAGAGGCGGCTGTATGCGGAGATGTACTCCTCCGCCGCGAGCTTCGATACGCCGTAGGGCGAGAGCGGATTGCGCGGATGCTCCTCGTCCGCCGGCCCGTCGCATTCGCCGTAGATCGCGCCTCCGGTCGAGCTGAAGACGACCTTCGTCCCGTGCCGCCGCGCTGCCTCGAGGACTTGCAGCGTTCCGAGGACGTTCACGTCCGCGTCGAAGTCCGGCCGCTCGACCGACACGCGCACGTCGGCCTGCGCCGCGAGGTGGAAGCACACGTCCGGTGAGGCGGCCTCGAAAACCTCAGCCAGATCGCCGCGAATGTCCAGCTCGTGCAGCTCCGCCCCGGCGGGCACGTTCGCGCGCTTCCCCTTGGAGAGGTCGTCCACCACCTGCACCTCGTCCCCGCGCGCGAGCAGCGCGTCGACGACGTGCGAGCCGATGAAGCCCGCCCCTCCGGTCACGACCGCCCGCACGCGCCGTATCGTACGGCCGCGGTGTTCGTCACCTTCGAAGGTCTGGACGGGTCCGGAAAGACCACGCAGGCGGAACTGCTCGCGGAAGCGTTCCGCAGCGAGGGGCGGGACGTCGTCGCGACCCGCGAGCCCGGCGGGACTCCCCTCGGCGAGGAGATCCGGCGCCTGGTCCTCGAAGGGCTTGAGATGTCCGCCTGGACTGAGGCGGCCCTGTTCGCGGCGGCACGCGCCGAGCTCGCGAACCGGGTGATTGCGCCCTCCCTCCAGGCCGGCCACGACGTGATCTCCGACCGCTACATCGACTCGTCGCTCGCCTACCAGGGCCTGGCCCGCGGCCTCGGCGTCGAGAAGGTACTCGAGCTGAACCTCGTCGCAACGCAGGGGCTGCTACCTGACCGCACCATCCTCGTCGTCGTCGACCCAGAGGTCGCGCTCGCCCGCAGCAACCCGTCCGACCGCATCGAGCGCGAGAGCCTCGACTTCCACCGAGCGGTCGACAGCGCGTACCGTGAGCTCGCGGCCATGTTCCCGAACCGGATCATCGCCGTCGACGGCGGCCGCTCTGCTGCCGAGATCGCAAAGGAGATTCGTGGACGTCTTCGAGACCTTCCCTGAGCAGGCAGAGGCCAAGCGCCTCCTTCGCGCCGCGGTTGCGGAAGGACCCGCGCACGCTTACCTGTTCTTTGGGCCGCGCGGCGTCGGCAAGCGAACGGCGGCGATCGCCTTCGCCGCGGAGCTGATCGGCGAGCAGTCGCGGGTCAAGCGCGGCGCGCACCCCGACCTCTATGTCGTCGAGCCGGTCGGCGACCAGATCCGCATCGACGACATCCGCACGCTCCGCCGTGACCTGCACATGCGTCCATTCGAGGCGGACCGGCGCGTCTACCTCGTCTTCTCGGCGGAGACGATGAACGAGGACGCGGCGGATGCCCTGCTCAAGGACCTGGAAGAGCCGCCGCCCTACGCGGTGATCGTGCTCGTGGCGGACGACCTCGGCCCGCTCCCCGAGACGATCCGCTCGCGCTGCCAGCTCGTCCCGTTCACACGGCTCTCGGAGCGCGCCATCCGGGAAGAGATCGCCGCCCGCGCGCCCGGTCTCGCGCCCGACGAGGTCGCGGCGCTCGCCCGCCTCGCAGCGGGCCGTCTCGACCGCGCTGCCCGCCTGCTCGACCCCGAGTCAGCGCGCCGGCGGGATGCGTTGCTCGAGGTCGCGCGTTCCGTCTACCTGGACCCGGAGTTCGAGCCGGGCGACGCGGCGCAGCGGATCCTCGACGGCGCTCGTGAACGGGCGGCGGAAGCCAAGAGCGCCGCCGAAGCACAGCTCGAGACGCTCGACCTGCCGACGCGCGAGGCCGAGCAACGCCTTCGCCGCGCAGCGCGCGGCGCCGAGCGCGAGGAGCTGCTCGCCTCACTGGAAGAGCTCGCCTCCTG